>NZ_BAAGTD010000018.1:0-145595 GCF_054782095.1 Streptomyces capparidis | reverse complement strand
CCACGTCGAGCAGGCCCTGCTGGAAGGCGCCACCCCGGCGCAGGTCCGCGCAGTGGTCCGGTTCACCAGCGAGTTCGGCTGCGTGAAGGCCGCCAACGCCCTGCGCGCCCTGGACGAGATCCTGGCCATCGCCGAGACCCGCGGGACCGCCGTCAGGCTCGTCGCCACCGCCGCCTGACCCCGCGACCGGCCCACCGCGCACCACACCGCAACCGCTCCGTCCCCGGGGCGCACCCACCACAGGGTGCGCCCCCGAGCGTTTCCGAGACCGAGCGTTTCCGAGACCCAGCCCGCCCCCTCACCGCGGCGGCAGCGGCGGCCGGCGCCGGTCGGGGCCCGACGCGCCCGCGGGCGGGGACGGCACCGGGGTGCGCTCCAGCAGCTCGAGCGCGACCTCCACCGCCTTCGCCAACTGGGGGTGCCGGCCCTCGGCCCAGTCCCGCGGGGTGCGCAGGACCTCGATGTCGGGGGCCACGCCGTGGTTCTCCACGCTCCAGCCGTACTCCTCGAACCAGGCCGCGTTCATGGGGACGGTGACCACGGTGCCGTCGCCGAGCCGGTGCCGCCCGGTCGTCCCGACGACCCCGCCCCAGGTGCGCGAGCCCACCACGGGTCCGAGCCGCAGCAGCTTCACCGCGGCGGTGATCATGTCGCCGTCGGAGCTGGTGGCGTGGTCGGCGACGGCGACCAGGGGGCCGCGCGGCGCGTCGCCCGCGTAGGAGACGGGCTGCGCGCCCCGGGTGACGTCCCAGCCGATGATGCGGCGGGAGAGCTTCTCCACCACCAGCTCCGAGATGTGCCCGCCCGCGTTGCCGCGCACGTCCACGATCAGCGCCGGCCTGCTCATCTCCTGGCGCACATCGCGGTTGAACTGCGCCCAGCCCGATCCGCCCATGTCCGGGATGTGCAGATAGCCGCACGCCCCGTCGCTGAGCTCGCGCACCAGGGCGCGGCGGGTGTCCACCCAGTCGTGGTAGCGCAGCGGCCGCTCGTCGATCAGGGCGACGACGGCGACGCGGTGCGCGGCGCTGCCGCCGTCCGCCGGGCGGAACGTCAGCTCCACCGTGGTGCCGCCCGCCCCCGCCAGCAGCGGCCAGGGCCCGCGCCCGGGGTCCACGGGCCGGCCGTCCACATGGGTGAGCGCGTCCCCGGCGTGCACGCCGGTGCCCGCGAGGGGGGAGCGCGCCCGGGGGTCGGAGGACTCGCCGGGCAGGATCCGCGTCACCCGCCAGGCGCCGCCGTCGTCGCGGGCGAAGTCGGCGCCGAGCAGCCCGATGGGCCGCTGGTAGGCGGGCGGACCCTCGTTGCGGCGGGCCGGGGTGACGTAGGCGTGGGAGGTGCCGAGCTCGCCGAGGACCTCGCGCAGCAGGTCGGCGAACTCGTCGGGGGAGGCCACCCGGTCCACCAGCGGCCGGTACTGGTCGAGTACCTCGCTCCACGGCACGCCGCCCATGTCCGGGGTCCAGAAGTAGTGCCGGGTGATCCGCCCGGCCTCGGCGTAGGCCTGCCGCCACTCGGCGGCGGGGTCGGCCTGGTGCTGGATGCGGCGCAGGTCCACCAGCACGGCCGCGTCCGGGTCGCGCTCGTAGGCGGGGACGACGGTGAGCAGGCCCTCGTCGGCGGTGACCAGGCGGGTGCCGTCGCCGCTGACGGCGAACCAGTCGAGTTGCCCCGCCAGCTCGGTGCGCACGCCCTTGGCCAGGTCGAAGTGGTCGAGCGCGGGCCGCCCCGAGGTGTCGGCCGGGTTGGCGTACGTCTCGCCGAGCGCCCCCGAGATCGGCCAGCGCAGCCACACCAGGCCGCCCGCGACCGCGGCCAGCGAGGAGTACTTGGACGCGGGGACGGGGAACGGCGTCACCCGCGACTCCAGGCCCTCCACCTCCACCTCGACCCGCTCGGCCTCCCCGGCCTCGTCCGGGTCGAGCCCGCCGCTGGGCGGCCTGCCCGCCACGGGCAGGGCGAACGGGGACGGGGTGCGGGAGGACAGCGGCACCAGGTAGGGGCGGCTGCCCAGCGGGAAGGAGTAGTCGCCGGTGTGCACGTCGTACACCGGGTCGAAGCCGCGCCAGGACAGGAACGCCAGGTACTTGCCGTCCCGGGTGAACACCGGCCGCTCGTCCTCGAACCGGCCGCTGGTGACGTCCACCACCGTGCCGTCGGCGAGGGACGCCATCCGGATCCGGTGCAGCGAGCGGCCCAGGTGCGGGTGGGACCAGGCCAGCCACGCCGCGTCGGGGGAGAACGCCAGGTGCCGCACCGGCCCGTTGTCGGAGCGCGCCAGCTCGGTGACGTCTCCCGAGGCGGCGTCCACCAGCAGCAGCCGCCCGTCGTCGGCCGCCACCGCGAGGGCGCGCCCGTCGGGCGCGGCCACCAGTTCGTGGACGCGGCCGACCCGGCCCGCGGCCAGCACCCGCGGCTCCTGCGCGCCGTCCGGGCCCCTGTCCGGCTCCTCGTCGGCGGCGGCCCGCGCGGCGGCGCGCCCCGGGGTGCCGGCGACCGCGACGCCGTCCTCGCCCGCGGCGTCGGTCACCCACGCGACCCGTCCCGTGTCGCCGAGCATCTCGGGCAGCCGGGCCCGCACCCCCGGCGTGTCCGCGATGACGCGGGCGGGGCCGTCCCGGTGGGTGAGCCAGTACACGCTGCCGCGCACGCACACGGCGCTGGCCCGGCCCGTGGTGTCGCAGGCCAGGCCGGTCAGGTGGGAGGCGGCCGGCACCTGGTGGGGGCGGCGTCCGGTGCGCGGCCCGCCCAGGTCGATCTCCAGGCGGCGGGGTGCGCCCTCGGGGTCCGCCAGGTCCTCGACCAGCCACAGCTCGCCCGCGCAGCCGTAGACGACGCGCTGCCCGTCGGTGGCGGCGTCGCGGGCGTAGAAGTCGTCGTGGTCGGTGTGGCGGCGCAGCCCCGAGCCGTCGGGCAGGCAGGAGTAGAGGTTGCCGACGCCTTCGTGGTCGGAGAGGAACGCCACCCGGCCGCCGACCACCATCGGGCAGGACAGGTGGCCGGGGGCGGCGGGCAGCAGCCGCTCGCCGTCCAGCCACAGCCGCCCGGAGGACCCGCCGCGGTAGCGCTTCCACGCGGGCGGGTCGTGCGGGGCCGTGTCGGTGAGCAGCAGGGTGTGCGCCGCGGTGGCGTACAGGTCGCCGACGGGGCCGTGCGGGAGCCTGCGGCCGGGGCCGCCGGTCGCCGGCAGGGCGTACGCCCACGAGTAGTGGGAGAACGGCTGGCCGTGGGAGGAGACGGCGAGGATCTCGTCGCCGCCGGGGAGCCACTGGCACACCCGGGCGTCGGTGCCGCCCCAGTACGTCAGGCGGGTCTCCTGGCCGCCGCCCACGGGGGCGAGGTACACCTCGGGGTCCAGGCTGCGCCAGGAGGTGTAGGCGACGTGGCGGCCGTCCGGGGAGATGCGGGGGCGGCCGAGGCGGGTGCGGTCGGCGGTCAGCCGCCATGCGCGGGCGGCGCCCTTCCCGAGCGGCCCGCGCCCCATCCCGGCGGCGGCGGTCCCGCCCGCCCCGGCCCCGTCCGTTCCGGTCCCGTCCGTCCCGTCCCCGGGCAGTCCGGCCGGTGGCACGGCCGCCAGCCACAGGTCGTCCTCGGCGACGAAGGAGAGGAGTTCGCCGCGCACGTGCGGAAAGCGCAGATACGCCCGTGAGGCCACGCCCTCCATGCTCGGCCGTCCGGCCGAACCGGGCAACTCGGACACCCGGAGGCCGGGCCGGGGAGCGCCCCACCCCGGACCGCGACCGCGATGCCGCACGGGAGCCGGGCAGCCGCTCCCGCGGAATCCAGGCGCCCACTCCCCGCAGGGACTCCTACCAGCCGCTCCGACGGAACCCAAGCAGCCGCTCCCACGCCCTCAAGCCACCCGTCCCCCCAGGTCCAGGCCCCGCCCCCCGAACCGCCCTCCCGAGCGGGGCCCGGGGCGCAGCCCCGGTGGGGGCCAGGGGGCGGAGCCCCTTGGCCCCGGGAGGAGACTTCCGCTCCCTCAACGCACGACCGCAGCTATTGCAAGTCGGTCGCAACAGGCCATTATCATCAGCAGGCTCACACACCCATTGGTCGCACTATCACACCCGCGGGCGGGATGTTCCGGGGAAAGGACCCCAGATGCACGTACCCGACGGATTCATCGACGCGCCGGTGTCGGTCGCGGCGGGAGCGGTCGCCGCGCTCGGCGTCGCCGCCGGGCTGCGCGGCGCCCGCCGCGAGCTCGACGAGCGGACGGCGCCGCTGGCCGGCCTGGTGTCCGCGTTCATCTTCGCCGTCCAGATGCTGAACTTCCCCGTCGCCGCGGGCACCAGCGGCCATCTGCTCGGTGGCGCGCTCGCCGCGATCCTCGTCGGCCCGTACACCGGTGTGCTGTGCATATCCGTGGTGCTGCTGATGCAGGCGCTGCTGTTCGCCGACGGCGGGCTCACCGCGCTCGGCGTCAACATCACCGACATGGCGGTCGTCGGCGTGCCCGTGGCGTACCTCACCTTCCGGCTGCTGGTCAAGGTGCTGCCGCGCGGCCGGGGGGCGATCACCGCCGCGTCGTTCGCCGCCGCCTTCGTCTCCGTCCCGGCCGCCGCCGCGATGTTCACCCTGCTGTATGCGGTCGGCGGGGTCACCGAGGTGCCGATCGGCCAGGTGGCCGGGTCGATGATCGGCGTGCACCTGCTCATCGGCATCGGCGAGGGCGTGATCACGGCGCTGACCGTGGGCAGCGTGCTCACCGTCCGGCCCGACCTGGTGCACGGCGCGCACGACCTGCGCGCGCCCCTGGAGCTGCGGGACGCGCCCGCGCCCGCCACCCCGAGCACCCCCGCGCCGTCCGCCCCGAGCGCCCCCGCCCCTGGCAAGACCGTGGGAGAGACCCTGTGACCGCCCCCCGCACCGCCTTCGGCGTCCGCACCCGCACCCTGTGGATCGCCGGTGCCCTGCTCGCGCTGCTCCTGGCCGGGTTCGTCAGCTACTACGCGTCCGGCGAGCCCGACGGCCTGGAGAAGGTCGCCGCGGAGGAGGGCTTCGACAAGGGCGCCGAGGAGCACGACCTGGCCGACTCCCCGCTGGCCGATTACCAGACGAAGGACGTGGACGACGCGCGCCTGTCCGGCGGCATCGCCGGGGTCGTCGGCGTCACCGCGACGCTGGCCGTGGGCACCGGCGTGTTCTGGCTGGTCCGCCGCCGGGGCACGGGCGCGGACCGGCCGTCGCCCGCCGGGGACGGGACGGTCTGACCCGCCATGGGAGCCGGGCACGCGCACCGGCTGTACCGGCCCGCCGACTCGCCGGTGCACCGCCTGCCCCCGCACTGCAAGCTGGCCGCCGCCTTCACCTTCGTGCTGGTCGTGGTGGCCACCCCCCGCGAGGCGTACTGGGTGTTCGCCTGCCACGCGGCGCTGCTCGCCGCCGTCGCCGCGCTCGCCCGCGTCCCCGCGGGGCTGGTGCTGCGGCGGATGCTGATCGAGGTCCCGTTCGTGGCCTTCGCCCTGCTGCTGCCCTTCTTCGCGACCGGGGAGCGCACCGAGGTGCTGGGCGTCTCGCTGAGCGAGCCCGGACTGCTCGGCGCCTGGAACATCCTGGCCAAGGGCACCCTCGGCGTGGCCGCGTCCGTCCTGCTGGCCGCCACCACGGAGCTGCGCGCCCTGCTGCTCGGCCTCCAGCGGCTGCGCCTGCCGTCCCTGCTGGTGCAGATCGCGTCCTTCATGGTCCGCTACGGGGACGTGATCACCGAGGAGATGCGCCGCATGCGCATCGCCCGCGAGTCCCGCGGGCACGCCGCCCGCGGCGTCCGCTCCTGGCCGGTGCTGGCCAGGAGCGCGGGCGCCCTGTTCATCCGCTCCTACGAGCGCGGCGAACGCGTCCACCTGGCCATGGTCAGCCGGGGCTACACCGGCGCCATGCCGGTGCTGGACGGGACCGCCGCGCCCCGCTCGGCGTGGGCCGCCGCCTGCGCGCTGCCCGCCGCGGCCCTGGCCGTGTGCCTGATGGGATGGTGGACCCTGTGACGACGACCCCGCCCCCGCCCTCCCTCCAGGTGCGGGACCTCGCCTACGCCTACCCCGACGGCCACCAGGCCCTGTTCGGGGTGAACCTGGTGGTGGAGCGCGGCGATCGGGTGGCCCTGCTCGGCCCCAACGGCGCGGGCAAGACCACCCTGGTGCTGCACCTGAACGGCATCCTGACGGCGGGCCGCGGCACCGTGCGCGTCGCCGGCCTGCCGGTGGAGAAGGCGCATCTGAAGGAGATCCGCCGCCGGGTCGGCATCGTCTTCCAGGACCCCGACGACCAGTTGTTCATGCCCACCGTCCGGGAGGACGTGGCGTTCGGGCCGGCCACGCTCGGGCTGCGCGGCGAGGAGCTGGCCGCCCGGGTGGAGCGCGCCCTGGAACAGGTCGGCATGGCCGGGCACGCCGACCGGCCCCCGCACCACCTGTCGTTCGGGCAGCGCCGGCGGGTCGCCGTGGCCACGGTGCTGGCCATGGAGCCGGAGATCCTGGTGCTGGACGAGCCGTCGTCCAACCTCGACCCGGCGGGCCGCCGGGAACTCGCCGACGTGCTGCGCTCCCTGGACGTGACGGTGCTGATGGTCACCCACGACCTGCCCTACGCGCTGGAGCTGTGCCCGCGCTCGGTGGTGCTCTCGGGCGGCGTCATCGCGGCGGACGGCCGCACCCGGGACCTGCTGTGCGACGAGGCGCTGATGCGCGAGCACCGCCTGGAGCTCCCGTTCGGCTTCGACCCGCGCTCGGTGGCCGTCTGACGGGCGGCCGCCCGCCCGGGTCCGCGGGCCCGCCGCCGGCACCGGGTCAGGGCACCACCGTCACCGGCCACCTGCCCGCCCGGACCAGCCGGACCGCCACGGAGCCCGCCACCCGGTGCCCCGCCTTCATGGACGAGCCGACCAGCACCCCGTCGGCGAGCTCGGCGTCGGCGGTGCGGGCCAGCTCGGCGTACACGTCGCCGCGCACCGTGCGGAACTCCCAGGCGCGCATGCCGAGCTCGTCCATGTAGGCGCGGATGTCGCGGGCGAACTCCTCGGCCAGCTCGTCCTGGCTGCCGGCGATGAGGGCGGCCGACCCGGGGGTGAGGCCGGCCGCGCCGGAGAAGGCCTGCACGTAGACGAACACCAGCCGCGACCCCTGGCGGCGGGCGAGCCCGACCGCGTACGCGGCGGCCCGGATCGAGGTCTCCGAGCCGTCGACGCCGACCACCAGGACCCTCGGCCCGTCCGTGCCGAGTTCAAAGGTGCTCCGGTCGATGTGGGGCTCCTGGCGCTCCCAGGAACCGCTTTCCTCCGCCGTCATGGGGCCATGGTTTCACCCGGCGCACCGGCACGGTCACCCGCCGGTGGGACCGCGTCGCGCATTTATGCGGTTCTCTCCCGCGCTCTGTTGTCCTCCTGCCTCCGAATGTAGTACTTCTTATACATGAGTGAGCAGGTGCACAACCGCCTCGCCGTGGTGCGGGCGGAGCGGAAGGTCTCCCGGCAGCGGCTCGCCGAGGCCGTCGGCGCGCACTACCAGACCATCGGCTACATCGAACGCGGCGAGTACAACCCGAGCCTGCACCTGGCGCTGCGGATCGCGGAGTACTTCGACCTCCCGGTGGAGGCGCTGTTCTCCCTCGAGCCGTTCCGCCCGCTCACGGACGAGGTCTACCGAACGGGGAAGAAGCCATGACCGCCACCACGCGCTACGACCGGTACCTGCTCAGGACGATGAACGACCCGCGGCTGCACGCCGTCTCCGCGACCGCGGTGCGCCGCCGCCTGCTGGTGGCCGCCCACGTCGTCCTCACCGCCGCCGCCTTCGCCAACGTGCTCGCCCTGAAGGAGTGGCCGGGGCTGCTGGCCACCCTGCCCTTCCTCGTCCTGGTGTGGTGCGTGACCACCGGCGCCGTCAACGCGGCCACCCGCGGCCTGCTGGAGCTGCGCGCCCGCGTCCTGGACGAGCGGCAGCTCGCCGAGCGCGGCCGGGTGCACACCCTCGCCCACCGGGCGACCCTGGCCGTGGCGGGCCTCGCGCTCGCGGTGTCCCTCGTCGCCGAGGTGCCCGTGCCCGCCCCGGCCGTGGCGGGCGCCGCGGTGGCCGTGCTGTGGCTGATGCCGCTGTGGACGGCGTGCCTGACGGTGCGGGACGAGCCGGGGGAGGAGCCCGCCGCGGCCTGAGCCCTCACGGTGCCGCCGCCGGGGCCGGGCCCTTCGCGGGCGCCGGGTGCGGCGGCAGCGTGCGGCGCAGGCGCACCGGGGAGGCGAACACCGGCCAGAACGCCACCGCCAGCAGGCACCCGCCCACCCACAGGCCGGCGCGCACCCCGGCCAGCTCCCCCAGCACCCCGGCCACCGCCGCTCCGACCGCCAGCGCACCGGTCAGCATGAACCGGAACGTGGCGTTCATCCGCCCGAGCAGCGGGTCGGGGGTCAGCCGCTGCCGCAGCGACACCCCGAGCACGTTGTCCATCCCGGTCTTGACCATCACCACCAGCCACCCCGCCCCGGCCAGCCACAGCCAGCCGCCCCGGCCGATCAGCGGCACGGCCAGCGCGGCCGGCGCCACGCACAGCCCCATCAGGCCCAGCACCCGGCCGTGCCCCAGCCTTCGGGCGGCGGGCCCGGCGCACCGCGCGCCGAGCAGCAGGCCCACCCCGCCCGCCGCCCAGTACAGGCCGAGCACCCCGGCGGGCAGGTCCAGCTCGCGGGTGAACAGCAGCGGCAGCAGGGTGTTGACGATTTGCGCGCCGAGGTTGGTCAGCGACGCGGTGAACGCCAGCGCCCGCAGCTCGGGGTGGCCCAGCACATGGCGCAGCCCCTCGGCGACCGCCGCCCCGAGCCGGGCGGGCGGCAGTCGCCGCTCCCGTGCCCGCGGCGCCTCCGCCGCCCCGGCCAGCCGCAGCGCCGACGCCAGGTGCAGCACGGCCGTCACCGCCACCGCCGCCGGGGCGGCCAGCAACTGCACCAGGCCGCCGCCCGCGCCCCGGCCCGCCACGTTCCCCACCGCCTGGAGGCTCACCACCGCGGCGTTCGCCCGCACCAGGGCCTCGCGCTCCACCAGCCGGGGCAGGTGGCTCTGCGCGGCGACGTCGAAGAACACCGTGGCGCACCCGTTGAGCAGCACCACGGCGTAGAGCTGGCCCAGCGTCAGCGCGTTGAGCCACCACGCCACCGGCACCGAGGCGAGCAGGGCGGCCCGCGCCAGGTCCGCCGCCACCAGCACCCGGCGGTGCCGCGCCCGGTCCACCCACGCCCCCGCGGGCAGGCCGATCACCAGGAACGCGGCCCAGCTCAGCGCGGCCAGCAGCCCCGCCTGGCCCGGGCCCGCGTCCAGCGCCACCACCGCGACCAGCGGGACGGCGACATAGCCGACGTTGGCGCCCAGTTGGCTGAGCGCGGAGGCGGTGAACAGCGCCCGGAAGCCGGGGCTGCGCCAGGGACTCGCGATGACCATGCCGGTGAGGCTGCCGCAGCCGCGCGGCCGTCCCCAATGATTTAGTCTCGGCGAAATGGTGGTACCTGAGCACGGGGTCGAGCGCGTCGGTGGGACCCTGGACATCGAGTTCTCCGCGGAGGACGTCGCCCGCACCCGCTTCGCCGTCTCCCCGCTGTGGGAGGTCGTGGCCAGCGTCCGGGTGCTGAAGGGAGCCGACGAGCAGGGCCTGCACCGCCGCTGGGCCGACCGCGTCCGCCCGCTGCTGGCCGCCTCGGGCCTGGACCTGTCCCCGCTGACCCGCCTGGTGCCCGTCCCCACCACCGGCATCCCCGGCTTCCTCGTCCCCCCGCCCACCACCCCGCAGCCCTCCCTCGAGGTGGAGCTCGCGGTGCTGCGCGCCACCCCGCCGGAGGCCCTGCGCACGTCCACCCCGCAGGCCGAGGCGGGCGTCGCCGCCCTGCGCGCGGACCCGGGGCGGGCCCTCGACCGCCTGGCCGACGTGATCGCCGCCTACTGGGAGATCGCCCTGGCGCCCCACTGGCCCCGGATCTCGTCCCTGCTCGAAGGGGACGTGCTGCACCGCGCCCGGCACTTCGCCGAGGGCGGCGCCCGCCGCCTGTTCGCCGACCTCGACCCGCAACTGACCTGGGAGTCCGGCACCCTCCAGCTCACCCACCGCTGCGTGCGCGGCGCGCACCGGCTCGACGGCCGGGGCCTGCTGCTGGTGCCGTCCGCGTTCGTGTGGCCGCGGATCTTCTCCACCGTCGGCACCGACGAGCGCCAGCCCACGCTGCGCTACCCGCCGCGCGGCGTGGGCACCCTGTGGGAGCCCCCCGCCCGGCCGGTGCCGCAGGCCCTGGCCCGGGTGCTGGGCCGCAGCCGCGCCCTGCTGCTCGCCGAGCTGTCCGCGCCCGCCTCCACCACGGCCCTCGCCCGCCGCACCGGCCTCACCGCGGGCGGCGTCTCCCAGCACCTGACGGCCCTGAAGGCGGCGGGCCTGGTGTCGGCGCACCGCACGGGCCGCGAGGTGCTGTACGCGCGGACCAGGGTGGGGGAGGCGCTGGTCGACGCGGGCGCCGCCTGACGCCCCCCGGACCCCCTAGGGTGGCCGCATGCCCACAGCCGACCACACCGTGCTGCCGGCGCTCGCGGAGAACCACTTCGCGTTCATGGCCGCGCACCGAGGCTCGCTCCGCAGGACGGCCACCTCGATCGAACTGGTCGGCACAGCCGACTTCCTGTCCTGCTGGACGCCGCTGGCCGCCTCCGCCGAGGTCCCCGAGTCGGTCCGGTGCGTGCGGGCGTTCCCCTGGAACGACCCGTCGTGGCCCGGACGGCTCCGGGACCTCGGCTTCACCCCGGCCGGACGGCTTTCGTACATGGAGGCACCCGTCACACCGGGCCGGCCCGGACTTCCCGAGGGCGTCGATGTCGCGGTGGTCGCCTCGGACGAGGACGCCGTGGCGTTCGCCGAGACGCAGGCCGCGGGCTTCCTTTCGCCGGACGACCGGGACGCCGGGTGGTGGCGCGCCCTGTTCCGCGAGACGGCCCTGCGGAACCACGCGGATCCGGCGCAGACCTTCTATCTGCTGCGCCGCGGGGGCGAACCCGCCGCCGTCGGCCTCACGGTCGCCGCCGGCGGGGTCACCGGGATCTACGCCGTCGCCACGTCCCCGAGGCACCGCCGCCGGGGCTTCGCCGGCCTGCTGCTGGAGAGGATCCGCCACGACGCCCACCGGCGGGGCGAGACCGTGCTGGGCCTCCAGGTGGAGGTGGGCTCGGCCGCCGAACGCCTCTACCTCGGGGCCGGGTTCACCCGGAGTTTCCTCTCCACGATCCACGGGCGCTGAGCTCCGCCGCCCCCTCCCGCGACCGGGCAGGCCCTGGCTAGCCCACGACCCCCGCCCCCGGCACCGGCCCGTGGGCGACCCGCACCGCCCGGCAGGTGCCCGACGTCAGCAGGGCCTCCGCGACGTCGTTGGCGGACTCCGGGTTCTTGGCCAGGAACGCGCAGGTGGGTCCCGAGCCGGAGACCAGGGCGCCAAGGGCGCCCGCCTCCGTGCCGGCGCGCAGGGTCGCGGCCAGCTCGGGGCGCAGCGACAGGGCGGCGGCCTGGAGGTCGTTGGAGGTGCCCAGCAGCGGGCCGAGCGCGGTGGGGTCGCCGGCGCGCAGCGCCCGGAGCAGGGCGGCGGAGGGGGCGGGCGCGGGCGGGTCGGCGCGCAGCCGGTCGTACTCGCGGAACACCGCGGGCGTGGACAGGCCGCCCTCGGCGACGGCGAACACCCAGTGGAACACCCCGCCGGCCGGCACGGGTTCCAGGTGCTCGCCCCGGCCCCGGCCCAGCGCCACCCCGCCGAGCAGGGCGAAGGGCACGTCGCTGCCCAGCTCGGCGGCCATGGCGTGCAGCTCCTCCGGCGGGGTGCGCAGCCCCCACAGCGCGTCGCAGGCGACCAGCGCCGCCGCGCCGTCCGCGCTTCCGCCGGCCATGCCGCCCGCCACCGGGATGTCCTTGGCGATGTGCAGGTGCACCGCCGCCTCCCGGCCGTGCCGGGCGGCGAGCAGGCGGGCGGCCCGCGCCGCCAGGTTGGTGTCGTCCACCGGCACCCGGTGCGCGTAGGGGCCGGAGGCCGTCACCCGCAGGGAGTCCGCCTCGGTGACCGTCACCTCGTCGTACAGCGCGACGGCCAGGAAGACCGTGGCCAGGTCGTGGTAGCCGTCCGGGCGGGGCCCGCCGACGGCCAGTTGCACGTTGACCTTCGCGGGGACGCGGACAGTGAGGGACGACGGCACGGGTGGGGCTCCCAACGGTTGCGTGCGGATACGTCGGCGCTGACACGTCAGCCGGGATGCGTCAGCGGGGGCGGTGCTCGGCCAGGCGGGCGAACTCCGCCACGGTCAGGGACTCGCCCCTGGCCTGCGGCGGGATGCCCGCGGCGACCAGCGCGGACTCGGCGGCCGCGGCCGATCCCGCCCAGTTGGCCAGGGCGGCGCGCAGCGTCTTGCGGCGCTGGGCGAACGCGGCGTCCACCACGGCGAAGACCTCCTCGCGGGTGGCGCCGGTCCGCGGCGGGGTGCGGCGGACCAGGGAGACCAGGCCGGAGTCCACGTTCGGGGCGGGCCAGAACACCGTGCGGCCGATCGCCCCGGCGCGGCGGACCTCCGCGTACCAGGCCGCCTTCACCGACGGCACCCCGTAGACCTTGCTGCCCGGCGCGGCCGCCAGCCGGTCGGCGACCTCGGCCTGCACCATCACCAGGGTGCGCTCGATGCCGGGGAACGTCTGGAGCATGTGCAGCAGCACCGGCACGGCCACGTTGTACGGCAGGTTCGCCACCATCGCGGTGGGCGGCGGGCCCGGCAGCTCCGCGACCCGCAGCGCGTCCTGGTGGACCAGGGTGAAGCGGTCGGCGCGGCCCGGCAGGCGGGCCGCGACGGTGGTGGGCAGCGCCCGGGCCAGCGCCGGGTCGATCTCCACGGCCACCACCCGGTCGGCGGCCTCCAGCAGCGCCAGGGTGAGCGAGCCCAGCCCCGGGCCGACCTCCACCACCACGTCGTCGGGCCGGACCCCGGCGGTGCGCACGATGCGGCGCACCGTGTTGGCGTCGATGACGAAGTTCTGGCCGAGCTGCTTGGTGGGCCGCACCCCCAGCGCGGCGGCGAGTTCGCGGACGTCGGCGGGGGTGAGGAGGGAGCCCTGGTCGGGCGGCGGGGTGCTGGTGCTCACGTGAAGAGCCTACGGCCGCACACCGGCCACGGACTCGCCCCCTGCCGTACGTACAGGTGGCGGGCCCGCCAGGTCTGCTCGCCGCGGGAGGCCCGCTCGGGGCGGCCGGTGCCGCCGAGCTCCCGCCAGGTGCGGGCGGTCAACTGGTAGAGGCCGCCGTAGGTGCCCGACGGGTCCACCAGGTCGGCCCTGCCGCCGGTCTCGCACGCGGCCAGCGCGGACCAGTTCAGGCCCGCGGTGTCCGCGACCGAGGCCGGCAGGGGGCGGGTGCCGACCGCGACGACCTGGGTGACCGGCGCGCGCAGCACCTGCTCCGCCACCCGCACCGGGCGCCCGCCCGGGGTGCGGGAGGCGTAGGTGACGCGCCGCAGCCCCTCCTCGCCGCGCACCACGACGGTCTCGGCGCCCCGGAACAGGCCCGGGTCGCGGCGGCGCACCACGGGGAAGGGGACGGGCTCGTCCCGGGTGAGGGCCGCGCCGCGGATCCGGGTCACCTCGACCGCCAGGCCGTCGCGGGGGAAGCTCAGCCGCGGCACGGAGGTGGCGTCCCGCTCGCGCAGCGCGATCCCGGCCCCGGCCAGGGCGTCCTCCACCGTGAGGGCGGTGGTGCGCACCCGGTGGCGGCGGCCGTCCACGGTCACCGTCAGCTGGCGGGCCGGGGCGACGGTGACGGTGTCGCCGTCGGCCAGCGGGGTGCCCGGGGCGGGGGTGACAGCGTCGCGGCCGGTGACGCGCACCCGCCGCCGCTCCAGCAGCTCGCCGACGTCGCCGGCGAAGGTGTGCACGGTGCGCCGGGTGCCGTCCACCTCCAGGTGGACCTCCTTGTCGTGCTGCACGTACCCGGTGACCCCGCCCACCAGCGCCGTGATCACCAGCACCCGGGGCAGGAGCCGGCGCACCGGCGCGGAACCCGCCGGGCGGTGGCGCGCGGTGCGGCCGCGCGCCGCCCGATGGCTGCCGTGCGCGAATGTCATGGGCGCCGCCCCTCGTCCGTCGGCGGCCCCGGGCATCGCGGGGCCCGCGGGCAACGGACTGTAGCGGAGCGGGAGCTACCGGCCCAAGCCGGACATGGCGTGCCTGCGCGGTCGGGTCAGTAGTCGAACGCCCGTGCGGTATTCGCGGCGAGGGCGGTGGCGAGCTCGTCCTCGTCCACGCCCTTCACCGCGGCCATCGCGCGCACGGTGACCGGGATCAGGTACGGCGCGTTCGGGCGGCCCCGGAACGGCGCGGGCGTGAGGAACGGGGCGTCGGTCTCCACCAGCAGCAGCTCAAGCGGGGCCACCGCCAGGGCGTCCCGCAGCGGCTGGGCCGACTTGAAGGTGACGTTCCCCGCGAACGACATGTAGTAGCCGTGCTCGGCGCACACCTTGGCCATGGCCGCGTCGCCGGAGTAGCAGTGGAACACCACCCGCTCCGGCGCGCCCTCCTCGGCGAGGACCCGCAGCACGTCGTCGTGCGCCTCCCGGTCGTGGATGACCAGGGCCTTGCCGTGCCGCTTGGCCATGTCGACATGGCGGCGGAACGACTCCTGCTGGATCGCCGTGCCCTCGGGGCCGGTGCGGAAGTAGTCAAGGCCGGTCTCCCCGACCCCGCGCACCTGCGGCAGCGCGGCCAGGGCGTCGATCTCGGCCAGGGCCTCCTCCAGCGCCCGCCGCCCGCCCGGCGGCCTGCGCTGCCCGCTCCAGGTGTCGGGGTCGCCCAGCACCAGGCGCGGCGCCTCGTTCGGGTGCAGCGCCACGGTGGCCCACACCCGCTCGTGCTCGGCGGCCAGGTCGGCGGCCCAGCGGGAGCCGGGCACGTCGCAGCCCACCTGGACGACGGTGGTGACGCCGACCGACGCCGCCTTGGCGAGCCCCTCGGCGGGCGAGCCGTCCTGCATGTCCAGGTGGGTGTGCGAGTCCGCCACCGGCACCCGCAGCGGCTCCGGGAGCGGCGGCGCGGCCGCCTTGTCGTCCCTGCTCACGCCTGCTTCGGCTCCTCCAGCCGGGGGAAGAGCACCTCGCCCTTGGTGACCCGCGCGCCCGCCGGCAGCCGCCCCCAGTCGCCCGCCTCGCGCAGCGGCTGGTCCGCCAGCGCCCCCAGGTGCGGCTCGGCGCCCAGCGACGCCCACAGCTTCTCGCAGGTGGCCGGCATCACCGGGTTGAGCAGCACGGCGAGGGCGCGCAGCGACTCCGCCGCGGTGTACAGGATCGTCGCCAGCCGGGCTCGCGCCTCGGGCGATTCGTCCTTGGCGACCTTCCACGGCGCCTGCTCGGTCAGGTAGCCGTTGACCTGCTTGACGTAGTCGAAGACCGCGCCGATGCCACCGGAGAAGTCCAGGTGCTCCCCGATCCGCTCGTCCGCGACCCGCACCGTCTCCGCCAGCGCCCCGGCGAGCGCCCGCTCGGCGTCGCCCACGGCCGTGGCCCGCGGCAGCTCCCCGCCGAAGTACTTGCCGACCATGGCCGCCACCCGGGACGCCAGGTTCCCGAAGTCGTTGGCCAGCTCCGAGGTGTACCGGGCGGTGAAGTCCTCCCAGGAGAACGCGCCGTCCTGCCCGAAGGCGATGGCGCGCAGGAAGTACCACCGGAAGGCGTCCACGCCGAAGTGCGAGGTGAGCTGCTGCGGCGAGATGCCGGTCAGGTTGGACTTGCTCATCTTCTCGCCGCCGACCATCAGCCAGCCGTGCGCGAACACCCGGCCCGGCAGCGGCAGCCCGTTCGCCATCAGCATCGCGGGCCAGATCACGGCGTGGAACCGCAGGATGTCCTTGCCCACCAGGTGCACGTCGGCCGGGAAGGTGGACTCGAACCTGGCCTGGTCGGCGCCGTAGCCCACGGCGGTGGCGTAGTTCAGCAGGGCGTCCACCCACACGTAGATCACGTGCTTGGGGTCCCACGGGATCGGGATGCCCCAGTCGAACGCGGACCGGGAGATCGACAGGTCCTGGAGGCCCTGCTTCACGAACTGCACGACCTCGTTGCGCGCCGAGGCGGGCTGCACGAACTCCGGGTGCGCCTCGTAGTACTCCAGCAGCTTCGGGCCGTAGGCGGAGAGCTTGAAGAAGTAGTTCTCCTCCTTCAGCATCTCCACCGGCTTCTTGTGGACAGGGCACAGCTTCGCGCCGCCCTCGCCGTCCAGAAGCTCGCCCGGCGCCTTGAACTCCTCGCAGCCGACGCAGTACGGGCCCTCGTAGCCGCCCTTGTAGATCTCGCCCTTGTCGTACAGGTCCTGCACGAACTCCTGCACCCGCTCGGTGTGCCGCTTCTGCGTGGTGCGGATGAAGTCGTCGTTGGCGATCTCCAGGTGCTCCCAGAGGGGCTTCCACGCCTCCTCGACGAGCCTGTCGCACCACTCCTGCGGGGAGACCCCGTTCGCGTCGGCGGTGCGCATGATCTTCTGACCGTGCTCGTCCGTCCCGGTGAGGTACCACACCCGCTCGCCGCGCTGGCGGTGCCAGCGGGTGAGCACGTCGCCCGCGACGGTCGTGTAGGCGTGGCCGAGATGCGGGGCGTCGTTCACGTAGTAGATCGGCGTCGAGACGTAGAACGCCCGCCCGGCGTTCGCGCCACCGCCGGGGGTGCGCTCCGCGTGCTTGTCAGATCCAGTGGCCGCCATGGTGGGAAATCCTATCGGCCACGCCGGGGTGTGCCCCAAACCGTTGACCCGCGGGGTGGCGGCTCCCGCGCCGGTCAGGCGGCGGGACCCGACCCGCGGTGCGCCGCCGGGTGCAGGTGCCGCAGGACGCCCGCCAGGCTCCAGTGGTGGCGGGGCCGCTTCCCGTCCGCGCTCCGCTGCCCGGCGGCCCCGTCCGGGGACGCGGGCTCCTCGGTGGCCCGCCCGCGGCCGCGGCGCGCCCCGCCGCTGCCGGACGACACCGCCGACACCAGCCCCGCCCGCATGATCCGCACCAGGTGCCCGTCGCAGTTGTCGCAGGACGGGCGGGTCAGCGGCGAGGGCACGGCGCGGCCGTCGGCGCGGTAGGCCACCACCGTCCTGCCCTCCGCGTCGACGTGGTGCTCTATCTCGTACGCCTGCTCCCAGGCGTGCCCGCAGCGCATGCAGGCGAAGGAGTACGCCTCGTGGACGGTCTCGATGCCGGTGGCCGGTGTGCGCGCCGTGTCGCTCATGACTGCTCCCCATGCCCCACGGACGGCTTGTCCGTTGCGGGACTTTCCATCACCAGCCAACGCCCGCGGGGCCCCGTCCTTCGGCGGCTTGGCCCATCTCTTGGCTTACTTGGGGCAGATTTGGGCGTCCTGTGGCACGGGGTCGACCGTCCGCCGACGTTGCTTTACCCACCTCACCGCGGCCCGGCTCCCGCGCGGCGCTCAGCCCCCGGCGCCGCCCGCCGCGTGCTTGGCGGCGACCACGGCGTCGAACACCTCCCGCTTGGGCCGCCCCGTGGCCGCGGCCACCGCGGCGATGGCCTCCTTGCGGCGCTCGCCCGCCTCCTCCCGCTCCGCCACCGCGCGGGCCAGCTCCGCGGGGGACAGCTCCCGCGGCGCGCGCGGCGGGGCGCCCGCCACCACCACCGTGATCTCCCCGCGCACGCCCTCGCGCGCCCACGCCGCGAGCTCCTCCAGCGGGCCGCGCCTGACCTCCTCGTAGGTCTTGGTCAGCTCCCGGCACACCGCGGCCTGCCGGTCGGCCCCGAACGCCTCCGCCATCGCCGCCAGGGTCTCGGCCAGCCGGTGCGGCGCCTCGAAGAACACCAGGGTGCGCGGCTCGTCCGCGGACTGCGCCAGCCGGGACGCCCGCTCGCCCGCCTTCCGGGGCAGGAAGCCCTCGAAGCAGAAGCGGTCCACCGGCAGCCCCGACAGGGCCAGCGCGGTCAGCACCGCCGACGGGCCGGGCACCGCGGTCACCCGCACGCCCGCCGCCACGGCCGCGGCCACCAGCCGGTAGCCCGGGTCGGAAACCGACGGCATCCCCGCGTCCGTGACCAGCAGCACCCGCGCGCCGCCGGTCAGCTCCGCCACCAGGTCCGGGGTGCGCGCGGCCTCGTTGCCCTCGAAGTACGACACCACCCGCCCACGCGGCACCACCCCCAGCGCCGAGGTGAGCCGCCGCAGCCTGCGCGTGTCCTCGGCGGCCACCACGTCGGCCCCCGCCAGCTCCTGCGCCAGCCGGGGCGGCGCGTCCGCCACATCACCGATCGGGGTTCCCGCGAGCACCAGCACACCAGTCATCGGGCCATCCTCGCAGGGGGCGGCGGGGCGACGGGTGGGACCTACGATGGGCCGGTGAGCAGTGACACCGCGACACACGGACCGGCCACCGCCGAGGACGGCGAGGGGGCGGTGCCGCGGCGGCCCACCCTGTGGCAGCGGCGGCTGGAGTGGTTCGGGTACGCGGCGCCGCGGCCGACCCCGGTGCGCGAGCGGCTCGTCCCCCCGATGCCCGGTCTCGGGTGGCCGCTGCGGGCGCGGCTCGGCGCGTCACCGGCCACCGCCGACCGGCTGGCGCGGCTGCTCGGCTGGCTGGGCCCGCTGCTGGTCGCGGCGTTCGCGGGGGTGCTGCGCTTCCACAAGCTCGGGCAGCCCCGGGCGGTGATATTCGACGAGACGTACTACGCCAAGGACGCCTGGTCGCTGCTCCACCTGGGCTACGAGGGCACCTGGCCCGACGGCAAGCAGGCCAACGCCGACATCCTCGGCACCCCGCAGGAGATCCCCCTCGACCCCGCCGCGTCGTACATCGTCCACCCGCCCGTGGGCAAGTGGACCATCGCGATCGGCGAGCACTTCTGGGGCCTGAACCCGTTCGGCTGGCGGGTGATGATGGCGCTGCTCGGCACCCTGTCGGTGCTGATGCTGTGCCGCGTCGGGCGGCGCCTGTTCCGCTCCACCGCGCTGGGCTGCCTGGCGGGCTTCCTGCTGGCCGTGGACGGCCTGCACTTCGTGATGAGCCGCACCGCGCTGCTCGACCTGGTGGTGATGTTCTGGGTGCTCGCGGCGTTCGGCTGCCTGCTGGTGGACCGGGACCGGGCCAGGGCGAGGCTCGCCGCGGCCCTGCCGGACGGTGCCGCGGACGACGCCGTGGCCGGGCGGCTGTTCCTCGGGGCGCGGCCGTGGCGGATCGCGGCTGGGGTGTGCCTGGGGCTCGCCGGGGCCACCAAGTGGAACGGGTTCGTCTTCCTGGCGGCGTTCGGCGTCCTCACGGTGCTGTGGGACGCGGCGTCCCGGCGGGTGGCGGGGGCGCGGCACGCGTACTCCTCGGCGCTGCTGCGCGACGCGCCGCTCGCGTTCGTGTCCCTGGTGCCGGTCGCGGTCGCGGTGTACCTGGTGTCGTGGACCGGGTGGCTGGTCACCGACCGGGGCTACTTCCGGCACTGGGCGGACGACCGCCCGAGCCCGCTGCCGGACTTCCTGGACCCGCTGCGCAGCCTGTGGCACTACCACGCGGAGATGTACGACTTCCACCGCGGCCTGGAGTCACCGCACTCCTACGAGTCCAACCCGTGGAGCTGGCTGGTCCTGGGGCGGCCGGTGTCCTACTTCTACGACGACCCGCGGCGCGGCTTCGACGGCTGCGAGGCCCAGCACTGCGCCAGGGAGGTGCTGGGCATCGGGACGCCGCTGCTGTGGTGGACGGCGATCCTGGCCCTCGGCTACCTGCTGTTCCGCTGGGCGCTGCGCCGGGACTGGCGGGCCGGGGCGGTCCTGTGCGGGGTGGCGGCCGGGTACCTGCCGTGGTTCATGTACCAGAACCGCACGATCTTCCTGTTCTACGCGGTGGTGTTCGTGCCCTACCTGTGCCTCGCGGTGGCCATGATGATCGGCGGGCTGATCGGCCCGCGGGGGGCGAGCGAGCGGCGCCGGATGTGGGGGGCGGTGGCGGCGGGTGTGCTGGTGCTGCTGATCGTGTGGAACTTCATCTACTTCCACCCGCTGTACACGGGCACCGCCATCCCGATGGACGAGTGGCGGGACCGCATGTGGCTGGACTCCTGGGTGTAGCCGGGCCCCCCGGCCGCGGGGAGCCCGGGCGCGGTCCCACTCAGGTGGCCGAGCCCGCGGCGGCGCCGGTGGCGCGGTCCGCGCCCCAGCGCTCCACGGCGGCCTCCAGGTCGAGCGGGAGCACCGCCGCGGCGCCGTCCGCGGGCCAGTCCTCGCGGGGGACCCGCCACATCACCTCGAACTCGATCCCGTCCGGGTCCCGGGCGTAGAAGGACTTCGACACGACGTGGTCGCTGGCGCCGATCAGGGCGCCGCGCTCGCGCAGCACCCGCCCGGCGGCGGTCAGCTCGCCGAGGGTGCCGACCTCCCACGCCAGGTGGTACAGGCCGGTGGTGCCGGGCGCGGGGGAGGCGGCCCGGTCGCCCACCGCGAACAGGCCGAGGTCGTGGTCGTTGTCGCTGCCGGGGGCGCGCATGAAGGCGGCCCGGCCCGGGAGGGAGGCGGTGACCTCGAAGCCGAGGGCGGCGCGGTAGAAGTCGACCGACCTCTCCACGTCCCGGACGTAGAGCACGGCGTGGTTGAGACGGCGGACGCTCATTGTGTACTCCATTTCTCAATATCTTACTGAGAAACTATATCTCCGTGGGAGAGGGAAGGGAAGGGCGAAAGGGCCGACGGGGGGCAAACGCGGCGAGGGGAGGAGCGGGGCGGCGGGGGAGACGGGCGGCGGCGCGGCCAAGAGCGGACGCGCAGGCAGGACCGCGGCGGCAGGACCGGGGCGCGGGAACGGCGCGGCGAACGACCGCGGGGGCGAAGGCCGCGGGACGGCCCCCGCACCGCACCCCGCGCCCCGCCCCCGGGGCGCGCGGTGGCGCGCCCCGCCCCGGCGAGCGCCTGCCTGCCGCCCGTGCGCGCCGTCCACTACCCTGGGGCGGCCATCGAGGACCTGGGGGGACCGCGCCGTGCTGTGTCAACGCTGCCAAGCCGCTGATGTCGGCGCCGACGGGCGCTGCCCGCGCTGCGACGGCGCCCCGCCGCCCCCGCCCGTCCACGCCCCCGGCATCGGGTACCGGCTCACCCCGGTCGCGGGGCTCGGTGTCGCGGCGGCGGCCATGCTGTGGGTGCTCGCGGGCCTGTACGCACTGCACCTGATCGCCGACATCCAGGCGTACAGCGACCTGGACGAGCCGACCACCCTGTTCTCGCCCGACGACCCGATCGACGAGGCCACCGACGGCTTCTACGAGACGATGGCGATGCTGAGCGGCATCACGGGCCTGGCGACCATCCCGGTGTTCCTGGTCTGGTTCCACCGGGTCCGCACCAACGCCGAGGTGTGGCTGCCGGGGCAGCACCGGTTCTCCCCCGGCTGGGCGGTCGGTGGCTGGTTCGTGCCGGTGGTCAACCTCTGGTTCCCCAAGATGATCATCGACGACGTCTGCGTCGCCAGCGACCCGGCCCCGCGGCACGCCGCCGTCCAGCCCTACGGCCAGCCCCTGTACCAGCGCCCGGCCGCGGGCCTGGTCACCGCGTGGTGGGCCACCGGGCTGGCCTGGCTGGTCCTGTACTTCTTCGCCATGGTGGTCCTCGCCGGCTCCGGCCGGGACCTGGACGAGGCCGAGACCGGCCTGGTCCTCGTCTCCCTCGCCCACGCCTGCGCCATCGCCGCCGCCGTGCTCGCCGGGCTCGTCGTCCGGAGGGTCAGCGCCATGCAGGACACCCGCATGGCCGTCCCGGCGGGCGGCTACCCGCTCCCGCCGACCGTCTGCCCGACCCCGCCCCCGTACCAGGCCCCACCGGTCCCGCCGTCCACGCCGGTCCCACCGACCCCGCCGTCCACGCCGACCCCGCCGCCCGCTCCCCCCGCCCCTCCGGCGCCCGCCGCGCCCCCGGAGCCTCCCGCGCCCCCGGCCGCGCCGCCGCGGTAGCGCGCCGCCGCCCCGTTCCGGTTGGGGCGCGGCGGCCGGGCCGCACTAGTCTGGGGACGCGGTCGTCCCCGCCGCCCGCGGCGCGGCACCCCGGGGCGGGCGACCCGAGAGCACCACCGGCACGCAAGCACGCAGGACGCAAGAGAAGAGAAGAAGTGGCTGTCAACCTTGTGAACCTGGAGGCAGTGCGCAAGGTCTACGGCACCCGCACCCTGCTCGACGGCATCTCCCTCGGCGTCTCCGAAGGCGACCGCATCGGCGTGGTCGGCCGCAACGGCGACGGCAAGACCACCCTGATCCGGATCATGGCGCGGGCCGAGGAGCCCGACTCCGGCCGCGTCACCCACGCGGGCGGACTGCGCCTGGGGATGCTGGCGCAGGGCGACGCCCTCGACCCGTCCGCCACCGTCCGCCAGGAGGTCGTCGGGGACCGTCCCGACCACCAGTGGGCCGGCGACGCCAAGGTCAGGGACGTGCTCACCGGCCTGTTCGGCGGCCTGGACCTGCCCGGCTTCGCGCAGGGCATGGACACCGTGATCGGCCCGCTGTCCGGCGGCGAGCGCCGCCGCATCGCGCTCGCCAAGCTGCTGATCGCCGAGCAGGACCTGCTCGTCCTGGACGAGCCGACCAACCACCTCGACGTGGAGGGCATCGCCTGGCTCGCGGACCACCTGCGCGCCCGCCGCTGCGCCCTCGTCGTCGTCACCCACGACCGGTGGTTCCTCGACCAGGTCTGCACCCGCATGTGGGACGTGCAGTCCGCGTCCGTCCACGAGTACGACGGCGGCTACTCCGACTACGTCTTCGCCCGCGCCGAGCGCACCCGCATCGCGGCCACCGAGGAGGCCAAGCGGCAGAACCTGGTCCGCAAGGAGCTGGCGTGGCTGCGCCGCGGCGCCCCGGCCCGCACCTCCAAGCCGCGCTTCCGGATCGAGGCCGCCAACGAGCTGATCGCCGACGTGCCGCCGCCCCGCGACAGCGTGGAGCTGATGAAGTTCGCGGGCGCCCGCCTCGGCAAGACCGTCTTCGACCTGGAGGACGTCACCGTCACCGCCGGGGAGCGGACCCTGCTCCAGCACCTGACCTGGCAGCTCGGGCCCGGCGACCGGATCGGCCTGGTCGGCGTCAACGGCGCGGGCAAGACGTCCCTGCTCCGTGTCCTCGCCGACGCCGCCGCCACCCAGGGCGAGGCGCAGCCCGCCAAGGGCCGGGTCGTGGTCGGCAGGACCGTGCGGCTCGCCCACCTCTCGCAGGAGGTCGCCGAGCTCGACCCGCAGTGGCGGGTGCTGGAGGCCGTGGAGCGGGTCCGCCAGCGCGTCGACCTCGGCAAGGGCCGGGAGATGACCGCGGGGCAGCTCTGCGAGCGCTTCGGGTTCGTCAAGGAGCGCCAGTGGACGCCCGTCGGCGACCTGTCCGGCGGCGAGCGCCGGCGCCTCCAGTTGCTGCGGCTGCTGATGGACGAGCCCAACGTGCTGCTGATGGACGAGCCCACCAACGACCTGGACATCGAGACCCTCACCCAACTGGAGGACCTCCTCGACGGCTGGCCGGGCTCGCTGATGGTCATCAGCCACGACCGGTACTTCCTGGAGCGCACCACCGACCGGACCTACGCGCTGCTGGGCGACGGCACGATGCGGATGCTGCCGCGCGGCATCGACGAGTACCTGGAGCGCCGCCGCGCCGCCCGGGAGGCCGCGGCGCCGCCCGCCCCCAGGAAGAGCGGCGGCGACACCCGCGCCGCGCAGAAGGAGCTCGCCCGCATCGAGCGGCAGCTCGAGAAGCTCTCCGCCCGCGAGGACGAGCTGCACGCCGCCATGGCCGAGCACGCCACCGACTTCGCGAAGGTCGCCGAGCTGGACGCGGAGCTGCGCGAGCTGAAGGACAAGCGGGACGAGCTGGAGACGGCCTGGCTGGAACTCGCCGAAGGATGAGTCCGCGGCACCGATGAGTTTCCGCGGCGGCCGCGGTCGGTACGGGTGCAGGAACACACACCCAGGAGGTACCGATGGCCAGCAGCGGATTCACCACGTGTCTGTGGTTCGACGGCCGGGCCGAGGAAGCGGCCCAGTACTACGTGTCGGTCTTCAAGGACTCCCGGCTCGGCCGGGTGGTCCGCTCCGCCGAGGAGGGCATGGGCCCCGCCGGGTCGGTGGTCTTCGTGGAGTTCGAGGCCAACGGCCAGAAGTTCGTCGCCCTCAACGGCGGGCCCCAGTTCACCTTCAGCGAGGCGATCTCCTTCCAGATCCCCTGCGCGGACCAGGCCGAGGTCGACCACTACTGGTCCGTCCTCACCGACGGCGGCGAGGAGAGCCAGTGCGGCTGGCTGAAGGACCGGTACGGGGTGTCCTGGCAGGTCTTCCCCGCCGAGCTGCTCGACATGATCGGCGACCCGGACCCGGAGAAGGCCGCCCGGACCGCGCGGGCGATGTACGGCATGCAGAAGCTGGACCTCGCGGCCCTGCGCGCCGCCCACCAGGGCACCGCCGCGTGAGCGGCCCCGCGCCCGTGGCCCCCGCGCCCGTGGACCTCGCCCCCGCCGCGCGGCGGGTGGCCGCCCTGCTCGACGGCGTCGGCGACGACCGGCTGGCCGACCCCACCCCCTGCTCCGAGTACACCGTGCGGGACCTGATCGACCACCTGCTCGGCCTGGCCGTCGCCTTCCGGGACGGCGCCGGGAAGCGGGCCACGGAGCGGGTCCCCGAGGCCGGCGACTGGCGCACCGCGCTGCCCGAGCGGCTGGCGGAGCTGGCCGCCGCCTGGCGGGAGCCCGGCGCGTGGGAGGGCGTCACCGAGGTGGGCGGGGTCACCGCGCCCGCGCCCATGATCGGCAGGTTCGCCCTCAACGAGCTGGTCGTCCACGGCTGGGACCTGGCCCGCGCCACCGGGCAGCCCTACGCGCCGGACCCGGGCGAGCTGGACGAGCTGCTGCCGCTGCTGACCGAGACGGCGGGCACGTCCTCGGGGGAGGGCCCCTTCGGGCCGCCCGTCGAGGTCCCCGCGGACGCGCCCCCGCTCGACCGCGTCGTCGCCTTCACCGGCCGCGACCCGGCCTGGTCCCGCCCCTGAGCGACCGGGGTGTACCCAGCACCACCGGCCGTCCACCGCCTGGGCCCATCCCGCCCGGCCCGCGGCGCCCCTAGCGTCGGAGCACGGGCCGCCCGCGGGGGCGGCGCAGGCAGGGAGGGGCCGAACATGGCCGGGCAGACCAGGAGGAACGTCCTGCGCGGGGCCGCGCTCACGGCGGCGGGGGCCGGGCTCGCCGCCCGGGCGCCGGGCGCGGCAGCCGAGCCGGGGGCGGCAGCCGAGCCGGGGGCGGCCGGGGCCGGCGGGGCGGCGGGGGGAGTCGTCACGCCGGGCGACCCCCGGTACGCGTCCCTGGTCGACCGGCACTACAACCGCCGCTTCCAGGGCAGCCCCGACGAGGTCAGGGTGGTGGCCGGCACCGCGGAGACGGTGCGCGCGGTGCGGGACGCGGTGCGCGCGGGGCAGCGGGTCGCGGTGCGCAGCGGCGGCCACTGCTTCGAGGGCTTCGTGGACGACCCGCGGGTGCGGATGGTCATCGACACCTCGCAGCTCGACCGGGTCGGCTGGGACCCGCGGATGCGCGCGTTCGAGGTCGGCGCCGGGGCCACGCTCGGCGACGTCTACCGGCGGCTGTACGTCAACTGGGGCGTGACCGTCCCCGCCGGGTCCTGCCCCGGCGTCGGCGCGGGCG
This sequence comes from Streptomyces capparidis, assembly GCF_054782095.1. Classification (NCBI taxonomy): domain Bacteria; kingdom Bacillati; phylum Actinomycetota; class Actinomycetes; order Kitasatosporales; family Streptomycetaceae; genus Streptomyces; species Streptomyces capparidis. Next base: position 119,937 of record NZ_BAAGTD010000018.1, on the reverse strand, counting down.
GGCACGTGCCGGGCGGCGCGTACGGCCCGCTGTGCCGTGTGCACGGCCTGGCCGTGGACCACCTGTACGCCGTGGAGGTGGTGGTCGTGGACCGGGCGGGCCGCGTCCGCGCCGTGGTGGCCACCCGGGAGCCGTCCGACCCGCACCGGGAGCTGTGGTGGGCGCACACCGGCGGCGGAGGCGGCACCTTCGGCGTCGTCACCCGCTACTGGTTCCGCACCCCCGGCGCCGAGGGCGACCCGTCCGCGCTGCTGCCCGCCCCGCCCGCCTCCGCGCTCACCTACAGCGCCACCTGGCGCTGGGCCGACCTGGACCGGGAGGCGTTCACCGGCCTGGTGCGCGCCTACGGCGACTGGGTGGCGCGCAACAGCGCGGTCGGCACCCCGGCCGCCCCGTTCTACGGCGAGTTCATCCTCATGGGCCGCGCCTCGGGCACGATCGTCCTCCAGGGCCAGGTCGCCGCGCCGCCCGCCGAGGCCGACCGGCTGCTCGACGGCCACCTGGCGGCGCTCGCCGCGGGCTCCGCGGCCCGCCCCGGGGTGGTCAGGCGGCACCGGCCCTGGCTGGCCGCGGCGCTGGCCGGGTCGCCGGGGGAGCCGGGGCCGGTGTACCGGCTGAAGGTGAAGTCCGCGTTCGCCCGCGAGCCGCTGTCGCCGGAGCAGGTCGCCACCGCCCACCGGGTGCTGTCCGGGGCGGGCCCCGCCGGGGGCGGCATGCTGAGCCTGAACACCTACGGCGGGCGGGTCAACGCCGTCGCGCCCGGCGCCACCGCCGTCCCGCACCGCGGCGCGACGCTGCTCATGATGTACGCGGCAGGCTGGGAGCGCGCCGCGGACGACGCCCGCAACCTCGCGTGGATCAGGGACTTCTACCGCGACATGCACGCGCGCACCGGCGGCGTCCCCGCGCCCGCCGACGGCTGCTTCCTCAACTACCCGGACGCCGACCTCGCCGACCCCCGCCACAACACCTCCGGCGTCCCCTGGCAGGCCCTGTACTTCGGGGACGGCCACGCGAGGCTCCGGCGCGCCAAGGCCCGCTTCGACCCGGGGAACGTCTTCCACCACGCGCTGTCCGTGCGGGCCTGAGCGCCCCCGCTACCGCCCCGCCCAGGTGTACCACCGCTCCGGCCGCCCCGCCGAGCCGTACCGCAGCCGCACCACCGCCTGCCCGGTGTCGGTGAAGTGCTCCAGGTAGCGGCGGGCGCTCACCCGGGACACCCCCAGCTCGGCCGCGCACTCCGCCGCCGAGACGTCCTCGGGCGCCCGCCCCCGGAGCACCCGCCGCACCAGGTCGGCCGTCGCCCGGCTCAGCCCCTTGGGCAGCTCCTGCCGGGCCGGGGCCTGCCGCACCCCGCCGAACAGCCGGTCGATGTCGTCCTGGCTGGCCCGCTCGGTGCCGGCGAGGCCCCGGTGCGCCTCCAGGTAGTGGGCGAGCCGCTCCGCGAGGTCGTGGTACTCGAACGGCTTGACCAGGTAGTGCACGATCCCGCCGCGCCGCGCCTGGTGCACGGTGGCCGCGTCCCGGGCCGCGCTGATCACCAGGAAGTCCGTCTGCGGCGACACCTCCCGGATCCGGCGCAGCACCTCGAGGCCGTTCGCGTCCGGCAGGTACAGGTCGAGCAGCACCAGGTCGGGGCGCAGCCGGGCGGCCTCGCGCACCGCCTCCTCGCCGGTCCTGGCCACCGCGGCGACCGCGAACCCCTCGGTGCGCTCGACGTACCCGCTGTGGATGCGGGCCACCATGAAGTCGTCGTCGACGACCAGAACGTGCACGGTCACGGTGACCACAAATAACTCAATGTCCGTTGTTTTGCGAAGGGTGACGTACGGCACAGCCGCCGGAGAAGCTGCGGCAACACTGCGTTAACCCCTCCGAAAAACTCCCGGTGGCCGGCGTCCCCCGCGCCCCGCGCCGGGACCTCCCCTGGAACGGGATGCGATGAAACGACGGACACTGCTGCGCGCCGCCGCGTGCGCGGCGCTCGCTCCCGCGGCCACCGCGTGCGGCGTCACCCGGGACAGCGACACCGGCGCCGACGGGCCCCTCACCGGGCTGCGCATGATCGTCGGCAACAGCCCCGGCAGCGGCTACGACATCACCGCCCGCACCGTCGGCAAGGCGATGACCGACTCCAAGGCCGCCCGCGGCATGGAGGTGTTCAACATCGCCGGCGCCGGCGGCACCATCGGCCTCAGCCGCCTGGTCAACTCCAGGGGCAGCGAAGAGATGCTCATGATGATGGGCCTGGGCGTCGTGGGCGCCGTATACACCAACCGGTCCTCCGCCACCCTGGAGGACGCCACCGCGCTCTGCCGGCTGATCGAGGACCCCAGCGCCATCGTGGTGCCCAAGGGTTCGAAGTTCCGCACCTTCGACGACCTCGCCGACGCCTGGCGCGCCCACCCGGGCAGGCTCTCCGTCGGCGGCGGCTCCTCCCCGGGCGGCCCCGACCACCTGCTGCCCATGCAGGTCGCCGAGGGCCTGGGCATCGACCCCACCAAGGTCTCCTACATCGGCTACGACGGCGGCGGCGAGCTGCTCACCTCCCTGCTCGGCTCCAAGGTGGACGTCGCGGCCACCGGCATCGGCGAGATGGTGGACCAGATCGCCGCGGGCGACGTCCGGGTGCTGGCCACCACCGGGCGCACCGGGATCAAGGGGCTGAACGCCCCCACCCTCAAGGACCGGGGCGTCGACGTGGCCGCCGTCAACTGGCGCGGGGTGATCGCCGCCCCCGGCATCTCCGAGCGGCGGCGGGAGCGGCTCACCGAGGCGCTCGGCCGGATGCGCGCCTCGCAGGAGTGGCGGGGCGCGCTGGAGCGCAACGGCTGGACCGACGCCTGGCTGACCGGGCCGGAGTTCCGGACGTTCCTGCGCGATCAGAACAAGCGGGTGGAGAACACGCTGCGGAAGCTGGGGCTGGCCTGATGACGACACCCAACGGCACCACCACGAACGGCACCACCACGAACGACGCCACCACGAACGGCACCACCGCCAAGGGCGCCACCACCGACGCCACCGCGAACGACACGGCCGCCCCCGGGCAGCCCGACCCCGCCACCGCCCCCGCCGGCCCCGGCGCCCCCGCCCCGCCCGAGCCCCCCGCCGGGCGCCTCGCCTGGCTCAGGGAGCGCGCCGAGCTCGCCGTCTCCGTGCTGCTGCTGGGCCTCGGCGCCGTCGTGCTGTGGGACACCGCCACCCTGCCCGAGCTGCCCTCCGCGGAGAACCAGCCCATCGGCCCGCGCGCGGTGCCCACCGCGGTCGGCATCGGCCTGGTCGTCTGCGCCGTCCTGCACGCCGTGGACGTGCTGCGCGGCGGACGCGGCGAGATGGAGGGCGGCGAGGACGTCGACCCGGACGCCAAGCCCGACTACAAGGCGGTCGGCCTGCTCGTCGCGGTGTTCCTCGCCAACGCCCTGCTCATCGAGCCGCTCGGCTGGGCGATCTCCGGCGCGCTGCTGTTCTGGGGCGCCGCCTTCGCGCTCGGCTCCCGGCACTTCCTGCGGGACGCGTGCATCGCGGCCACGCTGTCCGTGGGCTCGTTCTACGCCTTCTACTACGGGCTCGGGATCACCCTGCCCCCCGGCGTGCTGAAGGGAATCCTCTGAGATGAACGAGCTCGGCAACCTCATCGGGGGCTTCGGCACGGTCCTCGGCCCCGAGAACCTGCTGTACGCCCTCATCGGCGTGCTCATCGGCTCCGCGGTCGGCGTGCTGCCCGGCATCGGCCCGGCCATGACCGTGGCCCTGCTGCTGCCCGTCACCTACGGCATGGAGCCCACCACCGCGTTCATCATGTTCGCCGGCATCTACTACGGCGGCATGTTCGGCGGCGCCATCACCTCCATCCTGCTCAACACCCCCGGCGAGTCCGCGTCCGTGGTCACCGCCATCGAGGGCAACCTCATGGCCAAGCGCGGCCGGGCCGCACAGGCCCTGGCCACCGCCGTGATCGGCTCGTTCGTGGCCTCCACCATCGGCACCGCGCTGCTGGCGTTCCTCGCGCCCGTGGTGGTGGACCTCGCCGTGCAGCTCGGCGCCCCCGCCTACTTCGCGATCATGGTGGTGGCGCTGACCACCGTCACCGCGGTCATCGGCAGCTCCCGGATCCGCGGCTTCGCCTCGCTGGCGCTGGGCCTGGCCATCGGACTGGTCGGCATCGACTCCATCTCCGGCCAGCAGCGGCTGACCTTCGACGTGCCGCAGCTCGCCGACGGCATCGACATCGTCGTCGTCGCGGTCGCCGTGTTCGCCGTCGGCGAGGCCCTGTGGGTCGGCGCCCACCTGCGCCGCACCCCGCCCAAGCCCATCCCCGTGGGCACCCCGTGGATGGGCCGCGACGACCTCAGGCGCTCCTGGAAGCCGTGGCTGCGCGGCGTCGCCATCGGCTTCCCCATGGGCGCGCTGCCCGCGGGCGGCGCCGAGATCCCCACCGTGATCTCCTACGCCACCGAGAAGCGGCTCGCCGGGAAGGACAGCGAGTTCGGCAAGGGCGCCATCGAGGGCGTCGCCGGCCCTGAGGCCACCAACAAGGGCTCCGCCGCGGGGTCCCTGGTGCCGATGCTGTCGCTGGGCCTGCCGGCCAACGCCACCGGCGCGGTGCTGCTCGCCGCGTTCACCCAGTTCGGCATCCAGCCGGGACCGCTGCTGTTCGAGCGGGAGAGCGACCTGGTGTGGGCGCTGATCGCCAGCCTGTTCATCGGGAACGTCCTGCTGCTGCTGATCAACCTGCCGCTGGCGCCGGTGTGGGCCAAGCTGCTCCAGATCCCCCGCCCCTACCTGTACGCCGGGATCCTGTTCTTCGCCTCCCTGGGCGCGTTCGCGGTGAACTTCCAGCCGGTGGACCTCATCGTGCTGCTGGTGCTCGGCCTGCTCGGCTTCCTGATGCGCCGCTTCGGGCTGCCGGTGCTGCCGCTGATCCTCGGCGTCATCCTCGGGCCCATGGCGGAGGAGCAGTTGCGCCGCACCTTCCAGCTCAGCCACGGCGAGGTCAGCGGGCTGTGGAGCGAGCCGCTCGCGGTCGCCCTGTACGGGGTGGCGGCCCTGGTGCTGCTGTGGCCGCTGCTGGGCAAGGCGGTGCGCCGGGCGCGGGGCGACGGCGGGCGGGCCGCGGCCGCCGCCGCGGAGCCCGCGGGCGCGGAAGCGGGCACGGAAGCGGGCACGGAGACGGGCACTGAGGCGGGCACGGAGAGGAGTGAACGCTCCCCGCGCACGCCCGCATAGTGCGGATTGCGCCAGAAAACCCCGGCCCGAACGTACGGACCGGGGTTTTCCCGCCACTGAATGCGACGGCGTGTCGAACTAGCGTGTACCTTGCCCCGCTAAGGTCAGTGGATCAGTAGGGCCGTCGGTCCACGGGGAGGGGAACCGCCATGGGCGTCCGGCTCGTAGTCGTGGACGACCACCGCCTGCTCGCCGAGGCGCTGGCATCGGCGCTGAAACTGCGCGGCCACCGGGTGCTGGCCGCGGCCGCGCCCAGCGGAGCGGCGGCCGACCTGGTCTTCAGCCGCACCCCGGAGGTGTGCCTGATCGGCACGGCCGGACCGGCCGAGCCCGGTGCCTTCGACTCGGTGGTGCGGATCAAGAGGGAACGGCCGGGCGTCGCCGTCGTCGTCCTCGGCCCCGTGCCCAACCCGCGCGGCATCGCGGCGGCGTTCGCGGCCGGGGCCTCCGGCTATGTGCGGCACGACGAGCGCATCGAGGGCGTGGAGCGGGCCATGGTCAAGGCCCGCGCCGGCGAGGTCGCCGTCGCCCCGCAGTTGCTCCAGCAGTCCTTCGCGGAACTGCTCAACCCGGCGGCCGAGCCGGACGACGAGGGCGCCAGGCTGCTCCAGATGCTCACCCCGCGCGAGGTCGAGGTGCTGGTGCGGGTCGCCGAGGGAGAGGACACCCGGCTGATCGCGGCGGGCATGGGCATCGCCCCCAGCACCGCCCGCACCCATGTGCAGCGGGTCCTGATGAAGCTGGGCGTGGGCTCCCGCCTGGAGGCGGCCGCCCTGGCCGCCCGCACCGGCCTGCTGGACCGCGCCTCCGGCGAGGGCGGCCGGGCCTAACCGGCGCCCGCCCCGCCTCCGCCCCGCCCCGGGGCATGTCCGGGCACCGGGTGCGCCCGGCCCCCGTCCCCGCGCACCCTCGTTCGCGCCCACCGCGCCCGCCCGCTCCAGCGAACCCCTTCCCTCATGGCGCACACTGGCGCACCCTTTCGCTTTTGTTCACCTCCCCGTGCGCCTCGCCAGCGTGAGCCTGCACGAGTGTTGACCCAGCCTGTTGGCTCATGGTTCATTGTGTTGAATTGTGTTGAGACTCCAGGGGACAAGGGTGAAGAAGACGACGACCCGGCTCGCCGACGGCCGCGAGCTGGTCTACTACGACTCCCGGGACGACGCCGTGCGCGACGCCGCCGACCCGCGGCCGCTCGACCCGATCACCACCCGGTCCGAGCTGCGCCACGACCGCCTCCTGGACGAATGGGTGATCATCGCCTCGCACCGCCAGGGCCGCACCCACCTGCCGCCCCCGGACCAGTGCCCCCTGTGCCCCTCCCGGGAAGGGCGGCACAGCGAGATCCCCGCCGCCGACTACGACGTCGTGGTGTTCGAGAACCGCTTCCCGTCCCTGGCCGGCGGCCCCGGAGACGCGATCGCGCGGGGCGGGGACGCGTTCGCCGTCCGCCCCGGCGCGGGACGCTGCGAGGTGGTCTGCTTCACCTCCGACCACAACGCCTCGTTCGCCGACCTCACCCCCGCGCAGGCCGCGCTCGTCCTCGACGCCTGGACCGACCGCACCGCCGAGCTCTCCCAGCTTCCCGGCGTGGAGCAGGTCTTCTGCTTCGAGAACCGCGGCGCCGAGATCGGCGTCACCCTCGGCCACCCCCACGGCCAGATCTACGCCTACCCCTTCACCACCCCGCGGACCGCGCGGATGCTCGCCTCCGCCGCCGCCCACCGCGCCCGCACCGGCCGCAACCTCTTCGACGACACCCTCGCCGCCGAGCGCGCCGACGGCGGCCGCGTCGTCGTCGAGGGCGAGCACTGGACCGGCTTCGTGCCGCACGCCGCCCACTGGCCCTACGAGGTCCACCTCTACCCCAACCGGCGCGTGCCCGACCTGACCCGGCTCGACGACGCCGCCCGCGCCGAGTTCCCCCACCTGTACCTGGACCTGCTGCGCCGCTTCGACCGGTTGTTCGGCGACGACGCGGGCCCCACGCCCTACATAGCGGCCTGGCACCAGGCCCCGTCCCGCCCCGAGGCCCGCGCCGAGTTCGCCCTCCACCTGGAACTCTTCACGATCCGCAGGGCGTCGGGGAAGCTGAAGTTCCTCGCCGGGTCCGAGTCCGGCATGAACGTGTTCATCAACGACGTGCCGCCCGAGGCCGCGGCGCGCCGACTGCGAGAGGTGGCCAGCTAAGTGAACCCGAACCCCGCAACCGCACGCCGCTACCTGGTGACCGGCGGCGCCGGCTACGTGGGCAGCGTCGTCGCCGCCCACCTCATCGAGGCCGGGCACCGGGTCACCGTGCTCGACGTGCTGTCCACCGGGACCCGCGAGGGCCTGCCGCGGGGCGCGGAGTTCGTCGAGGGCACCCTCCAGGACGCCGCCCGCGTCCTGGACCCCTCCTACGACGCCGTGCTGCACTTCGCCGCCTCCTCCCAGGTCGGCGAGTCCGTCACCAACCCGGAGAAGTACTGGCGCAACAACGTCGGCGGCACCCTCGACCTGCTCGTCGCCATGCGCGAGGCCGGCGTGGGCACCCTGGTCTTCTCCTCCACCGCCGCCACCTACGGCGAGCCGGAGACCGCGCCCATCCCGGAGACCGCCCCCGCGCGCCCCACCAACCCCTACGGCGCCTCCAAGCTCGCCGTCGACCACATGATCAGCGGCTGGTGCGCCGCCCACGGCCTGGCCGCGGTGTCCCTGCGGTACTTCAACGTCGCCGGCGCCCACGGCCCCTACGGCGAGCGCCACGACCCCGAGACCCACCTCATCCCGCTCGTCCTCCAGGTCGCCCTGGGCAAGCGCGAGGCCATCTCGGTGTACGGCGACGACTACCCGACCCCGGACGGCACCTGCGTGCGCGACTACATCCACGTCGCCGACCTCGCCGAGGCCCACCTGCTCGCCCTGGACCACGCCCTCCCGTCGCCCGCCGCCGCCGACGCGGACGCCTCCGCCCACCGCGTCAACCCCGGCGAGCACCTCGTGTGCAACCTCGGCAACGGCAGCGGCTTCTCCGTCCGCGAGGTCATCGACACCGTCCGCCGCGTCACCGGGCACCCCGTCCCCGAGGTCGTCGCCCCGCGCCGCGGCGGCGACCCGGCCGTGCTCGTGGCCTCCGCCGAGCGCGCCAGGACCCTGCTCGGCTGGAAGCCCAGCCGCTCCGACCTCACCCGCATCGTCAGCGACGCCTGGGAGTTCGCCAAGGCCGTCCACGGACACGAGCACAACGGGAGCACCGACCGATGAGCACCACCGCGGACGCCTTCACCCGCATCCACGGCCGCCCGCCCGCCGGGGTGTGGGCCGCCCCCGGGCGCGTCAACCTCATCGGCGAGCACACCGACTACAACGAGGGCTTCGTCCTGCCGCTCGCCCTGCCCCACACCACCGAGGCCGCCGTCGCCCCCCGCGACGACGGCAGGCTGCGCCTGACCTCCGCCCAGGACCCGGAGGGCCGCGTCCACGACTACACCGTGGACGAGCTCGCCCCCGGCCGCACCTCCTCCTGGGCCGCCTACCCGGCCGGGGTGCTGTGGGCGCTGCGCGAGGCCGGGCACAAGGCCGGCGGCGCCGACATCCACCTGGACAGCACCGTCCCCACCGGCGCGGGCCTGTCCTCCTCCGCCGCGCTGGAGTGCGCCGTCGCGTTCGCCCTGAACGACCTGTACGGCCTGGGCCTGACCCCGCCCGAGCTCGCCCGGCTCGCCCAGCGCGCCGAGAACGACTTCGTCGGCGTGCCCTGCGGCGTCCTCGACCAGATGGCCAGCTCCTGCTGCGTCGCCGGGCACGCCCTGCACCTGGACACCCGGGACCTCACCCAGCGCCAGGTCCCCTTCGACCTGGCCGCCGAGGGCCTGCGGCTGCTGGTGGTGGACACCCTGGTCAAGCACGACCACGCCGACGGCGCCTACGCCGAACGCCGCTCCGGCTGCGAGGCCGCGGCCGCCGCGCTCGGGGTGCCCGCGCTGCGCGACATCCCGTCCGACGGGCTCGACGACGCGCTGCGCCGCCTGCCCGACGACACCGCGCGCGGCCTGGTGCGGCACATCGTCACCGAGAACCGGCGCGTCACCGACGTCGTCGCCCGCCTCGACGCGGGCGACACCCGCGGCATCGGCGGCCTGCTCAACGAGAGCCACACCTCCATGCGGGACGACTTCCGGATCTCCTGCGCCGAACTCGACCTGGTCGTGGACACCGCCGACGCGGCCGGGGCGCTGGGCGCCCGGATGACCGGCGGCGGCTTCGGCGGCTCCGCGATCGTGCTGGTCGAGGACGCCGACGCGGCGGCCGTCACCGCGGCCGTCGAGCGGGCGTTCGACGCGGCGGGGTACCGCGCCCCCCGGGTGTTCACCGCCGTCCCCGCGGCGGGCGCCCGCCGCACCGCCTGACCCCTCCCCGGGCCCCGCGCCGCACCGCACCGGCGCGGGGCCGCCCCTCGTCCACCGTGGGCGACCCGTCCCGGGACCCATCCTCTTTGGCCATAGTCTTGGCAGTTCTGTGATTGAGCGGCGCTTGTCACCGGTCGGTCGTAGGCTGAACCCTGGTATCGGTGGGGGCCGGTCCCAGGGGGCGAAGCTGGATGGCGACCGGGGCGACCGTTCCCGGACTGGGGGGAGCAGCATGGGGCGGATCCGCGTCCTGGTGGTGGACGACCACCGGATATTCGCCGAGTCACTGGCCGCCGCGCTGGCGGCGGAGCCGGACGTCGAGGTCTCCGCCGCGGGCAGCGAGATCGCCGCCCAGCGCTGCCTGGAGCGCGCCGCCGCCGACGGCCGCCGCTACCACGTCATCCTCGTCGACGCCGACCTCGGCGGCGCGGCCCGTCCCGCGCTCCAGCGCGTCCCCGAGCAGCGCGGCCCCGACACCGCCACGGCCACCGCGCCCGACCCGGCCGCCGCCCCGGCCACCGACGGCCTCGGCCTCGTCGAGCGGGTCCGGAACGACCACCCCGGCACCCGCACCGTCGTCCTCGCCGACCGCGACGACCCGCGCCGCGCCGCCCGCGCCCTCCAGGCCGGGGCCTCCGGCTGGGTCGCCAAGGACTGCTCGCTGTCCCGCCTGCTCGCCGTGGTCCGCGGCGTCCTGCGCGACGAGACGCATCTGCCGCCCGCCCTCCTCACCGGAGTGCTGCGCGAGCTCACCGCCGCCCGCCGCCACCGCACCGAGAGCGAGCGCCTGGTGGAGTCCCTCACCCCGCGCGAGCAGGAAGTGCTGCGCTGCATGGTGGCCGGCCTCGGCCGCAAGGCCGTCGCCGAGCGCCTCTACCTCTCCCCGCACACCGTGCGCACCCACATGCAGAACGTCCTGGGCAAGCTGGGCGTCCACTCCACCCTCGCCGCGGTCGCCCTCGCCCGCCGCGCCGGCGTCGGCCCGGTGGACCTCGGCGTCACGGCCACCGGCAGCAGGGCCGGCGGCGCTAGGCCGTGACCTCAGTCCGGCACGTTGTCGAACGGCGCGACCAACTGCCGCAGCAGGCCCGCCAGCTCCCCGCGCTGCGCCGCCGTCAGCTCGCCGAGGATCTCCCGCTCCTGCGCCAGCAGCCCGGCCAGCGCCTGGTCCGCCCGGTCCCGCCCCTCGGCGGTCAGCCGCACCAGCACCCCGCGCCGGTCGCTGGGATCCGGCAGCCGCTCCACCAGGTCCTTCTTCGCCAGCCTGTCGATGCGGTTCGTCATGGTGCCCGACGTCACCAGCGTCTGCGTGAGCAACTGCCCGGGGGAGAGCTGGTAGGGCGCCCCCGCCCGCCGCAGCGCGGTCAGCACGTCGAACTCCCACGGCTCGAGTCCGTGCTCCGCGAACGCCGTCCTGCGCGCCCGGTCCAGATGGCGGGCGAGACGGCTGACCCGGCTGAGCACCTCGAGCGGTTCGACGTCGAGGTCGGGGCGCTCTCTGCGCCAGGCGGCCACCAAGCGATCGACCTCGTCCTCCATGGAGATCAGTGTAGTGGTTCTGTCGATGTGAAGTCTCTTGACGTCGAGATAGTTGGGGGTGCACCCTTCGGAGGGTGACCGACGACACCCGCACCGACACCACCTGGGACCCCGCCCAGTACCTCCGCCACGCCGACCACCGCACCCGCCCCTTCCACGACCTGCTCGCCCGCGTCCCCGACCTGCCCTCGCCCCGCCATCCCCGCATCACCGACCTGGGCTGCGGCCCCGGCACCGCCACCGCCACCCTGCACCACCGCTGGCCCGGCGCCCATGTCACCGGCGTCGACCACAGCCCCCAGATGCTCCGGGCCGCCGCGCCCCTCGCCGGCCCCACCCCGCACGGCGGCACCCTCGCCTTCCACCCCGGCGACGCCGCCACCTGGACACCCGAGCGGCCCCACGACCTGGTCGTCAGCAACGCGGTCCTGCACTGGGTGCCCGGCCACGCCGAGTTCTTCGCCCGCTGGACCGCCGCCCTGCGCCCCGGGGGCGTGCTCGCCTTCCAGGTCCCCGCCAACCACGACGCCCCCTCCCACACCCTGCTGCGCGAGCTCGCCGCCGCCCCCCGTTGGCGCCCCCGCCTCGCCGGCCTCGCCGACCGCCCCGCCCCGGTCCTGCCCCCCGCCGCCTACCTCGACCGCCTCGCCGCCCTCGACTGCGACGTGGACGCCTGGGAGACCACCTACCTGCACGTCCTCCCCGGCGACGACCCCGTCCTCGACTGGGTCAGGGGCACCACCCTGCGCCCCGTCCTCGCCGCCCTCACCGACCCGGAGGAACGCGACGGGTTCCTCGCCGAGTACGCCGCCGGCCTCCGCGCCGCCTACCCCCGGCGCCCGCACGGCACGGTCTTCCCCTTCCGGCGCGTCTTCGTGGTCGCCAGGAAGAGGACGGAAGGGCAGGGCGCGGCCGCGGAGAGGGCAGCCGGGCACACCGCGGGGAACCAGCCATGATCACCGCCCCGGACCGCCCCGCCGCGCCCCCGGCCGCGGCGCCCCGGTCCGTCAGCTCTTCCTGCGGCCTATCAGCCGGGGCCTCGGCTCCATGCCCTCCAGGCCGTTCCAGGCCAGGTTCACCAGATGCGCCGCCACCTCGGCCTTGTTCGGCCTGCGCACATCCAGCCACCACTGACCCGTCAGCGCCACCATCCCCACCAGCATCTGCGAGTACATCGGCGCCAGCTTCGGGTCGAATCCCCGCGCCTTGAACTCCAGGCCCAGGATGTCCTCCACCTGCCGCGCGATGTCGCTGATCAGCGACGCGAACGTTCCCGTGGACTGCGCCACCGGCGAGTCCCGCACCAGGATCCGGAACCCGTCCGTGGACTGCTCGATGTAGTCCAGCAGCGCGAACGCCGCCTCCTCCAGCAGCTCCCGCGGGTGCCCCCCGGTCAGCGCCCCGTTCACCATGCTCAGCAGCATCCGCATCTCGCGGTCCACCACGACCGCGTACAGCCCTTCCTTGCCCCCGAAGTGCTCGTACACCACCGGCTTGGAGACCCCGGCCTGCGCCGCGATCTCCTCCACCGACGTCGCTTCGAACCCGCGTTCGGCGAACAGGGTCCGCCCGATCTCCACCAACTGCTCCCGGCGCTCCTTGCCGGTCATCCGAACGCGGGCGCGCCCGCCGGACGACGAACGGGTCCGGCGGGCGCCCCCCGAAGCTCTGCGCTGATGACTGCCGCTGGGATCGTCCACGGCGTCAATCATGCCGCCTCGGTAACTTCGCCCCTGCGCCGGGACTCGAGCCGTTCCCGCCTCGGCCAGCGCACATCGCTGGCCCAGCCCAGCATCTCGAGCCACCTGATCACACGCGCGCTGGTGTCGATCTGCCCCCGCAGCACACCGTGCCGGGCGCACGTCGGGTCGGAGTGGTGCAGGTTGTGCCACGACTCGCCGCAGGAGAGCACCGCCAGCCACCAGACGTTGCCGGAGCGGTCCCGGGACTTGAACGGGCGCTTGCCGACCGCGTGGCAGATGGAGTTGATCGACCAGGTCACGTGGTGCAGCAGCGCCACCCGGACCAGGGAGCCCCAGAAGAACGCCGTCACCGCGCCCTGCCAGGACCACGTGGCCAGACCGCCGACCAGCGGCGGGATCAGCAGCGACACCACCGTCCAGAGCGCGAACTGCCGGGAGATCATCCGGATCGCCGGGTCGCGGATCAGGTCGGGCGCGTACTTCTCCTGGGAGGTCTGCTCGCGGTCGAACATCCAGCCCATGTGGGCCCACCACAGGCCCTTCATCAGCGCCGGGACGGTCTCGCCGTAGCGCCACGGCGAGTGCGGGTCGCCCTCGTGGTCGGAGTACTTGTGGTGCTTGCGGTGGTCGGCCACCCAGCGCACCACCGGGCCCTCGATGGCCAGGGACCCGGCGACGGCCAGCGCGATCCGCAGCGGGCGGTTGGCCTTGAACGAGCCGTGGGTGAAGTAGCGGTGGAAGCCGATCGTGACGCCGTGGCAGGTGAGGAAGTACATCCCCACCAGCAGGCCCAGGTCCAGCCAGCTCACGCCCCACCCCCAGGCCAGGGGCACGGCGGCGACCAGGGCGGCGAACGGGATGACGATGAACAGGGCCAGGGCGATCTGCTCGGACGAGCGCTTCCGCTCGCCGCCGAGGGTGGCGGGGGGAGCGTCCGCGTTCCCTGCGGAGTCACCCAGCGGGGCGTCTTCGATCACGTCGGGAGTTGTGGTCATGGGCGTCCCTCATAGGGCTCGGGGGCGGGGGAGAACGGCGGCCGCGCATGGCTACGCTCCCGTAACCTACGGCGCCGTAAGTATGGCAGGGCGTCCTCTGTGGGCAATACCCCGGCGACGCCCGCCTGTCGGAGATCTGTGCCCATTTGAGACGGCTTTACTAGTGCGGATCCTCGGTAACGCCTTGAGCCCGTACATTCCCTCGAACGTGTCATCAGGAGGGAAGCGCCGGACGGGTGTACGGGTAAATCTGACAGCGCCGGACTCATGAAATTGGAGCTGGACGCCCGTGTCAGGGCGCGTGAGCTGCGGCGTCCGGACGGGGCGCGCGACGGGATCGCGGTGGAGCCGAGGGCGGTGAAAAGCGCGGTGCCGCGGCGCCGGGGACGGTGGGGCCGCCGACGGCAATCGGACGTCATCGGGTCGTTCCCGGCATGGCCGAATCTGCTCGGTATCTGCTCGGTATCCGCTCGATATCCGCGCGGAATCCGCTCGGTGCCCGCGCGATGTCCGGCCGGTCTCCGAATCGCCGTCCGGCCGCTGTCGGACGGCCCGAATGCGGTCGGCCCGAGTGCGGTCGGCCGTGCTTCCGCGCGCATCGGGCCGCACCGTCCCGGCATCAGCTTTCGAAAGGGTGTTCCGGGGGAGGGCGCCGGAGGCGGTCCGTGGGAACGCGGGCGAGGGCCCCGGGACCGCCTTCCTCCCCTCCGCCTCGCGCGAGGCGCCGATCTTTACCGTCGCATCGAGGGCAGGTGGTACGGCATAGTGGTAGCCGCAACCCGGAACGGCGGGCCCACCAGAGGCAAATGTCCGTTTCGAGGAAAAATAATCCGCCGTGGTGTAATTGGCAGCACCTGGGGTTTTGGTCCCCATTGTCCAGGTTCGAGTCCTGGCGGCGGAGCCACAGGCCCGCACTCCCGGCCCCGGTATCCTGCACGCGTCTTTACCGTCAGCAATACCGAGGAGCCACCTCGTGACCACCCGTCCGGCCGCCGTCGTCGTCCTCGCCGCGGGTGAGGGCACCCGTATGAAATCGGCCTCCCTGCCCAAGGTGCTGCACCCGATCTGCGGCCGGTCCCTCGTCGGGCACGTCGTCGCCGCGGCCCGGGAGCTGGAGCCCGAGCACCTGGTCGTCGTCGTCGGCCACATGCGCGAGAAGGTCGCCGCGCACCTCGCCGAGATCGACCCCGCCGCCCGCGCCGTGGTGCAGGAGCGGCAGAACGGGACCGGGCACGCCGTCCGGGTGGGCCTGGAGGCCCTCGCCGCCGAGGGTGTCTCCTTCGACGGCACGGTCGTGGTCACCTACGGCGACACCCCGCTGCTGACCGCCGCCACCATGCGCGGGCTGGTCGCCGCCCACGCCGCGGACGGCAACGCCGTCACCGTGCTGACCGCCCGCGTCCCCGACCCCACCGGCTACGGCAGGATCGTGCGGTCCGGCGACGGGTCGGTGGCCGGGATCGTGGAGCACAAGGACGCCTCGGAGGAGCAGCGGGGCATCGACGAGATCAACTCCGGTGTCTACGCGTTCGACGGCAAGCTGCTCGCGCAGGCGCTCGGCCAGGTCCGCACCGACAACAGCCAGGGCGAGGAGTACCTCACCGACACGCTCGGCATCCTGCGGGCCGCGGGCCACCGGGTGGGCGCCCAGGTGGCCGGGGACCACCGGGAGATCCTGGGGATCAACGACCGGGTGCAGCTCGCGCAGGCCCGCCGGGTGCTCAACGACCGCCTGGTGGAGTCGGCGATGCGGGCCGGGGTCACGGTGGTGGACCCGGCGACGGCGTGGTTCGACGTGACGGTGACGGTGGAGCCGGACGCCGTGGTGCTGCCCAACACCCAACTGGAGGGCGCCACCCACCTGGGCGCGGGCGCCGAGGTGGGCCCGAACTGCTCGCTGCGGGACACCGTGGTCGGCGCCGGTGCCCGGGTGAGCAACACCACCGCGGACCGGGCGGAGATCGGCCCGGAGGCGTCGGTGGGTCCGTACGCGTACCTGCGCCCGGGCACGCGGCTCGGGGTGGGGGCGAAGGCGGGCACGTTCGTGGAGATGAAGAACGCCGCCGTGGGCGAGGGCACGAAGGTGCCGCACCTGAGCTATGTGGGCGACGCCACGATCGGCGACCACACGAACATCGGCGCGGCCAGCGTCTTCGTGAACTACGACGGCGAGCGCAAGCACCACACCACGATCGGCAGCCACTGCAAGACCGGTTCGGACAACATGTTCGTCGCACCGGTGACGGTCGGGGACGGCGCCTACACGGCGGCCGGCTCGGTGATCACGCGGGACGTGCCGCCGGGGTCGCTCGCGGTGGCCCGCGGGCAGCAGCGCAACATCGACGGCTGGGTGGAGCGCAAGCGCCCGGGGAGCGCGGCGGCTCAGGCCGCGCGCCGGGCGCAGGAGCGCGCGGCGGGCGGCGGCAGGGGCGGTGACGGCGGGGAGAACGCCGGGTAGCGGCGGTCCTTCGGCGCGGTGTCCGGCGGGTCGCGCCGGGCACCGGACCCTTTTGCCGGGGCTTCGTCCGGTATGGCCGGACAGTCGCGGTAATCGCGTCCTTACGGTCGGAATTGGGGGTTCCACCGGGTGCGCGGCCGCGGTGGGGACCGCGTACCGTGGTGGTTGCACCCAACCCGCCGGCCCGCGTCCGAAGGTGGACGAGCTCCCGCTTTGAGGGCGCGGGAGCCAACACCAAGGAGAACGTTGCTGTGACCGGGATCAAGACGACCGGTGAGAAGAAGCTGATGCTCTTCTCCGGCCGCGCCCACTCCGAGCTGGCGGAGGAGGTGGCCGAGCAGCTCGGTGTGAGTCTCGTACCCACCAAGGCGTTCGAATTCGCGAACGGTGAGATCTACGTGCGCTTCGAGGAGTCCGCGCGCGGCTCCGACGCGTTCGTGATCCAGAGCCACACCCGGCCGATCAACACCTGGATCATGGAACAGCTCATCATGGTGGACGCCCTGAAGCGGGCGTCCGCCAAGCGCATCACGGTCGTGATGCCGTTCTACGGCTATGCCCGGCAGGACAAGAAGCACCGGGGCCGCGAGCCCATCTCCGCGCGGCTGATGGCGGACCTGTTCAAGACCGCGGGCGCGGACCGGCTGCTGGCGGTGGACCTGCACACCGCGCAGATCCAGGGGTTCTTCGACGGCCCGGTGGACCACCTGTTCGCGCTGCCGCTGCTGGCGGACTACGTGGGGCGCAAGGTGGACCGGGACAAGCTGACCGTGGTCTCGCCGGACGCGGGCCGGGTGCGGGTCGCCGACCAGTGGTGCGACCGCCTCGGGGCGCCGCTGGCGATCGTCCACAAGCGCCGCGACAAGGACGTGGCCAACCAGGTGACGGTCCACGAGGTGGTGGGCGAGGTCAAGGACCGCGTCTGCGTGCTGGTGGACGACATGATCGACACCGCGGGCACCATCTGCGCGGCGGCGGACGCGCTGTTCGCGAACGGCGCGGCCGACGTGATCGTGGCCGCGACGCACGGTGTGCTGTCCGGCCCGGCGAAGGACCGGCTGAAGAACTCGCGGGTGAGCGAGATCGTGCTGACCAACACCCTGCCGACGCCGGGTGAGCTGGAGCTGGACAAGGTGACGGTGCTGTCGATGGCACCGGTGATCGCGAGCGCGATCCGCGAGGTCTTCGAGGACGGCTCGGTGGCCAGCCTCTTCGACGACGTGCACTGACGGCGGTCGGGCCGCGCCCCCGGGTGGGGGGCGCGGCCCGATTTCGCCGGTACGGCCGGGCGTGGGTAGACTTCCCGGGTTGCCCGGCGAGGGAGCGCTCCGCGTGCCGCGGGGTGTGTCCGTGATCGACGTGCTCTTCGTACGCCGTCGTGGCCGAGCGACCCACAGGCAGATTTTCCGATCGCAGTCACGTGTACGAGGAGCGCCCTCATGTCCGAGGTCCGTATCGCCGCAGAACCGCGCACCGAGTTCGGCAAGGGTGCCGCCCGCCGCACGCGCCGCGCGGGCAGGGTTCCGGCCGTGGTGTACGGCCACGGTGCCGAGCCGGTGCACCTGTCCCTTCCCGGCCACGAGCTGATGCTGGCCCTGAAGACCCCGAACGTCCTGCTGGCCTTCGACATGAACGGCAAGAAGGCGCTGGCCATCCCGAAGGCCGTGCAGCGCGACCCGCTGAAGGGCTTCCTCGAGCACGTGGACCTGCTCGCGGTCCGCAGCGGTGAGCAGGTCACCGTCGAGGTGCCGGTGCACGTCGAGGGCGAGCTGGCCCCGGGCGGGTACCTGCTGGAGCACCTGCTGAACACCCTGCCGCTGGAGGCGGAGGCCACCCACCTGCCGGAGTCGGTGACGGTGTCCGTGCAGGGCCTGAGCGCCGGTGACACCATCGCGGCCAAGGACATCCCGCTGCCGAAGGGCTCGAAGCTGGCCGTGGACGAGGACACCCCGGTGCTCCAGGTCGTCTCCGCGCAGGTCGAGGCGCCGGCCGAGGGCGCTGCCGAGGGCGAGGGCGCGGAGGGCTGAGCCTGCCCGGCCGCCGCTGTGGGTGTGGCCCCGTTCCGACCGCCCGGTCGGAGCGGGGCCCGCTCGTGTTCGCGGCCGGTGGTTCGTGGCGGGTTTCCGGACGGCTGGAGAATGGCGCTGTGACGGCAGATGTGACGGCAGGGACGTCGCCCGGCTCTGCGGGGCCGTGGCTGGTGGTGGGCCTGGGCAATCCGGGCCCCGAGTACGCGGGGCACCGCCACAACGTGGGGTTCATGGTGGCGGACGTGCTGGCGGGCCGGGTGGGGGGCCGGTTCAAGAGCCACCGCAGCAGGGCGCAGGTGGTGGAGGGGCGGCTCGGGGGCCGGCGGGTGGTGCTGGCCAAGCCGATGTCGTTCATGAACCTCTCGGGTGGCCCGGTGACGGCGCTGCGGGACTTCTACAAGGTGCCGGTGGGCAACCTCGTGGTGGTGCACGACGAGCTGGACATCGGGTTCGGCACGCTGCGGCTGAAGCGGGGCGGCGGGGACAACGGCCACAACGGGCTGAAGTCCATCACCAAGTCGCTGGGGCCCGACTACCACCGGGTGCGGTTCGGTGTGGGGCGGCCGCCGGGCCGGATGGAGGTGGCGGCGTTCGTGCTGCGCGACTTCTCGGCGGCGGAGCGCAAGGAGCTGGACTACTTCGTGGACCGGGCGGCGGATGCGGTGGAGTCGCTGATCGAGGAGGGCTTGGAGCGGGCGCAGAGCGCCTACAACTCGTAGGGGCCCTTTCGCGCGGGGGCTCTGCGCGCAGGGTCCGACGGCCGGCTGCCCGGGGCGAAGCCCCGGGCAGCCGGCCGTGCTGCGGCCCGGCCCGCGGCGGGCGGTGGCTCCGGGCCCCGTCCGCCCCGGGCGGGCGCGTGTTCAGCCGGTGTTGCGCAGTCCCGCTGCCACGCCGTTCACGGTCAGGAGGAGGGCGCGGGACAGCAGGGGGTCGGGTTCGTCGCCGCGGGCGGCCGCCTCGCGCTGGCGGTGCAGCAGCGTCACCTGGAGGTAGGAGATCGGGTCCAGGTAGGCGTCGCGGATGGCGAAGGTCTGCTGGAGGGTGGGCGCGGAGTCCAGCAGCGCGTCCTCGCCGGTGACGGCGAGGACCTCCTTCACGGTGAGGGCGTGCTCGGCCTCGATGAGGGCGAAGATGTGGCGCAGCTCGTCGGGGACGAGGGTGTCCACGTAGTGGCGGGCGATCCGCAGGTCCGTCTTGGCCAGCGTCATCTCCACGTTGGACAGGAAGTTGCGGAAGAAGTGCCAGTGCTCGTGCATCTCGGCGAGGACCGAGTCCAGCCCCGCCCTGCGGGCCGCGGCGAGCCCGGAGCCGACCCCGAACCAGCCGGGGACGATCTGCCGGGACTGGGTCCAGCCGAACACCCACGGGATGGCGCGCAGCCCGTCGAGACCGGCCCCGGAGTCGGGGCGGCGGGACGGGCGGGAGCCCAGGTGCAGGGAGGCGAGCTGGTCCACGGGGGTGGAGGCGAAGAAGTAGGCGGGCAGGTCCGGGTCCTCCACCAGCCGCCGGTAGGCGGCGTAGGCGGCGTCCGAGACGGTGTCCATGGCCGCGTCCCAGCGGGCGAGGGCCTCCTCGCTCTGGCGGGGCGCGGTGTGCAGGGCGGACGCCTGGAGGGTGGCGGCGACGGTGAGTTCCAGGTTCTCCCGGGCCAGCGAGGGCAGCAGGTACTTGTCGGAGATGACCTCGCCCTGCTCGGTGACCTTGATCTCGCCTTCCAGGGTGCCCCAGGGCTGGGCCAGGATGGCGGCGTGGCTGGGCCCGCCGCCGCGGCCGACGGTGCCGCCGCGGCCGTGGAACAGCCGCAGCCGCACCCCGTAGCGGTGGGCGACGTCGCGCAGGCGGCGCTGGGCGCGGTGGATCTCCCACTGCGAGGTGGTGATGCCGCCGAACTTGGAGGAGTCGGAGTAGCCGAGCATGACCTCCTGCACATCGCCGCGCAGGGACACCAGGCGGCGGTAGGACGGGTCGGCGAGCATGTCGTCCAGCAGCCGGTCGGCGGCCTTCAGCTCGTCGGTGGTCTCCAGCAGCGGGACGATGCCGATCTTCGCCCAGCCGGCGTGCAGGTCGATCAGGCCGGCCTCGCGGGCGAGGACGGCGGCGGCGAACACGTCGTCGGCGCCCAGGCACATGGAGATGATGTAGCTCTCGACGACCTCCGGGCCGAACCGCTCGAACGCCTCCCGGATGGAGTGGAAGACCCCGAGGGTCTTGGCCCCGGCCTCGTCGAGCGGGGCGGGGGTGGGGGCCAGCGGGCGGCGGGAGCGCAGCTCGCGGGAGAGCAGGTTGCGCCGGTAGTCGCGCGGCATGTCGGCGTAGCGCCAGCTCTCCTCGCCCAAGCGGTCGAACAACTGCCCGAGGGCGTGGTGGTGGGCCTCGGCGTGCTCGCGGACGTCCATGGTGGCGAGCTGGAGGCCGAACGCGGCCAGGGTGCGGATGGCGCGGTCCAGGCGCCCCGCGGCGATCAGCTCGCCCCGGTTGGCGCGCAGGGAGTCCTGGATGAGCCGCAGGTCGGCCAGGAGCTCACCGGTGCCCAGGTAGTCGTGGCCCGGGCGGTGCGGGGTGCCGTTGGCGAGGCGCTCGCGGGTGTTGAGCAGCTTCTGGCGGACGCAGGTGGCCTTCAGGCGGTAGGGCTCCTCGGCGTTGAGCCGCTTGTAGCGGGGGCTGATCTCGGGGAGGTTCTCCAGGTCGCGGCGGAGGCTGTCGGTGAGCTCGGGGGTGGCGCCGGAGTTGCGGATGGAGCTGGACAGGGCGCCGCGCAGGTCGTCCACGAGGTCGATGGCGTCGCTGATGCCGTGCTCGTGCTGGAGGATCAGCACGTCGAGGGTGACGTCGGGGGTGACGTTGGGGTTGCCGTCCCGGTCGCCGCCGATCCAGGTGCCGAAGGTGAGGGGGCGGGCGGTGGTGGGCAGCTCGACGCCGATGCGGGCGAGCTCCTGCTTCAGGTCCTCCAGCACGTCGGCGGCGGCGCCGTGGTGCAGCTCGTCCAGGTAGTAGATGGCGTTGCGGGCCTCGTCCGCGGGCTCGGGGCGGGCGGCGCGCAGCTCGTCGGTCTGCCAGATGAGGTCGATGTTCTCGGCCAGGCGCAGGTCGGTGCGGCGGCGGTCGGTGCCGTCGGCGGGCCGGTCCAGCAGTGCGGCGATGCGCCGCAGCTTGTTCAGGACGCTGCGGCGGGCCGCCTCGGTCGGGTGGGCGGTGAACACGGGGCGCACGTTGAGGCGCTGGACGGTCTCCCGCACATGGTCGGGGTCGGCCTCGGCGAGCCGGTCCACGGTGCGGGACAGCGGGCTGCCCTCGGCGGCGTGGCGGGCCCGCAGCTCGCGGCCGCGGTGCACCTGCTCGGTGACGTTGGCGAGGTGGAAGTAGGTGGAGAAGGCACGGACCAGCTTGGCGGCGGTGTCCAGGTCGGTCGCGGAGAGCAGTTCGGCGGCGGCGTCGCCGTCGGTGCGGGTCAGGGCGCGGACGCGCTCGACCAGCTCCAGCAGCTCGGGGCCCTCCTGGCGGACGAGGGTCGCACCGAGGAGTTCGCCGAGGCGGCGGATGTCGGCGCGCAGCGCGCTGTTGTCGGTCAGGGCTGCGGGTGCGAGGTCGGAGGGGGTGTCGGCGTTGCTCACGGGATGCGGCTCCTAGGGGGACGTGACGGGCAACGACGGGTACGGACCGCGCTGTCCGACCTGCGCCTCAGCATAGGAGCCGCGGCGCTTCCCGGCCGCTTAGGCTGACGGTATGAGATCGAGGGGGATCACCCGGCCCGGTGGGGAGCCGGGCGGCGGGGGAGCCGCGGGGGCCGGGGGCTGGCTGTGGTGGCCGCGGCGGCGCGGCGCGGTGCTGGACATCGGGCTCGCGCTGGCGTCCACCGCGGAGTGCGTGGCCGAGGGCGTGGACTTCGCGCACCGGGTGGGTGTGCCGGTGCTGCCGTTCGTGCTGCTGGGGCTGCTGGCCGGGCCGGTGCTCGTGGTGCGCAGGCGGTGGCCGGTGGCGGTGATGCTGGTGTCGCTCGCGGTGACGCCGGCGAAGATGGGCGTGCTGCTGGGCATCATCGGGGTGTACACGCTGGCGGCGTCGGCGGTGCCGCGGCGGGTGACGTTCTCCCTGGCGGGGCTGAACGCGCTGGGCGCCTACGTGGTGGCGGTGTACGACCTGCGGGGCTCCGGCGGGCCCGAGGACGAGATGTCCCTGCCCGCGCTGCTGCTGAGCTCCTTCGCGCTGGTGGCGGGCGTCGCCGTGGCGCCGATGCTGCTCGGCCTGTACGTGGGGGCGCGGCGGCGCCTGGTGGAGAGCCTGGTGGACCGCGCGGACGGCCTGGAGCAGGAGCTGGCGCTGCTGGCGGAGAAGGCGCAGGAACGGGCGCAGCGGGCCCGGATCGAGGAGCGGACCCGGATAGCCCGGGAGATGCACGACGTGGTGGCGCACCGGGTGAGCCTGATGGTGGTGCACGCCGGGGCGTTGCAGGCGCTGGTGGGGCGGGACCCGGAGCGCGCGGCGCGCAACGCGGAGCTGCTGGGGGACCTGGGGCGGCAGGCGCTGGAGGAGCTGCGGCAGATGCTCGGGGTGCTGCGGGCCACGGAGGACGCGGCGAAGGGGGTGCCGGAGCCGGTGGCGGCGCCCGCGGCGGGCGCCGCGGCGGGGGCGGTCCCGCCGACGGGGGACGGGACGGCGGAGGACCCCGCGCCGGAGGAGGACGACGGCGGGTCGGGTCCGGTGCTGGGGGACGTGGAGAAGCTGGTGGAGGCGTCCCGGGCGGCCGGGATGGCGGTGGACCTGTCCGTGGAGGGGGAGCTGCGGCCGGTCGCGGTGGAGTCGGAGCGCACCGCGTACCGGGTGGTGCAGGAGGCGCTGACCAACGTGCACAAGCACGCGCCGGGCGCGAAGGCGCTGGTGCGGGTGGCGTACCGGGAGGAGGAGGTGGCGGTGCTGGTGGAGAACGGGCCCTCGGACGGGCGTCCGTCCGCGGCGCTGCCCAGCGGCGGGAACGGCCTGGTCGGGATGCGGGAGCGGGTCACCGCGCTGGGCGGGGGGTTCGTGGCGGGGCCCCGGCAGGGCGGCGGCTTCCGGGTGTCGGCGCTGCTGCCCGCGGCTCCCCGCCGGTGACGTGGGGTCGGTGCCGCGGGGCGCGTCAGGTGGCGTCCGCGGTGAGGCGGGCGGGCTGGAGGCCGACGACCAGGGTGCTCAGGGCCAGGTCGAAGGTGGCGCCGAGGTACCAGTCGCCGGTGTGGTCCAGGCTGTAGACGCGGCCCTCGGCGTCGATGGCGAGCACGGCCTGCCCTTCGCCCTCCTCGCCGAGCGGGCACACCCTGCTGTCCAGGGCGCGGCCGAGGTCGTCGAAGGTGCGGGCGAGGTGCAGCCCGCGCAGCGGGTCCACGGTGAACGGGGTGCGGGCGACCTCGCGGCCCGCGCCGGTGACCTCGACCGTGAGCCCGCCGAACTCGGCCCACACCTCGACCGCCGCCGGGAAGACGCTGTGCCGGTGCCCGCCGGGGGAGACGTAGGCGCGCAGCAGGTCGGCCCAGCCCTCGGCCTGCCTTATGTCCCAGCGCCCGGGCTGCCAGCCCGCCGCGCGCAGCGCGGTGTCCACGGCCTGGGGGAAACGCGTGGTCGTGCTCATGGAACGATCATGCGGTATCGGGGGGCGCGCCGACGGTGCGTACCCCGAAATGGGTGAGCAGAGGCGCGCAGGAGCGGCAGGGGGGCGCGAACGCCCCGTGCAGCGGGTCGCCGTCCTCGCGGATGCGCCGGGTGGTCAGCTTGGCGTGCTTCAGGGCGCGCTTGGCCTCGCCGTGGCTGAGCGGCTTGCGGGAGGCGCGCTTGGAGCGGTTCGCCTCGACGGTGGCCAGGTACTGGGACAGCAGCACGGCCTCGGGGCAGCGCCCGGTGAAGCGCTCCCGCTGGGTGACGGGCAGCGCGTCGAAGAAGTCCCGGACCAGGGGGTGCAGCTTCGGCGGCTGCTCGGACCTGGTGCCGGCGCAGGTGTAGGTGGTGCCGCGCACGGACAGCGCCGCGGCCGTCGCGGGCAGGATGCCGTCGCGGCGGTGCAGCAGCAGGGGCGGCGGGCCCGCGCCGAGGGTCGTGGGCGTGCTCCGCCAGGCCAGTCGCGGATCGGCGTCGCGGCCGCCCGTCGGCCCGGTCGCCGGTCGGTCTGCGGTGTGCACCCTTGGTGTTCCCTCCCCGTTCTCTCCCCGTTGTCTGCCCCCCGGCAACGCTCAGCCTGCCAAAAGGGCGGCGCGAAAGAGAAGTGAGCGGTGGGGCGGGGGTGCCGAATGAGCGCTGAGTCACACACCAGTTCGCCTTCGTGCGCTCTCCGGCGGGGTGCCGCGGGGACCCCTCCGGCCGGCCGCGCCGCCGCGGACGGCGCCCCGCGGCGGGGCCGGGCGGGGTGAGGGGTTCACCCGGGTCGACCGGTCGTTGACGCAGGGCGGACCGCCTGTCAATCACCCCATAGGCTGTGGGGCAACAGTCTTCAGCCAGCAGGGGGCTACCGCAATGACGACAGGTCGGCCCGGCGCTCCGGCCACACCGGGAGCGCCGTTGCCCACGGAGGGCGCGCCGCCGAACGCGGCCTACGCCGGGCAGGTCGTGCATTTCCCGGACCCGGTCCGTGCTGCCCGCTACCCGCACGGGGTGCGCGTGGACGAGGACGGCTACCCGGACTTCTCGCCGTACGCGCGCGCGGCGGCCGAGATCGCGGAGCCGCCCGAGGGGTTCGGCGTGGACGAGATGCGGCTGACCGACTACGTCTCCGCGAACGTGGCGTGCGCCCGTTCGGGTCACGAGCTGTGGGCGAACCTGCCCCCGGTCGCCACCCCGCACGGCTGGACCTGGCACCACGTCGCCAACACCCGCGGCATGGAGCTGGTCCCGGTCGAGGTCAAGAGCCTGCTGCGGCACCACGGAGGGCTGACCACGTCCACCGCGGACCACACCAAGCGCGGCACCCGCCCGCTCCAGGAGACCCGCCCGGTGCACTTCCGGCTGCCCAAGGAGCCGGTCGCGGTCAGCGAGGAGCAGGTGCTGGGCGTCGAGGAGGACCTCGGCTACCGGCTGCCCGGCGCGTACCGCACGTTCCTGAAGGCCGCGGGCGGCTGCGCGCCCGTCGGCGTGGCCCTCGACCCCGAGCTGGGACTGCTGCTGGACCAGCCGTTCTTCACGGTGCGCGACGAGCCGGCCGTCAACGACCTGGTGTACGCCAACAAGTGCCTGCGCGACCACCTGACCAAGGACTTCCTCGCCATCGCCTATGTGCAGGGCGGACTGCTCGCGGTCAAGGTCAAGGGCGAGAACAACGGCTCGGTGTGGTTCTGCGCCCACGACGACGCCCGGGACCGGGACAACTGGCCCGTGCACCAGCGGGTCGCCGAGCTGCTGCTGCCGTGCGGCGACGACCTCGACGCCTTCCTCCAGCGCCTGGTCGGGAACCCCCCCGAACTGGAGACCGTGGCCGATCTGATGGTGGACGGCGGCTTCGCCGCCGCCGTCCCGGTGGGGGAGTGAGCGACCGGTGGTGACCTTCGCGCAGGCGCAGGAGCGCGCCGAGAACTGGGTCAACGGAAACGTCCCTGCGTACCAGCGCCGGGAGGTGCGGGTCCGCGAGTTCGACCTGGGCTTCGTGTGCTGGGCGGTGGACCGCCAGGACGGGCCGAGGTCCGACGGCGGCCGGATGCGCATGGTGATCGCCCGCGACAGCGGCGAGGCCACCCTGTGGCCGGGGCTGCCGGTGGGCGAGGTGGTACGGCGGTACGAGGAGCTGTACGGCACCGCCCCCGCGGCCGCGCCCGCGCCGCCCGCGCCGCCGCGGCCCACCGACCTGGAGGCGACGTCGTTCCTGCTGAGCCCGCCGCAGTGGCTCCAGGACGCGGCCGACGCCATGGGCATCCCCGACCAGCGCAAGAAGAAGGACGAGGCCCCGGCGCCCGCCGCCCCGCAGGACCGCCCGGCGGACGCCCCGCCGCCGGCGCGGCCCGCCCCGGCGCCCGCCGCCCCGCCCGCTCCCGCGCCCTCGTCCGGCCTGGCCGACCTGGGCCGCCAAGCGCCGCCGCCCGGCCCGATGCCGCCGCCCGCCCCCGTCCCGCCGTCCCCCGAGCCGTCCTGGCCGGGCCCCGGCGCGGGGCCGCAGGGCGGGCCCGCCACGCCGCCCGCGCCGTGGACCGGCGCGGACACCAGCGAGACCGCGAGCGTCGCCGGATCGGTGCCGCCCCCGCCCACGGTGTTCGCCCCGCCGCTGGTCAACCCGGCCGAGGACGAGCCCGCCGACGCCACGCCCGCCTCCGAGGCGAGGACGGAGCTGCTGCCGAGCCTGAGCCTGGACGGCTCCCTGCCGCCCGGCTTCGCCCCGGCCGCGGACCCGGGCCGGGACGCGGCCCCTGCGCCGCGCGACGGCGACGACGGCCTGGCCAGGACGCGGATCGCCGAGCCGGTGGACGAGTCCCTGCACACGCCCCCGTCGGCCCCGCACCCCGTCCCGGCGCCGGAGCCGCAGCCCGAGCCCGAGCCCGAGCCGTCGCGCCCCAGGCGCGGTCTGCGCCTCGGCCGCAGGAAGCAGCAGCCCGCCCAGGACGACGCCGCGCCCGCCCCGGCCCCGCAGCAGCCCGCCCCGCAGCACCCGGCGCAGCAGCACCCGGGAGCGCAGCAGCACCCGGGAGCGCCCGGCGGTTACGGCTACCCGGCGCCGCCGCCCGCGCCCGGGCAGATGGCGGGGGAGCCCGGGCAGATGCCCGGCCAGCCCGGCCAGCCCGGCCCGTTCCCGGGTCAGGCTCCCGGCCGGCACATGCCTCCGCCTCCGCTGCCCGGCCAGGGCCAGGGTCATGGCCAGGTTCCGGGGCAGCACACCCCGCCGCCGCCTCCGGCGCCGGGGCAGCCGCACGGGCAGGTCCCGGGGCAGCACACGCCCCCGCCCCCGCCCCCGCCCGGTCCCGGGCAGGCCCCCGGCCCGCACACCCCGCCGCCGCCGGTTCCCGGTCAGGGCGGTGGGGCGCAGCACCACGCGCCGACGATGCTGGCGCGGCCCTCGGCGGGCGGTCCCGGCACGCCGCCTCCTCCGCCCCCGCCGCCGCCCGCCCCGGGCGCGGGCACACCTGCGCCCGGCCACACCCCGCCTCCTCCGCCCCCGCCGCCCCCCGGGCCCGGCCGGGTGCGGGCGGACATCGCGGAGGAGAGCACCCAGAAGGCGCCGCGCTCGGGCGCCAACACCCCGCCGCCGCCTCCGCCGCCCGCCGCGGGCGGCTACATCCCGACCCAGATGATGCCCCCGGCCGGCGGCGGCCCCGCCGACCAGCCCCCGCCGCCGCCGGTTCCCGGTCAGGGCGGTGGGGCGCAGCACCACGCGCCGACGATGCTGGCGCAGCCTCCGGCGGGCGGTCCCGGTACGCCGCCTCCTCCGCCCCCGCCGCCGCCTGCCCCGGGCGCGGGCACACCTGCGCCCGGCCACACCCCGCCCCCGCCCCCGCCGCCCCCGGCCCCGGCCGCCCCGCCGCCCCCGCCGCCCCCCGGGCCCGGCATGCCCCCGCCCCCGCCGCCCGCCGGGCCGTTCCCCGGCCACGGGCCGATGCCGCACGCCCAGCCGCACCCGGCACCGCACCAGCCGCACCCGGCATCGCACCAGCCCCACCAACCGCAGGCCGCGCCCCAACCGCAGCCGCCCCACCAACCCCAAACCCCTCAAACCCAAGCCCCTCAACCCCAGCCGCACCACCCCCAGCCGCACCAACCGCAACCGCACCAACCGCAGCCCCACCACCCCCAGCCCGGCGTGCCCACGGTCGGCCCCGGCTACATGGCAGTGCTGCGCTACCGGGCGCCCGACGGGTCCGAGCAGCAGATCATCCGCCGCAGCGCGCCCGGCACCCCGCACCCCGAGTGGCAGATCCTCTACGAGCTGCGGGCGCTGAACGTGCCGCCGCAGCAGGTGCTGGAGCTGCACACGGAGCTGGAGTCGTGCGACCTGCCGGGCGGCTACTGCTCGCGCATGATCCGCGAGTCCTGGCCGCAGGTGCGCATCAGCCACACCGCTCCGTACGGCCGGGACCACGCCTCCCGCCAGCAGGGCGTGCAGCACCTGCTGGAGCACCACGGCGAGCTGCACCAGGTGGCGGGCGGCCCGGCCCGCCCGCACCCGCAGCGGGTGCCCCTGCCGCACCCCAACCAGGTGCAGCGCATCCCGCTGGTCCCCCCGGACGCCATCGGGCACGAGCTTATGCAGGCGTTCGGGCCGCAGGGCGTGTTCCGGTTCGACCAGCGCGCGGTGTCGCGGGCGGGGGTGCCGGACGTGGTGGCGCAGACGCTGGTGTGGGCGGGCCTGCCGCTGGACTTCGGCCCGTTCTTCTGGGCCCAGGCGGTGCCGGGCCGTCCCGTGCCGACGCTGGCGGAGCTGGCGATGGAGCGGGGCCGCCAGCCGGGGCCGGACGCGGCGTCGTACCTGGTGCTCGGCAACGACTTCGGGCGCCAGATGTGCGTGCAGTACGGCACGGCCGCGATCGTGGCGCTGCCGCTGGAGGCCGCCCCCGGCGGGCAGCCCTCGGCGCCGCAGTTCGTGAACAGCGGGCTGCCGGAGTTCGTGCGCTGCCTGGCGCTGCTGGGCCGCATGTGGCGGCTGCGGACGGGGCTGACCCCGGAGCAGGCGGGCCGGTGGACGGTGGACTTCCAGACGCAGTTGGCCGGGCTGGACCCGGCGGCGCTGGGGTCCCCGGACCACTGGTGGTCGGTGCTGCTCGAGCAGATGTGGGACGGACTGCTGTAGAACGTCCGTTCCGGGCAACCCGTCACCCGAACACCCGAACACCCACGAACGGCTGGACACAGGGCAGAGACTGGACACAGGGCAGAAGGGGGAGCGGTCTTGGGTCCTACGCCTCACGACGGTCAGGGCACGCCGGAGTTCCGGACCGTCTTCGGCCGCGGCTACCGGCCCGCGCAGGTGGACGCGGCGCTGGCCGCGCTGTCCCGGGAGCGGGCGGACGCGGACGAGCGGATACGGCGGCTGACGGCCCTGGCGGGCGAGCTGGAGTCCGGGGTGGAGGCGCTGCGGCGGCAGGCCGCGGCGCTGCCGCCGCCGGACTGGCGGTCGCTGGGGGAGCGCGCCCGCGAGCTGATCGGCCTGGTGGAGGAGGAGGCCGCGGAGCTGCGCGCCGCCACCGAGGCGGCCGGGGAGGCCGAGCAGCAGCAGGCGCGGCGGCGAGGCCGGGAGGCGCTGGACGGGGCCGCGGAGGACGCCGAGCGACTGCGGCAGGACGCGGACCGGCAGGCCGGGCTGCTGCTGGAGGCGGCGCGTGAGCGGGCCGAGGCGCTGCGCCGGGAGGCGGATACCGAGGCGGCGCGGGTGCGCGAGGAGGCGGAGCGCGAGGCGGAGACGATCCGCGGCCGGATCGCCGAGACCCTCGCCACCCTGGAGCGGGCCCGCGAGCGGCGCACCCGCGAGCTGGACCAGGAGCTGAGCGACCGCGAGTACCGCCTCACGCACCGCGTGGAGCGGCTGGAGAAGGACGCGAGGGAGCGCCTGGAGACGGCGCGCCGCGCGCAGGTGCAGGCCGAGCAGGAGGCCAGGCACCGCACGGAGGACGCGGACGCCAAGGCGAAGGCGATGCTGGCGCGGGCGTCGGCGGAGGCGGAGCGGATCCGCCGCGAGGCCGAGCGCTTCCAGCGCGACCACGAGAAGCACCGCGACGAGATACGGGCCCACCTGCGGCACGTCCGGGCCAGCCTGGCGGCCATAACGTCGTCGTCGGTGATCGACACCTGGGACGAGGACGACGAGCACGACGGCGGCCGGGGCGCCTGACCCGGCCGGGCCCGCGCCCCCGGCCGGGGGCGCGGCTCACCCCCGCTCCTCCCGCCCGTCCGCGTCCTCCTTCCCCACCGGGGCCCTGCCGCCCGCGCGCTCCCGCGCCGCCCCGCCGTCCGGCCCGCCGCCGTCCCCGTCCGCGCCGTCCCGGTCCGCGCCGTCCCGGTCCGTGCCGTCCCGGTCGTCCTCCGCCCTCGGGAACTCCCGCGGCACGACGAGCACCAGCAGCAGCAGCGCCACCCCGCACGCCACCGCCACCCCCAGGTACACCCGGTGGGTGGCCAGGTCGAGGGCGTGCCGCAGGTAGTCGGCGCCGGCCTCGGGCACCGCGGACTCCCGGCCGAGGCCCTGGCCGATGTCGTCCACCCGCTCCGGCAGGCGCTCCCGCAGCGACTCGGGCGCCGAGGACAGGCGGGAAGCCAGGGCCGCGTTGGAGACGGCGCCGAGCACGGCCGCGCCGAGGCTCTGCCCGAGGTAGCGGGAGAACACCACGGACGCGGTGACGGTGCCGCGCTGCCAGTGCCCCACGGTGCTCTGCGCGCCGACGGTGGTGGTCGGCGAGAACAGGCCGAGCCCCGCGCCGAGCAGCAGCGTCGCCCCGACCAGTTGCCACAGCGGCGGCCGGTACGGCAGGGCCTGCACCCACAGCGCGGCCGCCGCGGCGAGCACGGCGCCGATCAGCGCGGTGTCCCGGAAGCCGATGCGCAGGTACAGGCGGCTGGACAGGGCGGCGGCCAGCGGCCAGCTCATCGTCATGGTCGCCGTCACCAGGCCGGCCTGCACCGCGCCGAGCCCGAGCACCTCCTGGGCGTACACGGGCAGGAACACGCTCGGCCCGATCATGATCACGCCGATGCACAGGTGCGAGAGGTTGACGCCCACCAGGACGCGCCGGGTCCATATCCACGGCGGCATCACCGGCTCGGCGACCCGCCGCTCCACCACCACGGTCAGCGCCGTCAGCACCGCCGCCGCGGACAGCAGCCCCACGCTCGGCGCGGACCGCCACGACCAGGCCACCCCGCCCTGCACCAGCGCCAGGATCAGCGTCACGCCCGCGCCCAGCATCAGCACGGCCCCGGCCCAGTCCACCCGGGCGCGGGAGCGGCGCACCCGCTCACGCAGGTGGCGGGAGATCAGCAGCAGCGCGACCGCGCCCACCGGCAGGTTGATCAGGAAGATCCACCGCCAGGAGAGGTACTCGGCGAACACCCCGCCGAGGGAAGGGCCGGCCACCGAGGCCGTGCCCCACACCGTGGACAGCGCGGCCTGGATCCGGCCGCGCTCCTTCAGCGGGTACAGGTCGGCGGCCAGGGTCAGCACGGTCGCCTGGATGGCCCCGGCGCCCAGGCCCTGCACGGCCCGGAAGACGATCAGGCTCGGCATGTCCCAGGCCAGGGTGCACAGCGCGGAGCCGATGAGGAACACCGTCGTGCCGGCGATGAGGACCGGCTTGCGGCCGTAGAGGTCGGAGAGCTTGCCGTAGACGGGGATGGTGACGGTCTGCGCCAGCAGATAGGCGCTGAAGACCCAACTGAACATCGTGAAGCCGCCGACGTCGGCGACGATGTGCGGAACCGCGGTGGAGACCATGGTGGTGTCCACGGCGGCCAGCGTCATGGTCAGCATCAGCGCGAGGACCACCACCGCGCGCCGCCCGCCCGGGGCCGCGCCCTCCGCGTCCCGCGGGCTCTCCCGCCCGCCCCCGCCCGCCGTCCCGCCGCCCCGGCCGGACCCGCCCGCGCCGGACCCCTCCCCGGCGGCTGTCTCCTCCTGCGGCCCCTCCGCGGCTGACGTCACCGGCTGCCCCTTCCTCCTGTCGGGCTCTGCCCGCACCCCTGCCCCGTCCGGCCGGATGGATCGGTGTCATCCACACCTTTCCACGCGGCGCGGCGCGGCGTCCCGCGCGTTACCGCAGGCAGCGGCGCTTCCCACCACCCGAGGAGGGGGGCGGCGGCCGGGCCGGGCGGCACCGGCGCCCCCTTCCGGAGCAGGACCCCTAGGGGTTGCCGCGTACAACCTCCGACCACCGGTTTCGTCCCAGGGCAGGAGGGACCAGGGGCGTCGCCCGCCTAGAGTGATGACTCGTCGGAAGGCTCCACGGCACCGCAGGCGAGGGGCACGGGGGGCCCGCCGCATGCGGTGGGTGGGGACAACCCCACGTCGGATACGGAGCCCTTCCCCATCGCGGCCCTCCCCCTTCGGGCAGCACGCTTGTCGTACGACGGACGGCCCGACGCGCACCGCACCGAAAATGACGGGCGCCGAGGGACGGCGAGCGGGCACCCTGGCCCAGCCGCACCGGCGAGCCGGGCGGCCGGCAGGCAAGAGCAAGCGCATCTACCACGCAGGAGACAACAGTGACGACGGCAATGGCCGAATCCCGGGCCGAGGACAGCGGGGGCAGCACCGCCGTGGCGGCACGCGCCCGGCAGGTGACCAAGGCGTACGGATCCGGCGAGACGCGCGTCGTGGCGCTGGACGCCGTGGACGTGGACATCGCCCGGGGCCGCTTCACCGCGATCATGGGTCCGTCCGGCTCCGGCAAGTCCACGCTCATGCACTGCCTGGCCGGTCTGGACACGGTCTCGGAGGGCCGCATATGGATCGGCGACACCGAGATCACCTCGCTGAAGGAGAAGAAGCTGACGCGGCTGCGCCGCGACAAGATCGGCTTCATCTTCCAGTCCTTCAACCTGCTGCCGACCCTGAACGCGGCGGAGAACATCACGCTGCCCATGGACATCGCGGGCCGCAAGCCCGACAAGGGCTGGATGGACCGCGTGGTGGAGACAGTGGGCCTGGCCGGGCGGCTGAAGCACCGGCCCAACCAGCTCTCCGGCGGCCAGCAGCAGCGCGTGGCCGTGGCCCGCGCCCTGGCCGCCCGACCGGAGATCATCTTCGGTGACGAGCCCACCGGAAACCTGGACTCGCGGGCCGGCGCCGAGATCCTCGGCTTCCTGCGCCGCTCCGTGGACGAGCTGGGCCAGACCATCGTGATGGTCACTCACGACCCCGTGGCCGCGTCCTACGCCGACCGGGTGCTGTACCTGGCCGACGGCAGGATCGTCGACGAGATGCGCAACCCCACGGCCGACACCGTCCTGGAGCGCATGAAGCGCTTCGACGCGCGCGGGAGGACCGCGTGACCGTCGTCAAGACCTCGCTGCGCAGCTTCTTCGCGCACAAGGGCCGCATGGCGCTGTCGGCGATCGCCGTGCTGCTCTCGGTCGCGTTCGTCTGCGGCACCCTGGTGTTCACCGACACCATCAACAAGACCTTCGACACGCTGTTCAACGAGACCTCCGCAGACGTCACCATCAGCGCCAAGGAGATCGACGACGCCCAGGACACCGGCCGCCAGGCCACCGTCCCGGTGTCGCTGGTCGAGCGGGTCGAGAAGGTGGACGGCGTCAAGAAGGTCAACCTCGACGTCTACTCCGAGAACATCACGGTCATCGACGCCGAGAACGACTCGATCGGCCCCTCCGGCGGCGCCCCGACCATCGGCGTCAACTGGCAGGACACCGACCGCTCCCCGGTCGAGCTGACCTCCGGCAAGCTGCCCCGCGGACCCGCACAGGCCGTGGTCGACGCGGACACCGCGGACCGCAAGGACGTGAAGATCGGCGACACCCTCAAGGTCATCGCCGTGCCCGGCACCTTCGAGGTGAAGGTCACCGGCATCGCCACCTTCACCACCACCAACCCCGGCGCCGCGCTGGTCTTCTTCGACACCGCGACCGCGCAGGACAAGCTGCTCGGCTCCGCCGACGTCACCGCCGAGATCGACCTCGACGCGGCGTCCGGCGTCAGCAACGACCAGTTGAAGAAGAACGTGGTCGCCGCCCTCGGCGACGACTACAAGGTGCAGACCCAGAAGGAGGCGGCCGACGACGCGGGCGACGAGCTCGGCGGCTTCCTGGACATCATGAAGTACATCATGCTGGGCTTCGCCGGCATCGCCGTCCTGGTCGGCGTCTTCCTGATCGTCAACACCTTCTCCATGCTGGTCGCCCAGCGCACCCGTGAGCTCGGGCTGCTGCGCGCCGTCGGCGCCAGCCGCAAGCAGGTCAACCGCTCGGTGCTGATCGAGGCGCTGCTGCTCGGCGTCATCGGCTCCGTCCTCGGCATCGCCGGGGGCATCGGGCTCGCCATCGGCCTGATGGAGCTGATGGGCCTGCTCGGCATGAACCTGGACACCTCCCAGTTGACGGTGAAGGCCGCCACGCCCATCGTCGGCCTGGTCGTCGGCGTCCTGGTCACGGTCGTCGCCGCCTACCTGCCCGCGCGCCGCGCCGGGCGGATCTCCCCGATGGCCGCGCTGCGCGACGCCGGCACCCCCGCCGACGGCAAGGCCGGCAAGGTGCGGGCCGTGGTCGGCCTGCTGCTCACCGCCATCGGCGGCGCCGCGCTGGCCGCCGCGGCCACCGCCGACTCCGGCAGCCAGGGCGGCATGATGCTCTCCCTCGGCGTGCTGTTCACCCTGCTCGGGATCGTGGTCGTCGGGCCGCTGCTCGCCGGGTTCATCGTCCGCGGGCTCAGCATGGTGCTGCTGCGGCTGTGGGGGCCCGTGGGCCGGATGGCGGAGCGCAACGCGCTGCGCAACCCGCGCCGCACCGGCGCCACCGCCGCCGCCCTGATGATCGGCCTGTCCCTCGTCGCGGGCCTGTCCGTGGTCGGCTCCTCGCTGGTCGCCTCGGCCAGCGACGAACTGGACAAGTCCGTCGGCGCGGACTTCATCGTCCAGTCCGAGACCCAGCAGCTCATCGCCCCCGACGTGGAGAAGGCGGTCCGCTCCGTCCCCGGCATCGAGCACTTCACCGAGTACCGGGTGATCAACGTCAAGATCACCACGCCGGACGGCAAGACCAGCACCACCGACGTCAGCGCCGCCGACCCGACCTACCAGGAGGACCTGCGGGTCGAGACGGTGGACGGCGACCTCGCCGCCGCCTACGCCAAGAACGGCATCTCGGTGCCGGAGGGCTTCGCCGAGGACCACAAGGTCAAGGTCGGCGACACCGTCACGGTCTCCTTCATCGAGGGCGGCACCGCCAAGCTGCGGGTCGGCGCCGTCACCACCGACGACACCACGCTCGACGCAGGCGCCATGTACGTCAGCACCGCCACCGCCAAGGACTACCTCAAGGGCGACAAGCTGCCCCTGAACATGGCCCTGTTCATGAAGGCGGAGGACGGCAAGGAGAAGCAGGCGTACGCCGCGATGCAGCGCGCCCTCGACCCGTACCCGCAGGTCAAGGCGCGTGACCAGGCCGACTACAAGAAGCTGCTCGAGGACCAGGTGGGCCAGATGCTCAACCTCGTCTACGGCCTGCTCGGCCTGGCGATCATCGTGGCCATCCTGGGTGTGGTGAACACCCTGGCGCTGTCGGTGGTCGAGCGGACGCGGGAGATCGGCCTGATGCGGGCGATCGGGATGTCCCGCCGCCAGATGCGGCAGATGGTCCGTCTCGAATCGGTGGTCATCGCCCTGTTCGGCGCGGTCCTCGGCCTCGGTCTCGGCCTGGTGTGGGGCGTCACCGCGCAGAGGCTGCTCGAACTCGGCGGCCTGAAGGTGCTGGAGATCCCGTGGGCCACGATCGGCTGGGTCTTCCTCGGCTCCGCCTTCGTCGGCCTGATCGCCGCCCTGATCCCGGCGTACCGGGCGGGCAGGATGAACGTCCTGAACGCGATCGCCACCGAGTAGCCGGGGCCCCGCCCCCTCGGGGCGGGTCCTCGGGGGGAGGCCAGCCCCCTCCCCGGGCCCCGGGCCGGCGCTCACCCGCCGGCCCGGGGCCCTCGCGTGCCGGGCCGCCCCCGGCGCCTCCGGCTCCCCGCGCACGCCGTCACACCCACGTCGTACGCTGGACACCCCCGGCCGCAGCCCGCGCCGGGCTGTTCGCGTTGCCGCCGTGTGGAGACCGTAACCGCGCCATGCCCGTCCGTTGCCTCTGTCCGTTCCGCGAAGTCACAGGACGTAGCCACTCATGAGCCTGACTGGCCTGCTCGACGTCGTAGTGGAGGATCCCGCGCTCGCTGAGGCCGTGCGGGCCGCCGGCGACGGGAACCGCCCCCATCTCGACCTGGTCGGCCCGCCCGCGGCGCGGCCGTTCGCGCTGGCGGCCCTGGCCCGCTCCGGGCGCCCGGTCCTGGCCGTGACCGCCACCGGTCGCGAGGCCGAGGACCTGGCTGCGGCGCTCGGGTCGCTGCTGCCCGAGGGCGACGCGGTCGTGGAGTACCCGGCGTGGGAGACGCTGCCGCACGAGCGGCTCTCGCCCCGCTCCGACACCGTCGGCCGCCGCCTGGCCGTGCTGCGGCGGCTGGCCCACCCCCGCGCGGACGACCCCACGGCGGGGCCGGTGCGGATCGTCGTCGCGCCGGTGCGCTCGGTGCTCCAGCCGCAGGTGGCGGGGCTCGGCGACCTGGAGCCCGTGTCGCTGCGGGCCGGGGAGAGCGCCGACCTCCAGGACGTGGTGGAGCGCCTGGCCGCCGCCGCGTACTCCCGGGTGGAGCTGGTGGAGAAGCGCGGGGAGTTCGCCGTGCGCGGCGGCATCCTCGACGTGTTCCCGCCCACGGAGGAGCACCCGCTGCGGGTGGAGTTCTGGGGCGACGACGTCGAGGAGATCCGCTACTTCAAGGTCGCCGACCAGCGCTCGCTGGAGGTGGCCGAGCACGGCCTGTGGGCGCCGCCGTGCCGGGAGCTGCTGCTGACGGACGCGGTGCGGGCACGGGCCGCGGCGCTGGCCGAGCGGTACCCGGGCCTGGCCGAGCTGCTGGGGAAGATCGCGGAGGGCATCGCGGTCGAGGGCATGGAGGCCCTGGCGCCGGTGCTGGTGGACGACATGGAGCTGCTGCTGGACGTGATGCCCGCGGGCAGCCTGACCGTGGTGTGCGACCCGGAGCGGGTGCGCACCCGGGCGGCGGACCTGGTGGCCACCTCGCAGGAGTTCCTCCAGGCGTCCTGGGCGGCCACCGCCGACGGCGGCAAGGCGCCGATCGACCTGGGCGCGGCCTCCCTGTGGTCCCTGGCGGACGTGCGCGCGCACGCCCGCGAGATCGGCATGCCGTGGTGGTCGGTGAGCCCGTTCTCCTCCGGTGAGGCCGAGGACGGCGCGGCGGCCGACGGCGACGCCCTGCGCCTGGGCATGCGCGCCCCGGAGACCTACCGCGGGGACACCGCCCGCGCGCTGGCCGACGCCAAGGGCTGGCTCGCCGACGGCTGGCGCACGGTGTTCCTCACCGAGGGGCACGGCCCGGCCGCGCGCATGGTGGAGGTGCTGGGCGGCGAGGGCATCGCGGCCCGCCTGGACGCGGAGCTGACCGCCCCGCCCGAGCCGTCCGTGGTGCACGTGGCGTGCGGCCGGGTGGAGAACGGCTTCGTCGACCCGGGCCTGCGCCTCGCCGTCCTCACCGAGACGGACCTGACCGGCCAGAAGTCGTCCACCAAGGACATGGGCCGGATGCCGTCGCGGCGCCGCAAGACCATCGACCCGCTGACCCTCCAGACGGGCGACTACGTGGTGCACGAGCAGCACGGCGTGGGCCGCTACGTGGAGATGGTGCAGCGCACCGTGCAGGGCGCCACCCGCGAGTACCTGGTGCTGGAGTACGCGCCCGCCAAGCGCGGCCAGCCGGGCGACCGCCTGTTCGTGCCCACCGACCAACTGGAGCAGATCACCAAGTACGTCGGCGGCGAGGCCCCGTCCCTGCACCGCCTGGGCGGCGCGGACTGGACGAAGACCAAGGCGCGGGCCAAGAAGGCCGTCAAGGAGATCGCCGCCGACCTGATCAAGCTGTACTCGGCGCGGATGGCCGCGCCGGGCCACCCGTTCGGCGCGGACACGCCGTGGCAGCGGGAGTTGGAGGACGCGTTCCCCTACGCCGAGACCCCGGACCAGCTCTCCACGATCGCCGAGGTCAAGCAGGACATGGAGAAGCCGGTGCCGATGGACCGGCTGATCTGCGGCGACGTGGGCTACGGCAAGACGGAGATCGCGGTGCGGGCGGCCTTCAAGGCCGTGCAGGACGGCAAGCAGGTCGCCGTCCTGGTGCCCACCACGCTGCTGGTGCAGCAGCACTTCACCACGTTCTCCGAGCGGTACGCGCAGTTCCCGGTCGTGGTGAAGGCGCTGTCCCGGTTCCAGAGCGACACCGAGGCCAAGACGGTGCTGGAGGGCCTGCGCGACGGCTCGGTGGACGTGGTGATCGGAACTCACCGCCTGTTCTCCTCCGAGACCAGGTTCAAGGACCTGGGCCTGGTCGTCGTGGACGAGGAGCAGCGGTTCGGTGTGGAGCACAAGGAGCAGCTCAAGAAGCTCCGCGCGAACGTGGACGTGCTCACGATGTCCGCCACGCCCATCCCGCGCACCCTGGAGATGGCGGTGACCGGCATCCGCGAGATGTCCACGATCACCACGCCGCCGGAGGAGCGCCACCCGGTCCTCACGTTCGTCGGACCGTATGACGAGAAGCAGATCGGGGCGGCGATCCGCCGGGAGCTGCTGCGCGAGGGCCAGGTCTTCTACATCCACAACCGGGTGGAGTCCATCGACCGGGCCGCGGCCCGGTTGCGCGAGCTGGTCCCCGAGGCGCGCATCGCCACCGCGCACGGCCAGATGTCGGAGTCCGCGCTGGAGCAGGTGGTGGTGGACTTCTGGGAGAAGAAGTCCGATGTGCTGGTCTCCACCACGATCGTGGAGTCCGGCATCGACATCTCCAACGCCAACACCCTCATCGTCGAGCGCGGCGACGTCTTCGGCCTGTCCCAGTTGCACCAGTTGCGCGGCCGCGTCGGCCGGGGCAGGGAGCGCGGCTACGCCTACTTCCTGTACCCGCCGGAGAAGCCGCTCACCGAGACCGCCCACGAGCGCCTGGCCACCATCGCCCAGCACTCGGAGATGGGCGCGGGCATGTACGTGGCGATGAAGGACCTGGAGATCCGCGGCGCGGGCAACCTGCTCGGCGGCGAGCAGTCCGGGCACATCGCGGGCGTCGGCTTCGACCTGTACGTGCGCATGGTCGGCGAGGCGGTCGCCGACTACCGGGCCTCGCTGGAGGAGGGCGGCGCCGAGGCGGAGGAGGCCCCGCTGGAGGTCAAGATCGAGCTGCCGGTGGACGCGCACGTGCCGCACGACTACGCGCCCGGCGAGCGGCTGCGCCTCCAGGCGTAC
Source organism: Streptomyces capparidis (assembly GCF_054782095.1). NCBI lineage: Bacteria > Bacillati > Actinomycetota > Actinomycetes > Kitasatosporales > Streptomycetaceae > Streptomyces > Streptomyces capparidis. The sequence continues at coordinate 80,655 of NZ_BAAGTD010000018.1, read as the reverse complement.
CGGTCCATCGCCTCGGTGAACTCTGAGGAGGACATCGCCGCGGTCCGCGAGGAGCTGGCCGACCGGTACGGCCCGCTGCCCGAGCCGGTGGAGAACCTGCTGCTGGTCGCCGGGCTGCGGCTGCTGGCGCGCCGGGTGGGCGTGCAGGACATCACCCTCCAGGGCCCGAACGTCCGCTTCGGCCCGGTGGAGCTGCGGGAGTCGCAGGAGCTGCGCCTGAAGCGGCTGTACCCCCGCTCGGTGGTCAAGGCCGCGACCAGGCAGGTGCTGGTGCCGCGCCCGGCGACGGCCCGCATCGGCGGCAAGCCGGTGGTGGGCCGGGACCTGCTGGCGTGGGCGCGCGAGTTCCTCACCTCGGTGCTGGACATGTAGCGGCCGGGCACCGCCCCCGGAGTGTCGGACCCGGGTGCTTCGATGGAGCCGGACACGAAGGCGGACGGACGGCACTCCGGAAGGCGGGAGCCCCACCATGCAGCGGCAGACACCCAGGATCGGGCTCATCCCGTGGTCGGACACCGAGGCCGACCTCGAACTCCTGCGCCTGTCCAACACCCCGGAGATGACGGCGCACGTCGGCGGCCCGGAGACGGAGCAGGGCCTGCGCGACCGCCACCGCCGCTACACGGAGCTGACCGCGGGCACGGGCCGGGGCCAGATGTTCCGCGTGGTGCTCCTCCCCGGCGGGCAGCCCGCCGGGATCGTCGGCTACTGGGAGCGGCGGTGGCGCGAGGAGATGGTGTACGAGGCCGGATGGAGCGTCCTGCCCGAGCATCAGGGCCGGGGCATCGCGGCGGCGGCCGTGGTCGCGGCGGTGGCCGCCGCCCGCGAGGAGAAGCGCCACCGCCATCTGCACGCGTTCCCGTCCGTGTCCCACCCCGCCTCGAACGGGGTCTGCCGCAGGGCGGGCTTCACCCTGCTGGAGGAGTGCGAGTTCGAGTACCCGCCGGGTCACTTCATGCGCTGCAACGACTGGCGGGCCGTGCTCGCCGACTGATCAGGGCCGGTACACCTTCCCGGGCTCCGGGGTGCCGGGCGCGAGCAACTGGGAGACGGTCACGAACGTGTACCCCCGCGCCTTCAGTTTCCCGATGATGTCGGGCACCGCGGGCACGGTCCCCTCGTAGATGTCGTGCAGCAGGATGATGCCGTCCCGGTCCGCCTGCTTCAGGGTCCGCTTCGCTATCAGCTCGGAGTCCCTGGTCTTGTAGTCCTTGGCGGTGGTGCTCCACAGCACCTGCGCCAGCCCCAGCTCCTTGCACACCTTGGCGACCTTGCCGTCGGTGCGGCCCTGCGGCGGGCGCATCAGGGTGGGCCTGCGGCCGGTCAGCTCCTCGATGGCGTCCTGGGTGCGGGTCAGCTCCTTCCGGATGCGGGCGGTGCCGACCTCGGTCAGCCGCGGGTGGGTCCAGGTGTGGTTGGCCACCTCGTGGCCCTCGGCCGCGATGCGGCGCACGGTGTCCGGGTACCGGTCGATGTGCCGCCGCCCGAGCAGGAAGAAAGTGGCGGGCACCCGCTCCCGCTCCAGGATGTCCAGCAGCTCCGGTGTCCTGCGGCCGGGCCCGCCGTCGAAGGTGAGGGCGATGCACTTCGCCTCCCGGCAGTCCACGGCCCCGAACCGCCCCTCCGCCCCGGCCTTGACATGGGTCCTGGCGTACTCCGGCGACGTGGTGTCGAACTTGGCGCAGCCGCTCAGCGCCACCAGCAGGCTCACGCACCCCGCCACGGCGGCGGCCACCCTCGCCCGGACCGCCGGGCCCTTCCCCCGCTTCCCCCGCATCGCGCTGCCTTCTTCTCGTGGAGAGCGGGCGGAGGCAGGCCCGTACCGGGCACGGCGGACCGCCGCACCCGTCGATGGACTCCATGGAAAGTGGCGGCGCTCCCCATGCGGCCGCCCGGACAACCGGCTGTGCGCCGGACCCCCACCCAATGACAAGCGCACTCTAGGCCAGAGCTATACGCAGCGTGTACATGAGGAATGCCACAGCCGCCGCGGGCAACCGTCGTGACCGGTTCCCCGTCGTGACCGGTTCCCCGACGGCGGCCCGGGGGTCGGCGGGTTGCCGGGCCCTAGACCTCCGGCTCGCCCCACGCCGTCACGGCCACCTCGTCGCCCACCGCCAGCCTCCCCGGCCCCGGCACGGCGAACTTCACCCCGAACGTCACCCCGCCCAGCGCCGAGCGCCGGTAGCCGGCCAGCGCGCGCAGCGGCTCGGGGCCCGACCTGACGCCCCGCTCCTGGTCCACCACGGTCACCGCGCAGCGAATGGCGGGCTTGGTGTACGCCAACTCCGCCTCCCCGACCCGCGCCCGCCGCACCCCGTCCTCCTGGTGCGGCTCCGCCCACCCCCGGGCCACGATGTTGGGCCGGAACCGGTCCATCGGCAGCGGCTGCCCGCCCTGCGCCGCGATGCGGTCGTTGAGCAGGGCGAACGACTCCGCCGACACCAGGTGCACGGCCCCGCTGTCGGCCCAGCCGCAGGTGCCGGGCACCAGGCCGTCGGTGACCCGGTCGTGCTCCGGCGGCACCCGCACCAGCCGGCTGCGCGCGCCGAGCACCTCGGAGAGCCAGTCGGCCGCGGCCCCGCCTTGGTCGATCCCGAGGAACGGCTTGCCGAACAGCTCCACGTCCCGCCGCGGCCCGGTGGTGTCCACCTCGACCCGGACCTCGCCGAACCCGTCGGCGCGCAGGACGAGCACGTCCCCCTCGGCGGTGATGTCCGGCCGGACGAGCGCGAGCCGCGGGTCGCGCCGCTGGCTGCGGAAGGTCCCGGCGTCGTCGGTGACCATGAACGCCCGGTCGTGCGCGATGCCCGCGGGTGTCAGCTCGGCCCGCTCCAGCGGGATGCCGGCACAGCCCTTGACCGGATAACAGTGCAGCGCCACGACGGTGATCACGGGCTGACACTACCGTTCGAATCCGTGGCGCGGGAACGGCGTTCCGGGAGGGCCTGCGATGCTGCCGGGCATGATCTTCCGTACCGCGACCCGCCGCGACCTGCCCGCGATCATCGCCCTGCTGACCCACGAGGACACCGTGGCCGACCCCGCGGCCGTGGAGGTGGACGAGGCGTACGAGCGGGCCTTCGCCGCCGTGGACGCCGACCCGCGCAACGAGATGCTCGTCCTGGACGACGGCGAGGGAACGGTCCTGGGCTGCCTCCAGCTCACCCGCATACCGGGCCTCGGGCGCCACGGCGAGGAGCGGGCGCTGATCGAGGCGGTGCGGATACGCGCCGACCGGCGCGGCGCGGGCCTCGGGCGCGAACTGCTGGTCCGGGCGATCGACCTGGCCCGGGCCCGCGGCTGCGGACTGGTCCAGCTCACCAGCGACAAGCGCCGCGCCGACGCCCACCGGTTCTACGGCTCCCTGGGCTTCGAGCGCAGCCACGAGGGCTTCAAGCTGCGGCTGTGAGAGCTTTCCCCGTGTGGGTGACACGGGCGGTCCACCGGGATCGCCCTACAGGGTGATCTCGAACCACACGCCCTTGCCCCCCTGCCCGACGGTGACCGTGCTGCCCCAGGCCGTGGCCAGGGCCGAGGTGATGTGCAGGCCGCGGCCACCGGGGGAGTCGAGGGAGGGGGCACCCTGACGGGGGATCTCCGGGGCGCCGTCGTGGACGGTCACGCGCAGGGCGGGCTTGGAGACCTCGATGTCGAGGGTGACGATGTCGGTGTCCTCCGCGTGCAGATAGGAGTTCGTGACGAACTCGCTGGTGAGGAGTTTGGCCGTGTAGGCGTGCCGCTCGTGGCCGAGCATGTGCAGCACTCCGGCGACGAGGTCCCGGCAGATCTTGGGCGCGAGGGTGTTGACGGGGGCGCGCAGGGTGTAGGTGGTGGGGGTGGTCACGGCGCTGTGCCTCCCTTCGTGTGGGATGGGTCACAGACAGTAGGGGCAATGCATTGCCCGGGTGAAGGAATCCCGGAAAGGTTCCCCGGATCAGGTGGTCCTGTGCCACAGTGACGGCTCTCACTCGTTGAGGGCGCCAAGGTAGGGGCATGCCACCGAGGGATAATCCGACTGCGCGCCAGGTACGGCTCGGAACCGAACTCCGGAAGCTCCGTGAGCGGGCAGGGATGAGCGCCCGGGACGCGGGCGCGCTGCTCGGCACGAGCCAGAGCAAGATGAGCCTGATCGAATCGGGCAAGGCCGGGATCAGTGAGGAGCGGGTGCGCCGGCTGTGTGCGCACTACGGATGCACGGATCGTGCGCTGATTGACGCGCTGAGTGCCATCACCAGAGAGCGTCGCGGTCAGTTCTGGTGGGACGAGTATCGGGGGATCCTTCCCCCGAGCTTTCTGGACCTTGCCGAACTTGAGCATCACGCGGCGTATCTGGGCTCGGTGCAGATGCTGGTCATTCCGGGGCTGCTCCAGACCGAGGACTACGCCCGCGCTGTCTTCTCCCTCTCGCTGCGCCAGCATCCGAGTACCGATCTGGACGCGCGTGTCGAGCACCGGGTGCGGCGCCAGCAGATCTTCGAACGGGAGAAGCCCGCGCCCTATCAAGCGGTCATCCATGAGGCCGCACTCCGGATGCGCTACGGCGGCGCCAAGGTCATGCGGGGACAACTCGAGCATCTGCTGGGAGTCGCCGATCGGCCGGGCACCACGATCCGGGTGATCCCGTTCGAGACGGAGGAGATGACGGCAGAGACCGAGTCCATGCTCTATGCAGGGTTCGCTGTTCCGCAACTCGACACGGTGGAGGTGGATACTCTCTACGGGCTGACTTTCGTGGACTCCGAAGTCCAGGTCGCCCTCTATCGGACGACCTATCACTCTCTGGAGAGCATTTCGCTCGATCCGCGGGAGACGAGGGCGTTCATCCACCGTGTCCTGCAAGAACTGTGAGAACGAAACACATGCTCCAATTGCGCGTCAACTGGCAGAAGTCCTCCTTCTCCGGAGGGGACGCACGATGTGTCGAGGTGGCCCGGCAATCCCGCACCATCCTCCTCCGCGAAAGCACCGACCCCGCCGAAGTCCTCACCACCACCGTCCCCCGCCTCCGCGAACTGCTCCTCGCCGTCAAGGCCGGGCGGTTCTAGCAGCGCCGGGAACCCTGTGCCGGGGCGGGGCCGTTCCCGTCCCGCGGGGTGTGCCGAGCCGGGGAAGGGGTGCTGCGTTCGTGAGCTTGCGGCTGCACGGGGTCGGGCAGCGGTACGGGCCCGCCGGGCGGTGGGTGCTGCGGGACGTGGACCTCGCGGTGCCGCCCGGCACGCTGCTGCGGGTGGAGGGCACCAACGGCTCCGGCAAGTCCACCCTGCTGCGGCTGCTCGCCGGGGTGGAGCTGCCCCGGGCCGGGCGGATCACCGGGCGGCCCCGCACCGCGTACGTACCCGAGCGCTTCCCCGCCGCCCTGCCCTTCACCGCGCTGGGCTGGCTGGCGCACCTGGGCCGCGTCCACGGGCTGCGGGGCCGGGCCGCGCGGCGGGCGGCGCTGGAGTGCCTCGAGCGGTTCGGGGCCGCGGGATACGCGGGGGCGCGCCTGGCGGAGCTGTCCAAGGGCACCGCCCAGAAGGTCGCCGTCGCCCAGGCGCTGCTCGCGGACCCCGGGCTGCTGGTGCTCGACGAGGCGTGGACCGGCCTGGACCGGGCCGCGCGGGAGGAGCTGGACCGGGTGGTGCTGGAGCGGGTCGCGGGCGGGGCCGCGGTGGTGTTCGTGGACCACGACCCGCGGCGGCTCGCGGGCGCGCCCGGCGGGAGCGCCTGCCGGGTGGCGGCGGGCGGCGCGGTCTCGCCGCCGGAGCCCTCGGCCGGGGCCGGGCCGGCGGTGCTCATCGAGGCGGAGGGCACCGGGGACCCCGCCGGGCTGCCCGGGGTTCTGGCCGTGGAGCACGGCGCCGGGGGAGTGGTGCGGCTGACCGTCGCGGCGGACCGGTCGGACGCGGTGCTGCGGGCGCTGCTGACCGCCCGTCCGCCCTGGCACGTGCGGCGGGTGCGGCCGCGGGACGGGGGTGCGCCGCGGTGACCGCGCTGCTGCGCTACCAGACCGCCCTGCTGGTCCGCTCCCAGCGCTGGCTGCCCCCGGTGCTGCTGTACGCGGCGTTCCTCGCCGTCGGTGTGCGCGGCGGGGAGCCCGTGCTGGACTCGCTCGGGTACGCCGCCGCCGCGCTGCTGCCCGTCGCCGCGTGGCTGGTGCGGGTGTGCGTCACCAACGAGCCCGCCGCGGCCCGGGCCTGCGCCGCCGCCGCGGCGGGCCCGGCGCGCGTCCACCTGGCGGCGGTGCTGGCCGCGCTGCTGGCCTCGACCGCGCTGGGCGCGGCCGGGGCGCTGCTGGTGACGGCGATCGGCGACCCGCACGCCAAGGGCGGCCAGGAGCCGGTGCCGCTGCCCGGCGCGGCGGCCGCGGGCCTGCTCACGGTGCTCACCTGCGCCCTGCTCGGCACCGCGGTGGGGGCCGCGTGCAACCGGCCGCTGCTGCGCGCCCCCGGCTGGGCGGTGCCGTCCACGGTCGTGGCGGCGCTGCTGGTGCTGGTGGCGGGCGCGTCCCCGGCGAACGCCGCGGTGGAAGGCATGGTCACCGCCTCCGACAGCGGGACGGTGACCCTGCCCTGGCTCCCCCTGGCCCTCGCGGCGGCCCTCGCCGCGGCGTCCACCGCCACCGCGTGCGCCCTGGCGGCGCGGCGGCTGTGACACCCCGGCGGCTCAAGGCGAGGCGGGCCGCGGGGCGGGCGGGGCCGGCTCGGGGAGGACCGTATCCGCGGGGTGGCCGAGGTCGCCCGCCCGGCCCCCGCCCCTCCGCGCCCTGAGGGCCGCTGAGACGGCGTTGCGGCCGTCCCGCCGCCCCGGTACCGTCGTTCTCGACGGATAACGGTGTTACTGAACAAAAACGGGGGACCGCCATGCAGCTCACCGTCCTCACCGAAGGCCGCGAGACCACCGTCCGGGCCGCCCGGCGCGCGGCCGACGGCGCCCTCCTCCTCACCCCCGACAGCGTCCGCGACGCCCTCGGCTGGGAGCGCAAGCCCCACGGCTGGTGCCAGGACGAGCGCTGTGTGCCCGCCCGGGCCGCCGCGGCCGTGGAGGACGAGCGGGGGCGGCTCGACCTCGCCGGGTTCGCCGCGCTGCTCGGGCAGCCCCTCGCCGTCGAGCAACTGCCCGACGGCTCCGCCGTGGCCGTGGCCGGGGCGGCGGCCGAGCGGCGGGCCGAGGCGCTGGCGGGCGGGGCGGCCCCGGACTTCACCCTCCGCGACGTCCACGGGGTGCCGCACACCCTGAGTGGTCTGCGCGGGCGCAAGGTGGCGCTGGTGTTCTGGGCCTCGTGGTGCGGCTGCCGCTACGACCTGCCGACCTGGTACGCCCAGCACGACGCCCTCGCCGACCGGGGGCTGACGGTGCTGACCGTCGCCCTGGACCGCCGGGTGGAGGACGCGGCCCCGTGGATCGCCGAGGCGGAGGCCGCGGCGGGCGGCGGCGCGTTGACGCTGATCGACACCGACGCGCTGGTCGGCGACCTCTACCACGTCGTCAACGTCCCCACCGTGGTCTGGATCGACGAGGACGGCCGCATCGCCCGCCCGAACGACACCCAGTTCGCCACCGACCTGTTCCGCTCCATGAGCGGCATCGACTCCTCCCGGGTGCTGGCCGCGCTGCGCCGCTGGGTGGAGGACGGCGACAGCGGCCTCGACGAGGACGAGGTGCGCCGCCACCTGCCCCGCCCCACCTCCGCCGAGCAGGCCGCCCGCACCGAGGCGGCGCTCGGCCTGTGGCTGCACCGGGCCGGGCACGCCGAGGCGGCGGCCCGCCGCTTCGACCGGGCCGCCGAGCTGGCCCCGCACGACGTGGCGACGTGGCGCAGCGCCATGCCGCTGCGCGGCGTGGACCCGATGGGCGACGAGTACTTCGCCCGCCGCGCCGCGCTGGAGGAGGCCGGGCTGCCCGTCTACCGGCCGCTGTCCGACTGGTCCGGCGCGGCAGAGGCGGCGGCGGGGGAGGAGGCGGCCGGTGCCCGCTGACGAGGCCACCGCCTACGGCAGGGCCCGCCGCGACACCCAGCGGGCGCTGCGCACGGGACTGCTGGACGTGGCGAGCGGGCTGCTGGTCGCCGAGGGCCCCGGCGCCCTGACGATGCGCCGGATCGCCGCCGCGGCGGGTTGCTCCACCACCGTCCTGTACACGCTGTTCGGCGGCAAGGAGGGGCTCGCGGAGGCGCTGTACCTGGAGGGCTTCGAGCGGCTGCGCCGCCGCCTGGAGGCCGTGCCCCGCGGCGACGACCCGCTGGAGCGGCTGCGGGCGATCGGCAGGGCGTACCGGGAGAATGCGCTCGCCGAGCGCAACTACTACGGCGTGATGTTCGAGCAGGCGATCCCCGGCTACACCCCGTCCGAGCAGGCCAGGGCGGCCGGGCGGCGCAGCCTCGAGGTGATGCGCCGGGTGGTGGCCGAGTGCCTGGAGGCCGGGCTGCTCGGCGGCGCCGGGGCGGAGGAGATCGCCGAGGTGCTGTGGGCGGCCGCGCACGGCGCGGTCGGCCTGGAACTGGCCGGCCACTTCCCCCCGGAAGTGGCCGAATCCCGCTTCCACGCCCTGCTCGCGGCGGCGGGCGCGGCGTACCGGCGCGGGTGACGCCACGCGGCGCCGTCAGTCCCCGAGGACGACGGTGGAGCCCGCACCGGTGTGTCGGTGCGGGCTCCCCGAGGTGTCGCCGTCCCCCCGGTCGGCGACGGGTTCGGGCTAGCCGAGGACGACGGTCGCCTTCGCGTCCTCGTCCAGCAGGTCCGGTGCGATGGTCAGCGTCAGGCCCTTGGCCGACTCCGGGACCTCGAAGTCCACCGCGCCGCGCCGCGACTCGCCGGCCGAGACCGCGCCGTCCGGCGGGGTGCGGCCCTCCTCGCCGGTGAACGCCACGTCGTGGACCTTGTTGGTGGAGTCCTTCAGCTCGACGAACAGCAGGCTGGAGAAGTCCTGGCTGCCGCTGTCCTTGTTGGTCACCTCCAGGTCCACCCCGACCCAGCGGTTGCCGGGCTCGGGGGTGAGGAACTCGGTGGAGGGCTTCAGCGGGTCGACGACCTCGTGGACGGTGAACTCCCAGGAGCCCAGCGCGATCCGGTCGCCGACCTTGAAGGTCTTGGCCTGCTGCCCGGCGGAGCTCCCCTCGGGCTTGCCCGAACTCTTGCCGGAGCTCTTGCCGGAGCCCTTGTCCGGGCTCTTGCCGGAGTCGCTCTTCCCGCTCTCCCGCGCGGCCTTCTCGCCCCCGCCGTCCTGGCTGGTGCCGACCTTCTTCGGCTCCTCGTCCTCGCCGCAGGCCGTGAGGCCCGCGCCGAGGACCGCGACGGCGGCGAGCGCGCCGACGCCGGTCACGAGCCGCCCGCGCCGGGTGGCGCGGATGCTGATCAGCGTGTTGCGGGACATGGGTCCCCCCCTTGTTCTTGTGGTGTTCTCGGTCTTCCGGGGTTCCGGGGGTTGTCCGGGTCCCCGGGGGGCGGTTTCGCGCAGGGGCGGGCCGTGCGTCCGGGGCCGCCCGCCGGGCGGTCTCAGCCGCCCAGCTCCGCCAGGTCGATCACGTCCGCCGCGGGCGGGGCCTGCGCCGCCACCGGCTTGCCGTAGTCGGCGAAGGTCACGGTGACGGGCTCGTCGCCGCCGGCGGAGACGATCCTCATGACGTACGGCTCGCCCTCGGTGGCCACGTAACCGGTGGTGGTCTCCGCGCCGTCCTTCTCCACCAGCGAGATCACCGGCACGCCGCCGACCTCGCTCTCCTCCCCCTTGGCCGCGGAGGTGCCGCTCTCGCCGAAGCCGGAGAGCAGCTCCTTCAGGTCGCACATGGCGGTCAGGTCGGATCCGTCGGAGCCGGACGCGGGGGCGCTGAACCAGCGGTCGCCGATCAGCTCCTGCATCGTCGCGGCCTCCTCGGGGGTGCTGCCGACGGAGCGCCACATCGGCTCGTCGAACTTCATGTAGGCGGTGCCCCCGGTCTTGACGATCTCCGCCCGGCCCTCGCCCATGGTCATCTCGCCCGCGCACTCGCCCTCGCGGTCCAGCGCCAGGTGCAGCTTCGTCGGGCTGCCGTCGAGGACGCCGTCGAAGTCCACGGTCACCGAGTCGGCGCCCGTGGTGGCCCGTGACGCCCGGTCGGCGATCTCCCGCGCGGACAGGCCGGACAGTGCCGACGCGGACCGGGACGGGGACGCCGAGGGGGACGCCGGGGCGGGGGAGGAGGCGGCGGGGGCGGCCGCGGGGCGGCCGTCCGCGCCGCCGCCGTTCCCGCCGTCGGAGGACGAGTCCCCGCAGGCCGCGAGGCCGACGACGGCGGCGGCGCAGGCGGCCGCCAGAACGCTGTTTCTCACCAGTGGGTGCACGGGGGCTGTTCCTCTGTTGCCGGGTGACGAACGTGGTGCGCCGGGGGCGCGCACCGGAATCGCGGCGCGGGGACGGGGTTGTGACGCCTCGTCCGCTCTGCTGCCGTGAACCGGTGTGACAATCAGAGCATGAGCTGTGAACCGAGTCAACACAAGAATTCTGATGGTGTCTCGGTCCACACTGTGAACGGGTGAATGGGTAGGCTTGCCGTGCCACGTCGCCGGGGAAGGGAGCCAGCCGAAGTGCCGGACAACACCAGCGAGGTGACCGCCGCGGGGATCGCCCGGCTCGCCGGGGTCGGACGGGCCGCCGTCAGCAACTGGCGCCGCCGCCACGCCGACTTCCCCCGGCCCGTCGGCGGCACCGAGACCAGCCCCACCTTCGCCCTCGCCGAGGTGGAGAAGTGGCTGCGCGCCCAGGGCAAGCTCGCCGAGGTGCCGCCGCGCGAACGCCTCTGGCAGCAGGTGGAGGGCCACGCCGACGGCATCCCCGCCGCGCTGCGCCAGGCCGGGGCGGTGCTGCTGCTCGTGCTGCGGCGGCCCGGGGCGTGGCGGGAACTGGCCGCCCGCGACGAGGAGGCCCTCGCGCGGGCGCTGCCCGGCGCCCTCGACGCCGTCCTCACCGAGCAACTCGGCCCCGGCCACCCGGTCGCCCCCGCCGCCGACCCCGCGCTGTCCCGCGGTGCCGCCGCGCTCGCGGCCGAGCTCGGCCCGCGGCAGGCGTACGAGTTCCTGCTCGGCCGCTACCTGGAGGCCAACCCCCGTCAGTACTCCCTGACCCCCGCCGAGCCCGCCGAGCTGATGGCCGACATCGCCCGCGCCGCCGGGCCGCTCGCCACCGTCCTCGACCCCGGCTGCGGCACCGGCGCCCTGCTGCGCGTCGCCGGCGCCGCCGACACCGTCGCGGGCCAGGAGTCCGACCCCGACCTCGCCGCGCTCGCCGCGCTGCGCCTGGCCCTGCACGACGGCGCCCGGGTGCGCATCGGCGTCGGCGACAGCCTGCGCGCCGACGCCTTCCCCGGGCTCGCCGCCGACGCCGTGCTGTGCCACCCGCCGTTCAACGAGCGCTCCTGGGGCCACGACGAGCTCGCCTACGACCCGCGCTGGGAGTACGGCTTCCCGGCCCGCACCGAGTCCGAGCTGGCCTGGGTCCAGCACGCCCTCGCCCACGTCCGCGACGGCGGCACCGTGGTGATGCTCATGCCGCCCGCCGCCGCCTCCCGCCGCTCCGGTCGCCGGATCCGGGCCGACCTGCTGCGCCGCGGCGCGCTGCGGGCCGTCGTCGCCCTGCCCGCGGGCGCCGCCCCGCCGTACGGCATCCCGCTGCACCTGTGGGTGCTGCGCCGCCCCGGCGGCCCCGAGCCCGCCCCCTGCCTGCTGCTCGTGGACGCCGCCCAGACCGGGGACGGGGAGCGGCTGCCGTGGCAGGCCGTGCGCACCGCCGTGCTGCGGGCGTGGCGGGCCTTCCACACCCACGGCACCGTGCCCGAGCGCCCCGGCGTCAGCCGCGCCGTGCCCGCCGTGGACCTGCTCGACGACGATGTGGACCTCACCCCGGCCCGCCATCTGCCGCCGCCCGCCGCCGGGGGAGCGGCCGAGCTGACGGACGTCCGCGAGCGACTGGCCGCCACCCTCACCCGCACCGCGGAACTGGCGCCGCTGCCCGAGGGCGCGGACGAGTCGCGGCGCTGGCCCACCACCACCGTGGGGGAGCTGGCCAGGGCCGGGGCGCTGCGCCTGTGGCCGGGCGGGCAGGGCGCGGCGCCCGGCGGCGCGGGACCCGCGGTGCTGACCGAGCACGACGTCATCGGCGGCACCGGCCCCACCGGCGCGCTGCCCGACGGACCGGAGGAGGAGCCGCTGCTCACCGAGCCGGGCGACGTGGTGGTGCCCGCGCTGGGGCGGGCCGCCGTGGCCCGCGTGGTGGACGCCGCCTCCGCGGGCGCCGCCGTCGGCCGCAACCTGTACCTGCTGCGGCCGGACCCGCAGGCGCTGGACCCGTGGTTCCTCGCCGGGTTCCTGCGCGGCACCGCCAACAACCGCCGCGCCAGCAGCTACACCTCCTCCTCGGCCCGGCTGGACGTGCGCAGGCTCCGGTTGCCCCGGCTCCCCCTGCCCGACCAGCGCCGCTACGGCGAGCGGTTCCGGGCGCTGGCCGCCTTCGAGGAGGCGCTGCGCGAGGCGGAGCGCCTCGGGGAGCAACTGGTGCGGGGGCTGTACGACGGGCTGACGGACGGCACCATCGGGCCGGACCCGCTGCGCTGACCCCGGGCGCGGGGGCGGGGCGCGGGGGCGGGGCCCGCGCGTCGGCGGGGGCGGCTCACGGGCGGCGCCGGGCGGCGGGCCCGCGGGCCGCGGACGGCGACGTACCGGGCCCGGGCGTGGGTGGTGGCGGATACCCTCGCCGGGGCAAGGATTCGCCCGCGCCACCGATTCTGAAAAGAGCCTGGAGCACCGATGACCGGCCCCGGTACCGTCCCGTCGCCAGCCAGCCAGCAGCGCGTCGCCGCCCTGCGCGTGCTCTTCGTGCTCATCGCCCTGCTCACCTGCGGCATCGGCGCCTGGGCGCCCATGCTGCGGATAGCCGTGCTGCGGCGCCGGGCCCTGGACTGGGTGCTGACCGCGGTGGTGGCCGCGCTGGCCGTCACCGGGTTCGCGCTGACCGGGGGCACCCCGGAGGAGTCGGTGTGGTCGGACGTCGGCGTGGCCACCATCCTGGGCCTGGCCGTGCTGACCACCGTCTACTACCTGGCCATGGACATCAGGATCCACAGCGCCCCCCGGCCGGGCCCCGTGCCCGGCCCGGCGCCCGGCCCCCACCCGGGCCCGCTGCCCGGGCAGCCGCAGCCCGTGCCGCTGCCGTACGCCCAGCCCCAGCCGCCGCTCCAGCCGCAGACGCCCCTCCAGGCCCAGCCCCTCGGCTACAACCCGTACCAGGACACCCCGCCGCCCGCCCCCGCCCCCGCGCCCCGCCCGACCGCGCCGCGCATCGAGCAGGTGCGGGCCGAACTCGACGAACTCAGCGACTACCTGCGCAAGCAGGAGGGCGGCCGGTGACCGGACGCCTCATCGGCGGCCGCTACGAACTGGCGACCGTCCTCGGGCAGGGCGGCATGGGCCAGGTCTGGACCGCCTACGACCGCCGTCTGGACCGGCGCGTCGCCGTGAAGCTGCTGCGCACCGACCGGATCGCCGAGCCGGGCGAGACCGGCGAGCTGCGCCGCCGCTTCCTGCGGGAGTGCCGGGTCACCGCCCAGGTGGACCACCCCGGCCTGGTCACCGTGTTCGACGCGGGCGAGGACGGGGGCGAGCTGTACCTGGTCATGCGGTACGTCGAGGGCGCCGACCTCGCCGACCACCTCGCCGAGCACGACCCCTACCCCTGGCCGTGGGCCGTCGCCGTGGCCGCGCAGTTGTGCGGGGCGCTCGCCGCCGTGCACGCCGTGCCGATCGTCCACCGGGACCTCAAGCCCCGCAACATCATCATCCGCGCCGACGGCGCCGTCACCGTGCTCGACCTCGGCGTCGCCACCGTCCTCGACACCGACACCACCCGCCTCACCCAGACCGGGCTGCCCATCGGCAGCCCCGTGTACATGGCGCCCGAGCAGGCCATGGGCGGCGCGGTCGGCCCCGCCACCGACCTGTACGCGCTCGGCGTGGTGCTGCACGAGATGGTGAGCGGCGGCGCCCCCTTCCAGGGCACCACCGCCCTCGGCGTGCTCCACCGCCACCTGTACGAGCCGCCCGTCCCGCTGCGGCAGTTGCGCCCCGAGGTGCCCGAGCCGCTGGAGGCGCTGGTGCTGCGGCTGCTCGCCAAGGACCCGCAGGACCGCCCCGCCGACGCCCAGTCGGTGTACCACGCGCTGGCCCCGCTGCTGCCCGCGCCCGGCGTCACGCCGTTCGGGGTGCGCCCGCCCGGGCCCATGGACCCCACCCGGCCGTTCCTGCGCCCCCAGGCGCCCTGGCCCGAGCGCGCGGTGACCGCCTCCTCGCCGGTGACCGCGCCCCCGCAGCCCGCCCACGCGCCGTCCGGCGGGGTGGACCTCGCCGGGGCCGTGGAGGAGGTCAAGGCGCTGCTGGCCGCCGGGCGGATCACCCAGGCCGTGGACATCCTCGGCGGCGCGCTGCCCGTGGCCGTGGACCGGCACGGCGAGCGCTCCCCCGTGGTGCTCGCCCTCCGCAAGCAGTACGCCGCGACCCTGATGGAGGACGGCCAGTACCGGCGGGCCCTGCCCGAGCTGCGGCTGCTTTCCGAGGAGTACGCGCGGCTGCACGGCCCCGCCGACCGGCAGTGCCTGCGGTTCCGCTACGAGGCCGCGCAGTGCCTGGAGCAGCTCGGCGACACGGCCGCGGCGCTGTCGGAGTACCGGGTGCTGCTGCCGTACTTCGAGTCGTACGCCGCCGCCGACCCCGACCTGCCGCTGGAGGTCCGCCACCGCACCGGCAACCTGCTGCTGTCGATCGGCGACCGCTGGGCCGCCCACGACGTCCTGTCCCGCCTCCTGCCGGACGCCGAGCGCCGCTACGGCCCCCACCACCCGTTCCCCGCGGAACTGCGCCGCACCCTGGTGTGGCTGGGCCAACTGCCCGGCTAGTACCCCGGGCCCGGCCGCGAAGCCGGGCCCGGGGCCGGTGCGTACCGCCCGTCAGCCGAACATGCCGACCTCGTAGTCGCCGGCGGGCTGCTGGACGAGGACGTTGACGCGGTTGTAGGCGTTGATGATGGCGATGAGGCACACCAGGGCGGCGAGCTGGTCCTCGTCGTAGTGCTTGGCGGCGTTCGCCCAGACCTCGTCCGGGACGCCACCGGCCGCGTCGGCGATGCGGGTGCCCTCCTCGACCAGCTCCAGGGCGGCGCGCTCGGCGTCGGTGAACACCTTGGCCTCGCGCCAGGCGGCGACCAGGTTCAGGCGGATGGCGGTCTCCCCGGCGTGCGCGGCGTCCTTGGTGTGCATGTCGGTGCAGAACCCGCAGCCGTTGATCTGGCTGGCGCGGATCTTCACCAGCTCCTGCGTCGAGGCCGGCAGCGTCGAGTCCGCGAGCACCTTGTTCGCCGCGTTGATGTGCTTGAAGATCTTGGCGCTGACCGGGTTGGCGAGGAGGTTCAGACGGGCTTCCATGGTGGGCTCCTGTGTGCCGTGGTTGCTGGTTCCACATCCCTGACAGACAAGCCCGGCACGATGTGACAGGACCCGGATGTGACGTGCGTCTCCCCGCCGCGCGGCGGCGGGGAGAACCCGCGCGGAAGCCGGGGCCACCGCCGGGGCCACCGCCGGGCCACCGCCTCCACCGGCCGCTCCCGGTCGGGCGGACCGGCGGCAGCCAAACGGAAGGCGGGATTCCGTGCGCTGGAGGCGGTGCGCCATCCTTGGGACATGAGCCGCCGTCTGCCCGCCGTGCTGTGCGCCCTGTCCGTGACCGCGACCCTGGCCGCCGGCTGCACCGCGGACACCGGGGAGCCGGGCGCGGAGACCGGGCGGCGGGGCGAGGGGACCGGTGCGACGGCGCTGTCCGCCGTGGACTCCCTGACCGTCAAGGGCCGCGGCCCGAGGACGGGTTACGCCCGGGAGGAGTTCGGCGACGACTGGGCCGACGGCGACGGGGACGGCTGCGGCACCCGCGACGACATCCTCGTCCGGGACCTGACGCAGCGCCGGCAGGACGGCTGCCGGGTCGTCTCCGGTCTGCTCCGCGACCCCTACACCGGCGCGGAGATACGTTTCGCCAGGGGCGGGCGCAGCGAGGTGGACATCGACCACGTGGTCGCGCTGTCCGACGCCTGGCAGAAGGGCGCCGCCCGCCTGCCCCGGGACCGCCGCGTCGCCCTCGCCAACGACCCGCTGAACCTGCTCGCCGTGGACGCCTCCGCCAACCGCGCCAAGGGCGACGCCGACGCCGCGACCTGGCTGCCCCCGAACCGGGCGTTCCGCTGCGCCTACGTGGCCCGGCAGGCCGCGGTCAAGCAGCGCTACGGGCTGAGCGTGACCGGGGCGGAGCGGGACGCGATGCGGCGGGTGCTGCGCGACTGCCCCGGCGAGCCGCTGCCTGCGGCCGACCGCCCCTCGGGCGCCGACCGGGCCCCCGCGCCCACCGCCTACCCCGACTGCGACGCCGTCCGCGCCGCGGGCCGCGCCCCGCTGCGCCGCGGTGAGCCGGGGTACGGCGCCCACCTGGACAGGGACGGGGACGGGGTCGCCTGCGACGCCTAGGGCCCGCCGCCGCGGGGGCCTCCCGACCCGCTGGCCGGTTCCGGACGCTGGATCTCGGTGGCGTTCACTCCATATGCTCTCGATCACCGGGCAACACCACCGTGGTCCTGTTCCGCAGGAGGTCCTGTGATCCGCCGCTCCGCGTCCGTATCCACCTCGACCGTACGCCGCACGGCGCTCCTGGCGGCGGGTGCCCTGCTGGTCGGCGCGCCGCTGCTGACCGCGTGCGGCACGCCCAAGCAGGGCGCGGCGGCGGTGGTCGGCGACGACCAGATCAGCGTCTCGTCGCTCCAGCACAAGGTGGAGCAGGTGCGCGACGCCCAGAACGAGGCCAACCACGGCGCCCCGGCGCCCGAGCCGGAGCGGCTGCCCAGCATCACCCTGTACGGCATGGTCCTGTCCCGGGTCACCGACCAGGCGCTGGAGGACGAGGGCATCGAGGTCACCCGCCGCGAGCTCCAGGACTTCCGCGAGCGCAACGAGTCCATGGCGGGCGGCGCCGACCGGCTGCGCGCGGTCCTGCTCCAGCAGAACGCGATCGCCCCCGAGGAGATCGACTCCTTCTTCCGCACCGAGCTGGGCCTGCGCAAGCTCGCCGCCGCCCAGGGCGTCCAGTTGGGCACCCCCGAGGGCAACGCGAAGATCAACGCCCTGCTGCGGGAGACCGCCGACTCCATGGGCATCACGGTGAACCCGCGCTACGGCAAGTGGAACCCCGACCAGCTCACCATCGACCGCACCACCGAGCCCTGGCTGCCCGGGCCCGCGGAGAACCGGGCCTGAGACGGGCCCGGGGCGGCGGGGCCCGGGGCGGGCGGGGAAAAAGCCCTGGGCCGACTCCCGGGGGCCGGAGGTAGGTTCGACGGGTGGAACCGAACACCGACACCCCCGGCCGCCTGGTGCTGCTGAGCACCACCCACCGCGTCGCCCCCGGCCTGCTGTCCTGGCCCGCCTGGCGGACCCTGCACGACGCCGACCGGGTGCTGTGCGCCGACCCCGGCCACCCCCAGTTGCCGTATCTGCGGGAGGCCGGGGTGCGCGTGGAGGTCGCCGCGCCCGCCGCCAGGGAACTGGTGGACGGCTGCGCCGGGCGCACGGTCGTCGTGGTCACCGGGCACGACGACGCCGCGGGCGGCCTCGCCGACGACCTGGCCGCGCTCGCCGCCTCCGGGCAGGCCCGCATGCCCGAGCTGGAGCTGCTGCCCGCCTCCTACGACCTGCCGGGGGCGCGGCTGCTCGACCTCGTCGCCGTCATGGACCGCCTCCGCTCGCCCGGCGGCTGCCCCTGGGACGCCGAGCAGACCCACGCCTCCCTGGTGAAGTACCTCATCGAGGAGGCGTACGAGCTGGTCGAGACGATCGAGGAGGACGACAGGACGGCGCTGCGCGAGGAGCTCGGCGACGTGCTGCTCCAGGTGCTCTTCCACGCCAGGATCGCCGAGGAGCACCCCGAGGACCCGTTCTCCGTCGACGACGTGGCGGGCGGCATCGTGGACAAGCTGGTCTACCGGCACCCGCACGTCTTCGGCTCCGCCGACGCCACCACCGCCGACCAGGTCGAGGCCAACTGGGAGCAGCTCAAGGCGGCCGAGAAGCAGCGCTCCTCGGTCACCGAGGGCGTGCCGCTGGGCCAGCCCGCCCTCGCCCTGGCCGGGAAGCTCCTGGCCCGGGTCCGCAAGGCCGGGCTCGACGTCCCCGTCACCACCCCGATCGCCCCGCCCGCGCACCCCGACGCGGCCTCCGTCGGCGAGCTGCTGCTGGCCGTGACCGCCCTGGCCGCCGCCCACGGCGTGGACGCCGAGGACGCGCTGCGCGCCGCGGCCCGCGCCTACCGTGATCGGATTCAGGAGGCGGAACAGGGGTAACCGCCCCGTATGCGAACACTAGGTATGGATCTGGCCGAAGTCACCTGGGACCACGCCGTCGGCATCGGCCCGCTCGTCGTGGGCGTCCTGTTCGTGATCGCGCTGATGGTGGCCCGGGCGCTGTACATACGCCGCAAGCGCCAGGAGCCGCCCGTCCCGGCCTCGCAGCCCCGCCGGGGCGCCTGGGAGACCCGGGACGAGGTGGACCACGGGGCGCCGCCCGACCACGGCCCCGGCCACCAGGACGGCCCGGAGCCCAAGGGCTACGACTACGATCATGAGAACTGCCTGCCGGAGCCCGTCGAGCCCGGCGACCGCCGGCTGTACCCCAGCGAACTGAGCAACGACTACCGCACCAGCAGCCGTCGCGGCGAGGACCGCTAGGGTCTTCTCCCTGGCACGGGCCCGGCCCGCGCCGCACGGGGGAGGAGACCGGTGGACATCGAGACGCCCGGCGCCTGGCCCGCCACCGAGGACGAGGCGCTGCGGATCCAGGACGAGCTGCGCCCGCGGGTGGACGCCGCCGGTCCCGGCCCGGACAGCCCCGCCACCGTGGCGGGGCTCGACGTCGCCTACGGCCCCGAGACCGACGGCGGCCCGACCCGGGTCGCCGCCGCCGTGGTGGTCCTCGACGCGGTCACCCACGAGCCCGTCGCGCGGGCCACCGCCGTCGGCGAGACGTCCTTCCCCTACCGGCCCGGCCTGTTCGCCTTCCGCGAGCTGCCCACCCTGCTCACCGCGCTGAACAGGCTCCCCCTCACTCCCGACCTGCTGCTGTGCGACGGGCACGGCCTGGCCCACCCGCGCCGCTTCGGCCTCGCCTGCCACCTCGGCGTGCTCACCGGAGTGCCGACCGCGGGCGTGGCCAAGACCGCGTTCGTCGGCCGCCACACCGGGCTCGGCGAGGAGCGGGGGGCGTGGGCGCCGCTGCTGGACGGCGACGAGGTCGTCGGCCGCGCCCTGCGCACCCAGCCGGGGGTCAAGCCGGTCTTCGTCTCCGTCGGCCACGGCATCGACCTGGCGACGGCCTGCCGCCATGTGCTGGACCTCGCCCCCCGCTACCGCCTCCCGCAGACCACCCGCCTGGCCGACCGGCTCAGCCGCGACACCCTCCTGGCCGCCCGGCCCGCCCCGGACCCCCGCCCCGCCGCCCGGCCCCCCTTGTCGCCCCGCGCGCCCCTGTGATGGCATGGGCCGTCACGGGTCGGTTACCTGCTGGTAAGGGCACCTCGGGAGGACACACGCATGACCACCCCGCAGCCGCGCTGGGGCCTGACCTACCCGCTCGACGCCCTGCCGCTGGCCGGGCAGCGCGGCCTGGTCGAGCGCCTGCCCGACCTCGGCTTCACCGACCTGTGGTCCATGGAGACGGCGAGCGCCGACGCGTTCACCCCGCTCGCCCTCGCCTCGGTGTGGGCGCCCGCGCTGCGGCTCGGCACCGCCGTCGTGCCCGTCCACACCCGAGGACCCGCCCTGCTCGCCATGCACGCCGCCGCGCTCGCCGAGGCCGCGCCCGGGCGGTTCCTGCTCGGTGTCGGCGCCTCGTCGCCCACCGTCGTCGAGCACTGGAACTGCCTGCCCCACGACCGGCCCTGGGCCCGCTGCCGGGACACCCTGCGCTTCCTGCGCGAGGCGCTGACCGGGCAGGCCGTCACCCAGGAGTACGAGACCTTCGAGGTCAACCGCTTCCGCCTGGAGCGGGCCCCCGACCGCACCCCGCCGCTGCTGCTCGGCGCGCTGCGGCCCGGCATGCTGCGGCTCGCCGGACGGGAGGCCGACGGGGTGATCCTCAACTGGCTCGCCGCCGCCGACGTGCCCACCGCGCTCGCCGAGTTCCACGCGGCCGGCGGCACGGACAAGGAGGTCGTGGTGCGGGTCTTCGTCTGCCCCACCGAGGACCGCGGATACGCCCGCAAGCTCGGCCGCCGTCTGATCGCCGGGTACCTCACGGTGCCGGTGTACGCCGAGTACCAGCGCTGGCTCGGCCGCGGCGAGGCCCTCGCGCCCCTGTGGGACGCCTGGGAGGCCGGCGACCGCAGGCAGGCGGCGGCGTCCGTGCCCGAGGAGGTCGTGGACGCCCTGGTGCTGCACGGCTCGCCCGAGGAGTGCCGGGAGAAGCTGCGCGCCTACGCGGCGGCGGGCGCGACCACGGTCGTGCCCGCGCTGCTGCCCACCCCGGGGGAGCCCCCCGCGGCGCTCGCCCGGGCCGTGGAGTGGATCGCGCCGGCCGGGTAGCCGGACGGGCGGGCCCGCCGCCCCGTTACCGTCGAGTCATGCACGACCGGACCGCCGCCGCGCCCGCCCTGTTCTCCTGGGAGTTCGCCGCCGACCCCTACCCCGCCTACGCCTGGCTGCGCGAGCACGCCCCGGTCCACCGCACCACCCTGCCGAGCGGCGTCGAGGCGTGGCTGGTCACCCGCTACGCCGACGCCAGGCAGGCGCTGGCCGACGACCGCCTGTCGAAGAACCCCGTCCACCACGGCGCCCGCGGCGCCCACACCAAGGGCAAGGTCGGCATCCCCGGCGAGCGCGACGCCGACCTCGTCTCCCACCTGCTCAACATCGACCCGCCCGACCACACCCGGCTGCGCCGCCTGGTCGCCAAGGCGTTCACCCCGCGCCGGGTCGCCGAGTTCGCCCCGCGGGTCCAGCGGCTCACCGACCGCCTCATCGACGGCTTCGCCGAGCGGGGCAGCGCCGACCTCATCCACGAGTTCGCCTTCCCGCTCCCGATCCACGCCATCTGCGACATGCTCGGCGTCCCGCCCGAGGACCAGGACGACTTCCGGGACTGGGCCGGGATGATGCTGCACAAGGGCGGCTCCAGGGGCGGCGTCGCCCGCTCGGTGAAGCGGATGCGGGCCTATCTGGCGGAGCTCATCCACCGCAAGCGGGCCGACCTCGGCGACGACCTGATCTCCGGCCTGATCCGGGCGAGCGACCACGGCGAGCACCTCACCGAGAACGAGGCCGCGGCCATGGCCTTCATCCTGCTGTTCGCGGGCTTCGAGACCACCGTGAACCTCATGGGCAACGGCGTGTACGCGCTGCTGCGCCACCCCGACGAGCGCGCCCGCCTCCAGACCTCCCTGGCCCGCGGCGAGACCGGGCTGCTCGCCACCGCCGTGGAGGAGCTGCTGCGCTACGACGGGCCCGTGGAGATCGCCACCTGGCGGTTCGCCACCCAGCCGCTCACCCTGGGCGGGGTGGACATCGCCGTCGGCGACCCCGTGCTCGTCGTCCTCGCCGCCGCCGACCGAGACCCGCGGCGCTTCCCCGACCCCGACACCCTCGACCTCGCCCGCGCCAACAACCCGCACCTGGGCTTCGGCCACGGCATCCACTACTGCATCGGCGCCCCCCTGGCCCGCCTGGAGGGCCGAACCGCCCTCTCCACCCTCCTGCGCCGCCTCCCCGACCTCACCCTCGCCGCCGATCCCCCCGACCTCCGCTGGCGAGGCGGCCTCATCATGCGCGGCCTGCGAACCCTCCCGGTGAACTTCACCCCGGAGAGCCGACCCCGGGGTTAGCGGCGGAGCCCCGGCGGAGCCCGGGGCGGCGGCCCCGGACGGGGACCGGGGACGGAGCCCTTGGCCCCCCGGAGGACCGCCCTTCCGTACTCCCGGAACCGGGCCCCGGGAGCGCAGCCCCCGGTCGGGGCGAAGAGGCGAAGCCCTGTGCCTTCCGAGGACCCACCCACCCCACTCCCCGAACCGGGTCCGGGGCGGAGCCCCCGGTGAGGGGCCAAGGGCGAAGCCCTGTGCCTCCCGAGGATCCACCCACCCCACTCCCCGAACCGGGGTCCGGGGGCAGAGCCCCCGGTGGGGTCCAAGGGCGGAGCCCGTTGGTCCCCGGAGGGCCCGCCCTTCCCACTCCCCGAACCGGGGTCCGGGGGCGGAGCCCTCGGCGGGGGTCCAGGGGGCGGAGCCCCCTGGCCTCCGGAGGACACCCCCACCCACCCCCCGCCGCAGGGTTCGGCGGGGACGCCGAGTAGTCGCCCGTTGATCACCGGTGATACTGACGTGATAATTGATACACCTGCTTGTGATCTGATCGCCCGACCCCATAACGTCGGGTCGGCCCCGCCAGGGGCCCCGCCGCCGGAGCGCCGAATCCCGCCGCCGGCCGGCGGGACGTTGGCTCCAATGGGAACCGACGGCGGGAGCGGGGGAACCACCGTAAGCGCCGGGACCGGCGGTCCCGGCTTGGGGTGAAGCCGCCGGAACGAGGGCGGCCGGGCCAGCCTCACGGCCCGAACCCGACAGCTCACCTCGCAGGCGTCGGAGAGGGACACGCTCATGCTGCTGTCCGGCAACGGACGCCACCGCAAACCGCGTCCGACACCGAAGTTCGTCGTCGCCGCGGGGGTCACCGGAGCGGGGGTCGCCCTCCCGCTGATGGGCGCCACCGGCGCCCAGGCCGCGTCCGGCGACACCTGGGACAAGGTCGCGACATGCGAGAGCGGCGGCAGTTGGGGCATCGACACCGGCAACGGCTACTACGGCGGCCTCCAGATCAGCGAGGAGACCTGGGCGGCGTACGGCGGCAAGGACTACGCGCCCCGCGCCGACCTGGCCAGCAGGCTGGAGCAGATCGCCGTCGCGGAGCGCATCCTCGCCGACCAGGGCCCGCAGGCGTGGGCCACCTGCGCGGTCGAGGCCGGCCTCGGCGGGGCCGCCGCGCCCGACGCGCCCTCCGCGGAGGAGACCGCCCCGGCCCCGGAGGAGGAGCGGGACGCCCCCCGGCAGGACACCTCGGCGCCCGCGGAGCAGACCGAGGGCCCCAAGGACACGGCCACGCCGTCGCGGACCACCCCGGCCGCAGGGGAGTCCGCGGACGCGGAGGAGCCCCGGCGGACCGCGTCCGAACGGCCGTCCGCGGACGTGGAGGACCACACCCGGGGCACCGTCGCCACCGAGGACGCCGGGACCGCGCCCACCCGCACGCCCCGGCACGCCGCCCCCGTCGCCCCCGAGGGCGAGGACGAGCTGCCCGGCGAGCGCGCCTCCCGCGGCACCGGCAAGCACCGCGCGCCCGACCCGGCGCGGCCCGCCGAGGACACCGCCCCCGCCGCCGAGGAGTCCGCCGCCGCGGCGGAGTACACCGTGGAGAAGGGCGACAACCTCACCGCCATCGCCGAGGACCAGGGCCTCGGCAACTGGCAGGAGCTCTACGACGCGAACAAGGACACCGTCGGCGAGGACCCCGACCTGATCCTGCCCGGCCAGGAGCTCAAGCTCGGCTGACCAGCCCCTGTCATCCCGGCCGGGCCGCCTCCTCCCCATCGGGCGGCCCGGCCGGGGCTTTGCCTGTCCGGGCGTCCGCCCCCGGGGGGCCGGCCCGCTCCCCACGCCGAGGGCCGCGGAGGCCGCTGTCCGCGCACGGAGGGTCACCCTCCGCCCCTCGCCGTTCACCTTCCGTCCACCGCCCCACCCACGGGGCGGACGGTGGCGCGGCGGGCGGGCGGTTAGGCTCAGGCTGCAAGGCTCACATCCATCCCTAAGGAGATGCTCGTGCCCTCCATCGACGTCGTCGTAGCCCGGGAGATCCTCGACTCCCGAGGGAACCCCACCGTCGAGGTCGAGGTCGGCCTCGATGACGGCAGCACCGGCCGGGCCGCGGTTCCCTCCGGCGCGTCCACCGGCGCCTTCGAGGCCCTGGAGCTCAGGGACGGGGACAAGTCCCGCTACGGCGGCAAGGGGGTCGAGAAGGCCGTCCTCGCCGTGATCGAGCAGATCGGCCCCGAGCTCGTCGGCTACGACGCCACCGAGCAGCGGCTGATCGACCAGGCGATGCTCGACCTGGACGCCACCCCGGACAAGTCCAGCCTGGGCGCGAACGCCATCCTGGGCGTCTCCCTCGCCGTGGCCCACGCCGCCTCCGAGGCGTCGGACCTGCCGCTGTTCCGCTACCTGGGCGGCCCCAACGCGCACCTGCTGCCGGTGCCGATGATGAACATCCTCAACGGCGGCTCCCACGCCGACTCCAACGTGGACATCCAGGAGTTCATGATCGCGCCGATCGGCGCCGAGTCGTTCTCCGAGGCCGTCCGCTGGGGCACCGAGGTCTACCACACCCTCAAGGGCGTGCTGAAGGAGCGCGGCCTGTCCACCGGCCTCGGCGACGAGGGCGGCTTCGCCCCGAACCTGGACAGCAACCGCGAGGCCCTCGACCTGATCATCGAGGCCATCCAGCGGGCCGGCTACACCCCGGGCCAGGACGTGGCGCTCGCGCTCGACGTCGCCGCCACCGAGTTCCACGACAACGGCGTGTACACCTTCGAGGGCAAGTCCCGCTCCGCCGCCGAGATGACCGCGTACTACGCCGAGCTGGTCGAGGCGTACCCGCTGGTGTCCATCGAGGACCCGCTGAACGAGGAGGACTGGGACGGCTGGAGGACCATCACCGAGCAGCTCGGCGACAAGGTCCAGCTCGTCGGTGACGACCTGTTCGTCACCAACCCGGAGCGCCTCGCCAGGGGCATCGAGAGCGGCGCCGCCAACGCCCTGCTGGTGAAGGTGAACCAGATCGGCTCGCTCACCGAGACCCTGGACGCCGTCGAGCTGGCCCAGCGCAGCGGCTTCAAGTGCATGATGTCGCACCGCTCCGGCGAGACCGAGGACGTCACCATCGCCGACCTGGCCGTCGCCACCAACTGCGGCCAGATCAAGACCGGCGCCCCGGCCCGCTCCGAGCGCGTCGCCAAGTACAACCAGTTGCTGCGCATCGAGGAGATCCTGGACGACGCCGCGGTGTACGCGGGCCGCTCCGCGTTCCCCCGCTTCAAGGTCGGCTGACCCCACCGCCCTTCCTCCCGCCGCCCCACCCTCCCGTCCGTCGCCCCACTCGCCGCCCCGGCGGCGGGTGTTGCGACGGGCGGGAGCCCGGCTCCGGGGTCACGCGCCGGAGCGGGAGCCCCGGCCTCCGCTCCCCGCGAGCCCCATCCGCCCTTCCGTCCGCCCTCTTCTCCCGCCCGTCCTCCCACCCGCCGCCCGAGCGGCGGTTGACACGGCGAGCGGGACCCCGGGATACCGGCGGGCCCCGCCCTGCCGGGGTGGGCCGGAGCGGCCCCGCCCGCGGCCCGCGGGCCGGTCGGGGCGCGGAATCCGTGACATCCCGGTCGCCCCGTGTTCCCATGGGGCAGATCACTCCGGCCAGACATCGCCCCGGCCACACGACACCACCCCGGCCGAAGGAGAGCAGACGTGGTTGCGAGCCGGAACCGCGGCACGGCCGACCGGTTCTCGACGACCAGTGCCCGGTTGATGGCACTCGGCAGGCAGGCGCAGGCCCGCGTCTACCGGGCCTCGGGGCGGCGCCCCGCACCGCAGCGGCGCAGCCGCTTCACCGGGCGGGCCGCCGTGCTGGCGTTCGTGCTGTGCACCCTGGTGGTGGCGCTGGCGTACCCCACCCGCCAGTACATCGCCCAGCGGGCGGAGATCGCCGAGCAGCGGGACGAGACCAGGCGGGCCCGCGAGCGCGTCGAGCAGTTGCGCCGCGAGAAGGCCCGCTGGCAGGACCCGGCGTACGTCAGGGCGCAGGCGCGCGAGCACCTGCACTACGTGATGCCGGGGGAGACCGGGTTCACCCTGGTCACCCCGGGCGGCTCCGGCGACGCCGAGCCGTCCTCGGCCCGGCCCGACGGCGGTCGCCCGTGGTACGAGAACCTGTGGCTCGGCGTGGACCGCGCGGACGGCACCGCCTCCCGCGCGGACGGCGGCACCCCGGCGGCCGGCCGCTGAGCGCCGTGCTCCGACCCCCGCCCCGTCCCGACCCGAGTCCCAGTCCCAGTCCCAGCCCCGTCCCACTCCCAGTCCCAGCAGACAGGCCCGAGAAACGTCCCCGATGAACACCGCACCCACGCCCCCCTCCGACGCCGACCGCGCCGCCGTCGCCGAGCAGCTCGGCCGCACCCCCCGCGGTCTGCGCGCCGTCGCCCACCGCTGCCCGTGCGGGCTGCCCGACGTGGTGGAGACCGCGCCGCGCCTGGAGGACGGCACGCCGTTCCCCACGCTGTACTACTTGACCTGCCCGCGGGCGGCGTCGGCCATCGGGACGCTGGAGTCCGAGGGCGTGATGAAGGAGATGAACGAGCGGCTGGCCGAGAACGAGGACCTGGCCGCCGCCTACCGCCGCGCCCATGAGGACTACCTGGCCAGGCGCGACGCCGTCGAGGTGCTGAAGGGCTTCCCGAGCGCGGGCGGCATGCCGGACCGGGTCAAGTGCCTGCACGTCCTGGTGGGCCACGCCCTCGCGGCGGGCCCCGGCGTCAACCCGCTGGGCGACGAGGCGCTGGCGATGCTGCCCGAGTGGTGGCGCAAGGGCCCCTGCGCGGGCCCCGGGGCCGGGCGGGGCCCCGGTGACGAGGGTGATGGCGACGAGGGCGAGGAGACCCGATGATCCGTGTGGCCGCCGTGGACTGCGGCACCAACTCCATCCGGCTGCTGGTCGCCGACCTGGACCCGGCGACGGGCGAGCTGAAGGAGCTGGACCGGCGGATGACGATCGTCCGCCTCGGGCAGGGCGTGGACCGCACGGGGCGGCTCGCGCCGGAGGCGCTGGACCGCACGTTCGCCGCCTGCCGCGAGTACGCCCAGGTGATCGGGGACCTCGGCGCGTCCAGGGTGCGCTTCGTGGCCACCAGCGCCTCCCGGGACGCGGAGAACCGCCAGGAGTTCGTGGACGGCGTCGTGGACATCCTCGGCGTCGAGCCCGAGGTGATCACCGGCGACCAGGAGGCGGAGTACTCCTTCACCGGCGCCACCCGGGAGCTGGCCGCGCTGGAGCGCCGGGGCGGCGCGCCCAGGTTCGAGCGGCCGTTCCTCGTGGTGGACATCGGCGGGGGCTCCACCGAGTTCGTGGTCGGCGACGACCGGGTGCGGGCCGCCCGGTCGGTGGACGTCGGCTGCGTGCGGATGACCGAGCGCCACCTGATGCGCGACGGCGTGCCGGCCGACCCGCCGGCCCCGGAGCTGGTGGACGCCATACGGGCCGACGTGGCGGCGGCGCTCGACGAGGCGGAGCGCACGGTGCCGCTCGCCGAGGCCCGCACCCTGGTCGGCCTCGCCGGCTCCGTCACCACCGTCGCCGGGATGGCGCTCGGCCTCCCGGCGTACGACTCGGCGGCCATCCACCACTCCCGCGTCTCCCTGGAGCAGGTCCGCGAGGTGACCGCGCGGCTGCTCGCCTCCACCCACGAGGAGCGCGCGGCGATCCCCGTGATGCACCCGGGCCGGGTGGACGTGATCGGCGCCGGGGCGCTGGTGCTGCTCGCGGTGATGGAGCGCACCGGCGCGGCCGAGGTCGTCGTCAGCGAGCACGACATCCTGGACGGGATCGCCTACAGCGTCGCCGAGCGCCCGCAGGACGGCTGACGCGCATCCCCGGGAGGGCGGCGGGCGCGCCGCCCCTCAGTGGCCCCCGGCCGCCGCCTGCCCGCTCTCCACGCGGCCCAGGACGTGCCTGCTCCCCCACAGGCCCAGCGGGCCCAGCGCCTCGTTCAGCGACACCCCGGCCGGGGTCAGCGAGTACTCGACGCGGGGTGGCACCTCGTCGTACACCTCGCGGTGCACGATGCCGTCCGCCTCCAGCTCCCGCAGGTGCGAGGCCAGCACCTTCTCCGTGATGCCGGGCAGCGCCCTGCGCAGCTCGCCGAACCGGCACGGGCGCGTGTTCAGCTCCCACAGGATCAGCACCTTCCACTTGCCGCCGATGACGTCCATCGCGGCGTCGATGCCGCAGTGGTACGCCCCGGGCCTGCGCACGACCGCCATGGCCGCACCCCTCCCACCTGCTCGCTCACCCGTGGGTGAGTGCGCACTTCGAAGTGCGTACTTGATCATGAATGGTGCTCCCACCAGCCTAGTCCGCATGGCTGAGAACACTCCTGAGACGACCTCCCCCGCCCCCCTGACCCTCCTCGGGCTCGGTGCCATGGGCACCGCGCTCGCCCGTGCCTGGCTCGCCGCCGGGCACCCCGTGACCGTGTGGAACCGCACCCGCTCCCGCGCCGAGGCGCTCGCCGCCGAGGGTGCCGTGGTGGCCGCGAGCGCCGCCGAGGCGGTGGCCGCGAACCGCCTGGTGGTGGTCTGCCTGCTCGACGACGCCTCCGTCGGCGAGACCCTGGAGGGCGCCGACCTGACCGGGAAGGACCTGGTGAACATCACCACCGGCAGCCCCGGCGACGCCCGCGCCCGCGCCGAGTGGGCCGCCTCGCGCGGGGCCCGCTACCTGGACGGCGGGATCATGGCCGTGCCGCCGATGGTCGGCGTCCCCGAGGCCGGGGGGTACGTCTTCTACAGCGGTGACCCGGCCGCCTTCGAGGCCCACCGGGAGACCCTCGCCGCGCCGCTCGGCGTCCACTGGGTCGGCGACGACCCCGGCTTCGCCGCTCTGCACGACGTGGCGCTGCTCAGTGCCATGTACGGGATGTTCGCCGGGGTCACCTACGCGTTCGCGCTGATCAGGAAGGAGGAGGGCATCAAGCCGACCGGGTTCGCCCCGCTGCTCGGCAACTGGCTGACCGCCATGGCCTCCTACGTCCACCGGGAGGGCGAGCAACTGGAGAGCGGCGTCTACGACCAGGACGTGCAGTCCAACCTGGCCATGCAGGTCGCGAGCACCGGCACCCTGCTGCGCACGGCCGAGGAGCAGGGCGTGAGCCCCGAACTGGTCGCGCCGTTCTTCGCCCTCATGAAGCGCCTGGTCGACGAGGGCCGCGGCCACGAGGACACCACGGGCCTGATCGACGTCCTGCGGTCCGCGGCGTCCCCGTCCGCGTCCGCCTGACCGGCTCGGGCATGCGGGCGGGCCCCTCCGGGGCGAGGCGGCGGGGCGGGTCCGTCCCCGCCCCGCGGGCCGCCCGCCGCCTCCCCCGGCCCTGCCGCACCCCCACGTGCCCTTGGGAAACACCCTGGAAGGAGCCTGTCCGGCACCCGGTGGAACCGTGTCGCCGCGAACTTCGTGAATTTCTTCACATGGGATCGCGGCCCTGTGCCGCCAAGAACACCCCTCCGGGGTCGTCCAGCCCCGGGCACGGGCCCGGAACGGCCCGCTCGCGCCTCATCGACAAACCCGTTCGCCGTGCCGGGAACTTCCCGTCCACCCCCGATCGTTGCTGCTCAGCCGGGGGATCGGGGCCTCCCGGGGGAGCGGGGGGTTCACGGGGGCGCGCAGTGTAGCAGAGGGTGTCCAGGAGCTTGTGACTGGCCTCACGAGCTCCCCCCCAACTGGTGCTGGATACTTTTCGATATGAGCACCACGGAGCGTCCCCGGATCCTCATCGTCGGAGGCGGGTACGTCGGCTTGTACGCGGCGCAGCGCATCCTGAAGAAGATGCGCTATGACGAGGCGACCGTGACGGTCGTCGACCCGCGGTCGTACATGACGTACCAGCCCTTCCTGCCCGAAGCCGCCGCGGGCAGCATCTCGCCGCGGCACGTGGTCGTACCCCTGCGCCGCGTGCTGCCCAAGGCCGAGGTGCTGACCGGCCACGTCACCTCGATCGACCAGGACCGCAAGGTCGCCGTGGTCTCCCCCCTCGTCGGCGACTCCTACGAGCTTCCGTTCGACTACCTCGTCATCGCCCTGGGTGCGGTCTCCCGCACCTTCCCCATCCCGGGCCTCGCCGAGAACGGCATCGGGATGAAGGGCGTGGAGGAGGCGATCGGCCTGCGCAACCACGTCTTGGAGCAGCTCGACAAGGCCGACTCCACCACCGATGAGGAGGTCCGCCGCAAGGCGCTGACCTTCGTCTTCGTCGGCGGCGGCTTCGCCGGTGCGGAGACCATCGGCGAGGTCGAGGACATGGCCCGCTACGCCACCAAGTACTACCGGAACGTCAAGCGCGAGGACATGCGCTTCATCCTGGTGGAGGCCGCCAACCGGATCCTGCCCGAGGTCGGTCCCGAACTCGGCGCGTGGGGTCTGAAGCACCTCCAGGAGCGCGGCATCGAGGTCTACCTGGAGACCTCCATGGAGTCCTGCGTCGACAAGCACGTGGTGCTCAAGAACGGGCTCGAGGTGGACGCCTCCACCATCGTGTGGACCGCGGGCGTCAAGCCGAACCCGGCGCTGTCCCGCTTCGGCCTGCCGCTGGGCCCGCGCGGCCACGTGGACTGCCGGCCGACCCTCCAGGTGACGGGCACCGACTACATCTGGGCCGCGGGCGACAACGCGCAGGTGCCGGACCTGGCCGCGCGCGAGGCCGGCAACGAGAACGCCTGGTGCCCGCCGAACGCGCAGCACGCGCTGCGGCAGGCCAAGGTGCTCGCGGACAACGTGATCTCCGGGATGCGCGGCTTCCCGCAGCAGGAGTACCGCCACAAGAACCTCGGCGCGGTCGCCGGCCTGGGTCTGCACAAGGGCGTGGCGCTGCTGTTCGGGAAGTTCAAGTTCCGCGGGCGGCTCGCCTGGTACTTCCACCGCGGCTACCACGGCATGGCGATGCCGACGTTCAACCGCAAGATCCGGGTCTTCGCC
Source organism: Streptomyces capparidis (assembly GCF_054782095.1). NCBI lineage: Bacteria > Bacillati > Actinomycetota > Actinomycetes > Kitasatosporales > Streptomycetaceae > Streptomyces > Streptomyces capparidis. The sequence goes on along the minus strand of NZ_BAAGTD010000018.1, from coordinate 49,797 downwards.
GACTGGGCGCTCACGGCCGTGCTCAAGCGCGAGGTCGTCTCCCTCGGCGCGATCGAGAACCCCCGCGGCGAGTTCTACGAGGCGGCGGCCCCGGTGAGCGCCGCGTCCAGGCCCGCCTCCGCCCCGGCCGCCCCGCAGGAGCGGCGGGTCGAGGAGAAGGACACGGCCCGGGCCGGCTGACGGCCTCCCGGTCCGCACAGCAGAAGAAGGCGACGGGCACCCGCCATCCGTGGGGCGGGTGCCCGTCGCCTTTCGCGTGTGCGGGGGCGCGGCCCGGGGGGGGCGGGGGCAGCCCCGCCCCCCCCGGGCCGTGTGAGGGCGCCCCCACACCTCAGTCCGACTTGATCGCCGCCAGCACGTTCAACCGTGCCGCCCGCCGCGCGGGCCAGAGCGCGGCCAGCACCCCCACCACCGCCGCCAGCGCCGCGAAGCCCGCGAGTGTGCCCCAGGGCAGCGTCATCGAGTAGGTGCTGAACTCCGGCCGGATCAGCCGGCTGAGGGTCCAGGCGAAGAACACCCCGAGCCCGATGCCGAGCCCGGCGCCGAACAGGGAGATCACCACGGACTCCAGCCGCACCATCCGCTTGATCCCGCCCCGGTCCAGGCCCACCGCCCGCAGCATCCCGATCTCCCGGGACCGCTCGAACACCGACATGGCCAGGGTGTTGACGACGCCGACCACCGCGATGATCACCGCCATGGCGAGCAGCCCGTAGAGCATGGTCAGCATCTGGGTGATCATCGAGCCGTACTCGTCCGAGACCTCCCGGACGGTCTGCACCTTCACCGCGGGGTTGTCGCCCAGCGCCCGCTGCACCGCCTCCTCGGCCCGGTCCGACTCGCCGCCCCTGGTGTTGATCATGACCTGGCTGTCCAGCACGTCCCGCAGGTGCGGGTCCACGGCGGTGGTGGGCGCCATGATCCCGTAGATCATGTCGTTGCCCCGGTAGACGCCGGCGACCGTGTACGAGGCCTTGGCGCCGTCGCTGTCGTAGGTCACCGGAAGGGTGTCGCCGACCTTCCAGCCGCGGTCCCGGGCCAGGTCGTCGTCCACGATCACGCCGTCGCCCTCCAGGCCCTTCAGGGAGCCGCTGGTGAAGTCCAGGCGCAGCAGGTCCCCGATGGCGGCCGGGTTGACCCCGGTGGCGGTCTCGGCGCGGCCGTCCACCTCCACGTCGGCCCTGCGCAGCGGGCTGACCGCGGTCACCTGCGGGTCGCGCTCCAGGGTCCGCGCCACGTCGGGGGAGAGCGGCCGGTACCCGGCCATGCTGATGGTGTAGTCCGCCTTCAGCGAGTCCCCGGCCATCTTGTCGATGCCGTCCCGCATCGAGTTGGCGATCACCGTCAGGCCGGAGATCAGGGTCAGCCCGATCATCAGCGCGGCGGCGGTGGCGGCGGTGCGGCGCGGGTTGCGCACCGCGTTCTGCCGGGCCAGCTTCCCGGAGACCCCGAACCAGCGCAGCACCGGGCCGGCCAGGGCGATCGCGGGGCGGGACAGCAGCGGGGTGAGCACGATGACGCCGGTCAGGGTGACACCGGCGCCCAGGCCGAGCACGGGGTAGGTCTTGCCGCTGACGCCCACGGCGAGCACGGCCAGCCCCAGGGCGGTGACGGCCGCGCCGATGGTGTTGCGCACCAGCAGGCCCCGCGCGGTGGGGGCGGCGTCCGCGCTGCCCATCGCGGCGACGGGCGGGATCTTCGCGGCGCGGCGGGCGGGCAGCCACGCGGCGAGCATCGTCACCGCCACACCCACGAGCATGGCCACCACGACCGTGCGCGGGGCGATGACCAGGGAGCTCTCGGGGACGGTGCCGCCGACGGCGCCCATCGCCGCCTCCATGCCGACGGCGACCAGCAGCCCGAGCGCGAACCCGAGCGCGGAGGCGACCGCGCCCACCACGAACGACTCCGCCAGCACCGAGCGGGTCACCTGCCGCCGGGTCGCGCCGACCGCGCGCAGCAGCGCCAGCTCACGGGTGCGCTGGGCGACGATCATGGTGAAGGTGTTGGCGATGATGAACACGCCGACGAACAGCGCGATCCCGGCGAAGCCGAGCAGCACCGTGCTGAGGTTCTTGGTCTGGTCGGCGATGAAGTCGGCCTGCTCGTCCGCGAGCGCGGTGCCGGTCTCCGCCTCGGTGCCCTTCGGCAGCAGCGGCGCCACCTCGGCCTTCAGCTTCTCCTCGGAGGTGCCGGGCGCGGCCTTCAGCAGGATCTCGTCGTACTGCCCGGGGGCGGTGAACAGCTTCTGCGCGGTGCGGGTGTCGAACAGCGCCAGGGTGCCGCCCGCGGCGACGTTGCCGTCGTCGGTGGTGAAGACGCCGACGAGCTTCTGCTCCAGCACCGGCCCGTCCACCGAAAGGCGCACCGTGTCGCCGACCTCGAACCCGGCGCGGTCGGCGGTCTTCTTGTCCAGCACCACCTCGTCCGCGGCGGCCGGGGCGCGTCCCGCGGTGAGCGGGTAGCGGACGTCCCGCTTCCCCGAGTAGTTGCCGCCGAGGTTGCTCCAGCCGTCGCCGAGCAGGTCGCCGTCCTTGTCGGCGATGAACGCCGACCCCGAGACGGTGCCGGTCGCCCGGGCGGTGCCGGGCAGCGCCGCGACCTCCTCCAGCAGCCCCTGGTCAAGCCAGGCGTGCTCGGCCGGCGCCTCGTCGGGGCCGCCGCCGTCGTCGAACGGGGCGGCCTCGTCGGAGCGGACGACCACCGAGGTGTGGGCGAAGCTCTTCTTGGAGCTGTTCTTGAAGGCGTCGCCGACGGTGTCGGTGAACACCAGCGTGCCGGAGACGAAGGAGACGCCGAGGAGGACCGCGAGCACGGTCATCATCAGCCTGGCCTTGTGCGCGAGCACGTTGCGCAGGGCGGTACGGAGCATGGGAACGCAGTCCTGGGAGTGAGGTGCGGCGAGGGCGGGGTGAAGGGGCGCGCGGCGGGCGCGGCGTCAGCTCGTGCGGCCCTTGGCGTCGAACCGCTTCATGCGCTCCAGCACGTCCTCGGCGGTGGGGCGCAGCAGCTCGTCCACGATGCGGCCGTCGGCGAGCCAGACGACGCGGTCGGCGTAGGAGGCGGCCACCGGGTCGTGGGTGACCATGACGATGGTCTGGCCGAGCTCCCGCACCGAGTTGCGCAGGAAGCCGAGGATCTCCGCCCCGGAGCGGGAGTCGAGGTTGCCGGTGGGCTCGTCCGCGAAGATGATCTCCGGCTTGGAGGCGAGGGCGCGGGCCGCGGCCACGCGCTGCTGCTGGCCGCCGGAGAGTTGGTTGGGCCGGTGGGACAGCCGCCCGGAGAGGCCGACGGTGTCGATGACCAGCTTCAGCCACTGCGGGTCCGGCTTGCGGCCGGCGATGTCCATGGGCAGCGTGATGTTCTCCACCGCGGTGAGCGTCGGCAGCAGGTTGAACGCCTGGAAGACGAAGCCGACCTTGTCCCGCCGCAGCCGGGTGAGCTGCTTGTCCTTCAGCGTGGTCAGCTCCACGTCGCCTATGCGCGCCGAGCCCGAGGTGACCGTGTCCAGGCCCGCCATGCAGTGCATGAGCGTGGACTTGCCGGACCCGGACGGGCCCATGATCGCGGTGAACTCCGCCCTGCGGAAGTCCACGGACACCGCGTCGAGGGCGACCACTCGGGTCTCGCCCTCGCCGTAGATCTTGCTCAGCTCGGTCGCGCTGGCCGCCACGGCCCCCGGGTCCGTCGGGCGGGCGGCGTGGTCGGTGGTGGCGGAGGTGGTCACGGAGCACTCCTCGTGCTGGAAGGCGTTGGCCGGTTCGACGCTTCCATCGTGTCGGCGGCGCGCGCCGACGGAGTCAGCCCGTACTGCGGTTTTGGGCCCACTCTCGCGTCGTACGGGTCTTCTTCCCGGTCATCCCCAGGTATGACGGCGACCCCGAGACGCGATACCCGCCGGAGCGGGGCGCGGCTCGAAACGGCTGCGTGAGCGTTTGGTGACGGCGAGTTTGCGTCAATTACCAACAGGGAGGGATGCGGCCGGCCATCCGCACGGCGGAGCGTGCGTCCTGTAAGCGGGGGCACCGGAGCGGGGCGGAAAGCTTGACGTGTCGTCAGTTGTCAATGAAATAAGACAACCTGGCGCGGACAGTGTGCTGACGGGAGGTTGGGAACGGCTAGTCTCGTGGTGTCTCTGGGACGGCCTCCCGACCAGGTCACGCGGACCTTCCCGCCCGGATGGTGGAATGCAGACACGAGGAGCTTAAACCTCCTTGGCCAAGAGGCCGTGCGGGTTCAAGTCCCGCTCCGGGCACCTGGTACCGCCCCCAGATGGTGGTGTGCAGGACGCGGCCGGAGGCGCCCGGCCGCGTCCCGTTCGGCCCCCGGGTGACCAGGGATCATCGTTCTTTTCTCCCTTTTGCCGGAGTTGTCTCCTGGCGTATGGCCGCGCGCCGCGCCGGCCGCCGGCGCCCGGGCGCGGGGCCGCGCCCGGGGCCGCGCTCGCCCACGGGCGGGTGAGCGGCGGGGCGCGGGCGGGGAGCCGCGGGAGCGGACCGGGGCGCGAGAGGTGCGCCGGGGATGTTCGCGGTGGACGCGCGCGGGAAGAGACGGGGTGCGCGCGGGGTTCATTCGACAGGTGCTCGAGCGTTGCTCAAGGCGGGCTCTCGCTCGGGTACCCCGTGCGGCACGCGCCGCGCGGACGTCCGGCGCGGACGAAGATCCTGCCCGAGGAGTAGGGCCTTCTTTTTGCCAGGCCATTACTCTGGAGGCAACGGCTGCACCGCGTGGCCTATGGAGGAGTGAAATGAGGAGCAGCAACCCGATGTTCTCGCGGCGGGGATTCAGCCGCGACAACAGCTATGCGGGCTTCGGCGGGCCGCAGGCCGGCAACCCGTACGCGACGGGCAACCCCTACGCGAGCGGTAACCCGTATGCGGGTGGCAACCCCAACCCGGCGCCGCAGCCGCAGGGCGACCTCACGTCCGACGACCTGTACCGCATCTACCAGGCCCCGCCCGCCGGCCCCCTCCAGACCGGCCGGATGACCATCGACGACGTCGTCATGCGCACCGCCATGACGCTCGGCACGGTGGTGCTGGGCGCGCTCGTGGGCTGGTTCGCGGTGCCCGAGGAGGCCGTCGGCCTGGCCTTCGGCGCCGCGCTGATCGCGATGGTGATCGGCTTCGTCGTCGCCATCCGCCGCAGCACCAACCCGGCGCTCATCCTCACCTACGCCGCCCTCGAGGGCGTGTTCCTCGGTGTGATCAGCCACGCCTACAACGACTGGCACGACGGCGTGGTCAGCCAGGCGGTGATCGGCACCATGGCGGTCTTCGGCGGCATGCTGGTCGCCTACAAGGTGGGCGCCGTCCGGGTCACCCCGCGGTACACCCGCGTCGGCATCGGCATCGCCATCGGCTTCCTGGTCCTGATCCTGGTGAACCTGCTGGCCGCGGCCATCGGCGGCGGCGACGGCATGGGCCTGCGCACCGGTGCGCTCGGCGTCGTCGTCGGCGTCGTCGGCGTCCTGCTCGGCGCCTTCTTCCTCTCGCTGGACTTCCACGAGATCGAGCAGGGCGTGCGGTACGGCGCCCCGCAGAAGGAGGCGTGGCTGGGCGCCTTCGGCCTCACCCTGTCCCTGGTGTGGATCTACCTGGAGCTGCTGCGCCTGCTGTCCATCCTGCGCGACTAGCGGCCCTCGCGGCGGCTCGTCCCGCCGCGGCAGCCGGACGGCCCGTCCCGCGCTCCGCGGGACGGGCCGTCGGCGTTGTGTGGTCGAGGTCCTTCGTGTGTGTCCGGGCGGATGACTGGTGTGTGTCGAAGGGGGGATGTGTCCTGGCCCGCGGCTGCCGCGGGCGGCGCGCGCGGGGCGCTACATCTGGAGCTTGCGGGCGGCCCGCCTCAGGTCGTACTCGTGGACGATGGCCTTGGCGTGGCCGAAGGGGAGGCCGTGCTCCGTGCGGAGCCAGTTGACCTTGTCCTCGAAGCGGCTCAGGGCGGGGCCCTCGTCGACGGCGGTGATCCACTCGCCGACTTCACGGCCGGTGACGCGGGGGATGCGGGAGAGCATGTTCCGGTGGGTCTCTTCGGAGAAGATCTGGGACATAAGCGCCTCCGGTTAGCGTTCCGTTACCTGACTGTGCCTGAGCCGGGCTCGAATGGCAACGCCCCCGTGTACCCCTTTCTTGTAGAAAGTGTCGTTCCGGTGGCTTCCTGCCCACCGGTGTCGCTCTCCGTGACCGGCCAGGGTCCTTCAGGGGACTGGTGCGGGAGGGGTACCCCGCTTGGGCGCGGTTACGCTCCTGCCATGCATGATCCCGCCGCCTTCCTCGACGCCGTGGACCGGCTCGCGGACCGCTTCCGCTCCCTGCCCCAGAGCAGGCTGCTCGCCGCCGTCCCCGGCCACGACAGCCGTGCCGCGGCGGGGTTCGCCCTGGCCTCGTGGCTCGCCGAGGCGGCCCAGCGCCTGGAGGAGCCCGGCGCCGCGCCCCGCGCCCTGCCGTTCGCCGGCCCGTTCGCCGTCGGCGACCAGATCGCGGTGACCGGGCACGACCTGGCGCTGGCCGTGCGCGCGGGCGGCCGGCGGGCACGCGAGACGCTCGACGCGGCGCTGCGGCGGGTGGAGGAGACCCGCGGGCTCGTGGCGTAGCCCGGGGCGCGGCCCGAGGGCCGGGCGCTCCCCGCGGGCTTCCGGACGCCCGGGGGAGGCGCCGGGGAAGCGCCGGGCCGGCGTCCGGCGGGGCCTCGGCTAGAGCGACGTCACCACGCGGTCGGCCAGGACGAACACACGTTCCTGCCCCACGCCGAAGGTGAGGGTGTACCCGCCGCCGACCTCGCAGCCGCCCATCAGCAGGGCCGTCTCGCCGCCGCGCAGCGCCTCGGCCAGCCGCCCGGTGGCCGCCCGGTCGCCGGGGGTCACGCAGACCGTGGTGGTGTCCGCGAAGACGTACACGTCCAGCGTGCCCAGCGGCCCGGGGCGCACATCGGACAGCGGGGTGCCGGAGGCGGCCAGCGCCTCCAGGCCCGCCAGGGTGCGCTCGCGGTCGGCCACGGTGGGGCCGGGCCGGAAGTCGGGGTGCGAGGGGTGGCGGCGCGGGTCGGGGACGGTGGCACCGGCCTCCTCGGCGTCGTCCAGGTCCCGCACCACCGCGGTGGCCTCCTCGACGGTCAGCTCCTCGATCGCCTCGCGCAGCGCGTCCCCGAACTGCCGCTCGAACTCGGCGCGGAAGTCGGCGGGCAGCTCGCTCGCGGCGAACGCCTCCTCGGCGGAGCCGTCGGGCAGCAGGTCGGCGAGGGCGCCCTCGGGGAAGGCGGCCTGCTCGCCGTCGGCGGCCTCCCGCGCCGCCCAGTACGCCCGCGCCTCGGCGAGCTCCCGCTCCCGCTCCTCGGCCAGCGCCTCGCTGACGGCCTCCCGTATCCGGGCGCGCTCGGCCGCCGGGTCGGGCACGACGCCGACCTGCTCGCGCAGCGTGGCGACCTCCCGCCGCAGACCGCGTACGGCGACCAGCACGGTGGCGCCGAGCACCGTGGCGGTCGGTGCGGCGATGAGCAGCAGTACCGGATACACAGCGTTCACGGGAGGCTCCAGGTTGAACGCGGAACGATTCGTCCTCACCACCCTGCCCGACGCGGATGGGCGAACACAGTGCCCTGGGTCACGAATGTCATGAGTTTGTGACCGGGCGCCACCCCCGCTCCGCGCCGCTGACGTGCGCCGACACCCCCGCCCCGGGCGCCTCGGCGGCCGGGGGACGCGGGAGCATCGGTTCGGGAACGATTCGGACTCGCAGCGCCCCGCGTCCGGCCGGACGCGCTGCGTGGCCGCCCCGGCGGCCCTCCCGCCGGGGCGGGCGCCGTCAGCTCAGGCGCTCGATCACCATGGCCATGCCCTGGCCGCCGCCGACGCACATCGTCTCCAGGCCGAACTGCTTGTCGTGCCACTGGAGGGAGTTGATCAGCGTGGTGGTGATCCGGGCGCCGGTCATGCCGTACGGGTGGCCGACGGCGATCGCGCCGCCGTTGACGTTCAGCCGGTCCAGGTCCACGCCCAGGTCCCGGTAGGAAGGGATGACCTGCGCGGCGAACGCCTCGTTGATCTCCACCAGGTCGATGTCGCCGATGGTCATCCCGGCCCGCGCCAGCGCCTGGCGGGACGCCTCGACCGGCCCGTACCCCATGATCTCCGGGGACAGCCCGCTGACGCCGGTGGACACGATCCTGGCCAGCGGGGTGATGCCCAGCTCCCTGGCCTTCACATCACTCATGATCACCACGGCGGCGGCGCCGTCGTTGAGCGGGCAGCAGTTCCCCGCGGTGACCGTGCCGTCCGGGCGGAAGGCCGGCTTCAGCGCGGACACGCCCTCCATCGTGACGCCCGCCCTGGGGCCGTCGTCCGTGGCGACCACGGTGCCGTCCGGCAGCGTCACCGGGGTGATCTCACGCGCCCAGAAGCCGTCCTGGAGCGCCTTCTCGCACAGGTTCTGCGAGCGCACCCCGAACTCGTCCTGCTCCTGCCGGGTGACGCCCTTGAGCTGCGCGAGGTTCTCCGCGGTCTGGCCCATGGCGATGTAGATGTCCGGCACCGCCCCGTCCTCGCGCGGGTCGTGCCAGGTCCTGCCGCCCGCGGCGAACGCCTCGGTGCGCCGCTCGGCCTCGCCGAACACCGGGTTCTTGGTGTCCGGCAGGCCGTCGGAGCTGCCCTTGGCGAACCGGGAGACCATCTCCACCCCGGCGGAGACGAACACGTCCCCCTCGCCGGCCCGGATCGCGTGCAGCGCCATCCGGGTGGTCTGGAGGGAGGACGAGCAGTAGCGGGTGACCGTGCAGCCCGGCAGGTGGTCGAAGCCGAGCAGGGTGGCCACCACGCGGGCCATGTTGTAGCCCTGCTCGCCGCCCGGCAGGCCGCAGCCGAGCATCAGGTCGTCGATGTCCTTCGGGTCGAGCTGGGGCACCTTCTCCAGCGCGGCGCGCACGATCGTGGCCGTCAGGTCGTCCGGGCGCAGCTCCTTGAGCGAGCCCTTGAACGCCCGTCCGATGGGGGAGCGGGCCGTTGCGACGATCACTGCTTCCGGCATGGCGACTCCGTGGGTTGTTGTCGGGCGGCCCGCCCCGGGCGGCGTCCTGACCTGCCGCCCGCGGGCTTACTTGCGGGTAACTTCTGGTCAGGGCGAGCGTACCCGCGTCGCCGTGCCGAGGGAACCGCGTCCCGGGGTGATCCCCGCGACGCGCCGCGGCCCGCCCCGCCCCCGGCTACACCGCCTCCGGGGCGGCCTGCCGCGCGTCCTCCGCCTCGGGCAGCCGCCGCCTGTACCGCCGCCGCAGCAGTGCCCAGCGCCCGCCCTGCTCGCCGCCCACCTCGGTCGCCGCGACCTCCGCGCCGCTGAGGTCCGCCGCCTCCACCGCGGCCTTCGCCACCGGCAGCACCGCGTCGCCCCGGCCGGCGTCCGGCAGCTCCTCCGGCCACAGGCCCAGCGCCGCGCACAGCGAGGGCAGCAGCGCCATCGCGGCGGTGGCGTACCCCTCCGCGGACGGGTGGTAGTGGTCGGGGCCGAACATCCGCTCCGGGTCGGCCGCGAACTCGGGGCCGAGCAGCGTGCCCAGCGAGACCGTGCGCCCGCCCTCCTCCACCACCGCGATGGTCTGCGCCGCCGCCAACTGGCGGCTCAGCCGCCGGGCCACCAGGCGCAGCGGCTGGTACACCGGCGCCACGGACCCCAGGTCCGGGCAGGTGCCCACGACGACCTCGGCGCCCAGCTCCCGCAGTCGCCGCACCGCGAGCACCAGGTTGCGCACCGACTCGGCGGGCGGCACCCGGTTGGTGACATCGTTGGCACCGATCATGATCATGGCGATGTCCGGCCTGGTGCCGCGCTCCTCCAGCAGCGTCACCTGGCGCGGCAGGTCGTCGGACCTGGCGCCGGACAGGGCCACGTTCACCAGGTCCACCGGCCGCTCGGCGACGGCGGCGAGCCCCGAGGCGAGCAGCGCGCCCGGTGTCTCGGCCGCGCGGTGCACCCCCAGGCCCGCCGCCGTGGAATCGCCGAGGAAGGCCAGCGTGATCGGCGGATGCGGCGCGTCGGCGAACGCGGTGCCGTAGCGCCCGTCCGCGTGCGGCGGGTCGTCCTCGCTGCTGCCCACTGTTTTGCGGGCCAGTTTCACTTCGGCGAACAGCACCCCGAAGGCCAGTCCGCCGACGATGCCGAGCCCGCCGCTGCCCACCGCGGCGGCCGCCGCGATCCGCCGCGCCACCCGTACCCGAGACATGAGCGCCCACCCCCCTGCGCGGGGTACCGGGTACCTCCCGGCCCCGTCACCACCAAACGTGCCCGTTCCTGGTTACCAATCAACTCATGCCACGCTGACAACGGCCAGGAAATTCCCACGAACCGACGTGTGCCCCGCCCGGCCCCGCCGCCCGGCCGCCGCGGACCCCGCCCGCCTCCCCGGCCCACGGCGCCGCGGCCCCCGGGGCGCGGGCGGGGACCGCGGTGCGGCCCCGCGCCCCCGGCCAGCGCATTAGGCTGCCTGACAGGCAAGCGCAGCCGGACCGGCCACGCGACCGCGGGGGCGCCGGGCGAGCGGCCGTACGTCAGGCAACGGATGATCCCGGAGGACGTCGTGCAGATCCACGACTCGATGATCGACCTCATTGGCAACACCCCGCTGGTCCGGCTGAACCGGGTCACCAAGGGGCTGCGCGCCACCGTGCTCGCCAAGGTCGAGTACTTCAACCCGGGCGGCTCGGTGAAGGACCGGATCGCCGTGCGGATGATCGAGGCGGCGGAGAAGTCCGGCGCGCTGCGGCCCGGCGGCACCATCGTCGAGCCCACCTCCGGCAACACCGGCGTGGGCCTGGCGATCGTCGCCCAGCAGAAGGGCTACCGCTGCATCTTCGTCTGCCCGGACAAGGTGTCCACCGACAAGATCAACGTGCTGCGCGCGTACGGCGCCGAGGTCGTGGTCTGCCCCACCGCCGTGGCCCCCGAGCACCCCGACTCCTACTACAACGTCTCCGACCGCCTGGTCCGCGAGACCCCCGGCGCCTGGAAGCCCGACCAGTACTCCAACCCCGACAACCCGCTGTCCCACTACCACTCCACGGGACCCGAGCTGTGGGCGCAGACCGAGGGGCGGATCACCCACTTCGTCACGGGCATCGGCACCGGCGGCACCATCTCCGGCACCGGCCGCTACCTCAAGGAGGTCTCCGGCGGCCGGGTGCGGATCGTCGGCGCCGACCCGGAGGGCTCGGTGTACTCGGGCGGCTCGGGGCGGCCGTACCTGGTGGAGGGCGTCGGTGAGGACTTCTGGCCCACCGCCTACGACCGGGGCGTCACCGACGAGATCATCGCCGTCTCCGACAAGGACTCCTTCCAGATGACCCGCCGCCTGGCCAAGGAGGAGGGCCTGCTGGTCGGCGGCTCCTGCGGCATGGCGGTGGTGGCCGCGCTGCGCGCCGCCGAGGGGCTCGGGCCCGACGACGTGGTGGTCGTGCTGCTGCCGGACTCCGGCCGCGGCTACCTGAGCAAGATCTTCAACGACGAGTGGATGGCGGACTACGGCTTCCTGGAGGAGGCCGGGCAGGACACCGTCGCCGACGTGCTGGCGCACCGCGAGGGCGGGCTGCCCACGTTCGTCCACATGCACCCGGAGGAGACCATCGGGCAGGCCATCGAGGTGCTGCGCGAGTACGGCGTGTCGCAGATGCCCGTGGTCAAGCCGGGCGCGGGCCACCCGGACGTGATGGCCGCCGAGGTCGTCGGGTCCATCGTGGAGCGCGACCTGCTGGACGCCCTGTTCACCGGGCGGGCGTCGCTGGAGGATGCCCTGGACAAGCACATGTCGGACCCGCTGCCGCAGGTCGGCTCCGGCGAGGCGGTCGGCGACCTGGTGGCCGTGCTGGAGCGGGCGGACGCCGCGGTGGTGCTGGTGGAGGGCAAGCCGAGCGGCGTGGTCTCCCGCCAGGACCTGCTGGCCCACCTGGCCAACCGGCCGTAGGTCCGGGCCGCCGCCGGGCCCGGGCGCCCCGGGCCCGGCGCACGCCGGGTGAACTCCGGTGCGGGGCGGCGGGCGAAAGTGCTACGTGACCGATACGTGGTGGCAGCACCCGGTTAACACGCGCCGGGCATCGTTGTGGGTGTCGGCAGGAGCCGACGGAAACACCGAGCACCACCCCGGCGCCACCACAAGCGGCACCACGGCACCACAGCAACACCGAAGATGCGGCACCAGCGACAACCGGAGCGGCTCCCGGACCTCGCGGTGCTCGGACGCGCCCGGCCCTGACCCGGCAGACGCGTCCCTCGCGGGGACCGCCGTCGTCCCGCCCTCGAGCGCTCCGGCGCTCGGGGTGCGGCGGTCCCCGCCACTCGGTGCGCCCCCGCGCCCCCACCCGCCCGTCGGCCCCGGCCCGCGCCCCGCCCGGCTCACCCGTCCCACTCGGACGCCGGGCCCCGCCGCCCCCGCGCCCACGGCAGCCACAGGTGCGGCGGCCAGGTGTTCGCCACGTTCACCCCGACGATGCCGAGCCACGCCGCCACCACGCCGACCAGCCCCGCGGTCTCCCCGGCGATCGCGGACAGCGGCACCGCGAGCACCAGCGACACGTACGGCAGCGCCCCGCCGCCGCCCCGCCCGCCGTCCCGTCCGCCGTCCCGCCCGCCGCGCCGCCGCCGCTCCCCGTCCGCGGCCCGCTCGGCGAGCTCCCGCCGCACCCGCTGCTCGACCCTGCCGTCGAGCCGCGCGTCGAGCTTGGCGAGGAACGACTCGACCAGCGCCGAGTCGTACGCGCTCCCCAGCTCCCTGCGGGCCTCCAGCGTGGCGCCGAGCTCCTGCTCAAGTTCCTCGTCCCGCGCACTCATGGCGGCACCGTAAGGGCGGCGCGGGACCGGCCGCGTCATCCCCGGGGCGGCCCCGCCCCCGGGGAAAACCCGGTGCCGACCCGGTGCCGACCCCGAAGATCCACCCCCGGCCCGGCCCCGGCGGACCGCCCGCGGCGCCACGCCACCGCCCGGCCACCGGCGGGCAGTACAGTCGCCGGATGACCCTGCTCGGCGCACTGACCGCATCCACCCTCCCGGCCGCGGACCGCCCCGACGCGCTGCGGATCGACGGCCGCGACTCCTCCCGCCACGCCCTGCTGGACGCCGCCGGGGCGCTCGCCGCCCGCATCTCCGGCGCCCCGGCCGCCGCCGTGCACGCCACGGCGTCACTGGAGACGGTGACCGCCGTGGTCGCCGGGCTGCTCGCCGGGGTGCCCGTCGTCCCCGTGCCGCCCGACTCCGGACCCGCCGAGCGCGACCACATCCTGCGCGACTCCGGCGCCGCGGTGCTGCTGGCCGCCGACCCCGGGGTGTGGCCGGACGCGCCGGTGCGCGAGCGCGTCCCCGTGGACCCGCACGCCCACGGCGGCTCCCCGCCGCCGCCCGAGCCCGCCCCGGACTCGACCGCCCTGGTGCTGTACACCTCGGGCACCACCGGGTCCCCCAAGGGCGTGCTCGTCCCCCGCTCCGCCATCGCCGCCGACCTGGACGCGCTCGCCGACGCCTGGGCGTGGACCGCCGAGGACACCCTGGTGCACGGGCTGCCGCTGTTCCACGTCCACGGCCTGGTGCTGGGCGTGCTCGGGGCGCTGCGCACCGGAAGCCGCCTGGTGCACACCGGCCGCCCCACCCCCGGGGCGTACGCCGCGGCGGGCGGCAGCCTGTACTTCGGGGTGCCGACGGTGTGGGGACGCGTCGCCGCCGACCCGGCGTGCGCCCGCGCGCTGAAGGGCGCCCGGCTGCTGGTGTCCGGCAGCGCCCCCCTGCCCGCGCCCGTCGGGCTGGCCCTGGAGGGGCTCGCCGGCCAGTTCCCCGTGGAGCGGTACGGCATGACCGAGACCCTCATCACCGTCAGCGCCCGCGCCGACGGGGAGCGCCGCCCCGGCACGGTGGGGCTGCCGCTGCCCGGGGTGCGCACCCGGGTGGCGGTGGAGGAGGCCGCCGGGGCGGAGGAGGACGGGGTGATGGGCGAGCTCCAGGTGCAGGGGCCCACCCTGTTCACCGGCTACCTGGGCAACCCCGGCGCCACCGCCGCCTCCTTCACCGACGACGGCTGGTTCCGCACCGGCGACATGGCCGTCATCGGCGACGACGGCGTCCACCGCATCGTCGGCCGCGCCTCCACCGACCTGATCAAGAGCGGCGGCTACCGCATCGGGGCGGGCGAGGTGGAGAGCGCGCTGCTGCACCACCCCGCCGTCCGGGAGGCCGCCGTCGTCGGGGCCCCGCACGACGACCTCGGCCAGCAGGTCGTGGCGTACGTGGTGGCGGACGGGGTGACCGAGCGGGAGCTGATCGACTTCGTCGCCCGCTCCCTGTCCGCGCACAAGCGCCCCCGGGTGGTGCGCTTCCTGGACGCCCTGCCGCGCAACGCCATGGGCAAGCCCCAGAAGAAGCTCCTGCCGCCGCTGTGAGCCCCCGCCGCCCGTGAGTTCCCGCCGTCCGTGGGCCCTGCCGCCCGTGAGCCCCGCCGCCCCGGCCGCCGGGTTCGCCGTGCCCGCGCCTCGGCATACAGTGCGGGCAACCCAAGGAGGTGACCCTCGCCCATGACCAACGCGGACGCGAGCCCGTCGACGCGCCTGCTGTCGCTGTTCGAGGGGCACCGGCTGACCCCCACCCAGCGCCGGATCGCGCACTGCCTGGTGCGGCGGGCCGCCGAGGCCCCGTTCCTGTCCAGCGTGGAGGTCGCCGAGCTGGCCGGGGTCAGCCAGCCGTCGGTGACCAGGTTCGCCGTCGCCATGGGCTTCGACGGCTACCCCGCGCTGCGGCGGGCGCTGCGCGAGGCCGTGCCCCAGCCCGCGCCCGCCGCCGAGGACGCCGGGGAGGCCGCGCGCAACGAGTTCCAGCAGGCCGTGCACGCCGAGATGGAGAACCTGCGGCAGTTGGCCGAGCTCCTGGCCGACCCCGGGCCGGTCACCAGGGCGGGGCGGATCCTCGCCGGGAGCAGGCCGCTGCCCGTCCTCGGCCTGCGCGCCGCCGCCGCCCAGGCCCGCGGCTTCGCCTACTTCGCGGCCAAGGTCCACCCCGACGTGCGGCTGCTCGACGAGGGCGGCTCGATGCTGGCCGACCGGCTGGACCAGGCCAGGTACGCGGGGGCCACGGCGCTGCTGTGCTTCGCGCTGCCCCGGCACCCGCGGGAGGTCACCGAGGGGCTGCGGTACGCCCGGGAGGCCGGGCTGCGGGTGGTGACGGTCGCGGACAGCACGTTCACCCCCGTGGCCGCGCACTCCGACCTCCTCCTCCCGGCGGCGGTCGGCACCGGCCTGGTCTTCGACACGGCCTGCGCCCCCATGATGCTGGGCCGCGTCCTCCTGGAGGCCATGTGCGACCACCTCCCCGACGCCCAGTCCCGCCTGGAGACCTTCGACACCTCGGCGGCGGGGCGGGGGTTGTTCGTCGAGTGAGTGTGCGCCGTCCGAATGGGTGAAGGGAGACGGAAGCCGGGGCACAGGGGACCGCGGTGCGTAGCCTGGAGGACATGAGCGTCGCCCACGACCACGGGGATGACCCGGACCACGCGCGCCTGCACCACCTCGTCGACCACCTCACGCCGGAACAGGCCCGGCGCCTGCTGACGCTGGTGCGGTCGCATCCGGAACTGGCCGAGTCGGCGGTCGATGCCCCGCCCGGTTCCGGCCCCGGCGGGGATGCCGACCCCTGGGCGGACTCCGGCCGCAGGCTGGTGGAGGCACTGGGCGGCATCGGCGCCTCCGGCCACTCGGACACCGCCGAGCGGCATCACGAGTTGGTGCTCGAATGGACGGACGAGCTCAGGTGACCCAGCCCCATCTGCTCGACACGGGCGTCTTATTCGCCCTGATGGACAGTTCCGACGCCCACCATGTCCGGTGCGCGGCGCACCTGTCCTCGCTCCGGGGGCCGCTGCTGGTCCCCGCGCCGGTGGTCGCGGAGACGGCGGCGCTGCTGGAGCGGCGCCTCGGGCCCAAGCGGGAAGCCGCGTTCCTGGAGTACTTCTCAACCGGCAGACTCAGCACCGTGGATCTCTCGCGGCAGGACTACGCCCGTGTGGCCGAGCTGGTCGTGAAGTACGCCGACTTCCCCCTCGGTATGGTCGACGCCTCCGTGGTCACCGTCGCCGAACGGCTGAACCTCAAGGCCGTCCACACGGTCGACCGCCGCCACTTCTCCGCCGTCCGCCCCCGCCACATCGACGTCCTCGCCGTCCTTCCCTGACCCGTCCCGCTCTCCCGGCCGCCGCGCGCACCCCGCCGTGGCGGCTGTGCGTGTTTCCGGGCGGTGGCGCGCGGCCCCTCCTGTTGACTGTCCCTATTCAGGCGGCGAGTATGTGAATGGATCAATCCAGAAGACGCCGCCGACCGGAGGCCCGCCCATGTCAGGACCCCGTCCCGTCCGTGCTCCCCGTGGGAGCGGGCTCACCGCGCAGGGGTGGCCGCAGGAGGCCGCCCTGCGGATGCTCCAGAACAACCTGGACCCGGAGGTCGCCGAGCACCCCGACCGCCTCGTCGTCTACGGCGGCACCGGCCGTGCCGCCCGGGACTGGCCCTCCTTCGACGCGATGGTCCGCACCCTGACCACCCTGAAGGCCGACGAGACCATGCTGGTGCAGTCCGGCCGCCCCGTCGGCGTCATGACCACCCACGAGTGGGCCCCCCGCGTCCTGATCGCCAACTCCAACCTGGTCGGCGACTGGTCCACCTGGGAGGAGTTCCGCCGCCTGGAGGCCCTGGGCCTGACCATGTACGGCCAGATGACCGCCGGGTCGTGGATCTACATCGGCACCCAGGGCATCCTCCAGGGCACCTACGAGACCTTCGCCGCCGTCGCCGCGAAGCGCTTCGGCGGCTCCCTGGCCGGGACGATCACCCTCACCGCCGGACTCGGCGGCATGGGCGGCGCCCAGCCGCTGGCCGTCACCATGAACGGCGGCGTCGCCCTGTGCGTCGACTGCGACCCCCGCGCGATCGAACGCCGCATCGAGCACGGCTACCTGGACACCCGCGCCGACTCCCTCGACGAGGCCCTGCGCCTGGCCACCGAGGCCCGCGACCGCCGCGCGCCGCTGTCGATCGGGGTGCTGGGCAACGCCGCCGAGGTGCTGCCGGAGCTGCTGGCCAGGAGCGCCCCCGTCGACATCGTCACCGACCAGACCTCCGCCCACGACCCGCTCAGCTACCTCCCGGTCGGTGTGGCGTTCGAGGACATGGCGGAGTACGCCGCCAAGGAGCCCGCCGAGTTCACCCGCCGGGCCAGGCAGTCCATGGCCCGGCACGTCGAGGCGATGGTCGGCTTCCAGGACGCGGGCGCCGAGGTGTTCGACTACGGCAACTCCATCCGCGGCGAGGCGCAGCTCGCGGGCTACGAGCGCGCGTTCGCCTTCCCCGGGTTCGTGCCCGCCTACATCCGGCCGCTGTTCTGCGAGGGCAAGGGCCCGTTCCGCTGGGCGGCGCTGTCCGGCGACCCGAAGGACATCGCGGCCACCGACCGCGCGGTGCTGGAGCTGTTCCCGGACAACGAGCCCCTGGCCCGCTGGATCCGCCTGGCCGGGGAGAAGGTGCGCTTCCAGGGCCTGCCCGCCCGCATCTGCTGGCTCGGCTACGGCGAGCGGGACCGGGCGGGCGAGCGGTTCAACGACATGGTGGCGCGCGGCGAGCTGGCCGCCCCCGTCGTCATCGGCCGCGACCACCTGGACTGCGGCTCGGTCGCCTCCCCGTACCGGGAGACCGAGGGCATGCTCGACGGCTCGGACGCCATCGCGGACTGGCCGCTGCTCAACGCCATGGTGAACGTCGCCTCCGGTGCCTCGTGGGTGTCGATCCACCACGGCGGCGGGGTCGGCATCGGCAGGTCCCTGCACGCCGGGCAGGTCACCGTCGCCGACGGCACCCCGCTGGCCGGGGAGAAGATCCGCCGCGTGCTCACCAACGACCCGGGCATGGGCGTGATCCGGCATGTGGACGCCGGGTACGAGCGCGCCGAGCAGGTCGCGGGCGAGCGCGGGGTGCGCGTGCCCACCAGGGAGACGCCGTGACCTTCTCCGGCATGTGGAAGGAGCTGCTGCCGGTCGGCCGCGACTCCTCGACCGGCGGCTACCGCCGCCACGCCTGGACCGCCGCGGACGCCGAGTGCCGCGCCTGGTTCGCCGAGCAGGCCCGCGCCCGCGGCCTCGTCCACGAGACCGACCGCAACGGCAACCAGTGGGCCTGGCTCGGCGACCCGGCCGCGGGGGACGCCGTGGTGACCGGCTCCCATCTCGACTCCGTGCCCGACGGCGGCGCGTTCGACGGCCCGCTGGGCGTGGTCGGCGCGTTCGCCGCGCTGGACGAGCTGAAGCGCCGGGGCGCCGTCCCGTCCCGCCCCGTCGCCGTGGTCAACTTCGGTGACGAGGAGGGCGCCAGGTTCGGCGTGGCCTGCGTCGGCTCCCGGCTGGCCACGGGCGTGCTCGACCCGCGGCACGCCAGGGAGCTGACCGACGGCGGCGGGGTGACGCTGGCCCGGGCCATGGAGCGGGCCGGGCACGACCCGGAGGCCATCGGCGCCGACCCCGAGCG
The DNA here is from genome assembly GCF_054782095.1 of Streptomyces capparidis. Taxonomy (NCBI): domain Bacteria; kingdom Bacillati; phylum Actinomycetota; class Actinomycetes; order Kitasatosporales; family Streptomycetaceae; genus Streptomyces; species Streptomyces capparidis. The sequence goes on along the minus strand of NZ_BAAGTD010000018.1, from coordinate 31,283 downwards.
GCTGGCCCGGATCGGCGCGTTCGTGGAGCTGCACATCGAGCAGGGCCGGGCGCTGGCCGAGGGCACCGGCGCGGCCGTGGGCGTGGCGAGCGCGATCTGGCCGCACGGCCGCTGGCGGTTCGACTTCCGCGGCCGGGCCGACCACGCGGGCACCACCCGTCTGGAGGACCGCCGCGACCCGATGCTCACCTACGCCAACACCGTGCTCGCCGCCCGCAAGAAGGCCCGGCTCGCCGGCGCCCTGGCCACGTTCGGCAAGGTCGCGGTCGAGCCCAACGGCGTCAACGCGATCCCCTCGCTGGTGCGCGGCTGGCTGGACTCGCGCGCCGCCGACGAGGACACCCTCGCCGCCGTGGTCGCCGAGATCGAGCGGGCGGCGGCCGAGCGCGGCGTGCGGGACGGCGTCGAGGTGGCGGTGGTCCGCGAGTCGTACAGCCCGGCCGTGGAGTTCGCGCACGACCTGCGGGACCGGATCGCCGCGCTGCTCGGCGGCGCCCCGGTGCTGCCGACGGGCGCGGGCCACGACGCGGGCATACTCTCGCAGCGGGTGCCCACCGCGATGCTGTTCGTCCGCAACCCCACCGGGGTGTCGCACTCGCCCGCGGAGACCGCCGCGGAGGAGGACTGCGAGGCCGGGGTGCGGGCGCTGGCCGACGTGCTGGAGGAGCTGGCGTGCCGCTGACCGCGACGTTCTGGGCGGAGCACGCCTGGACCGGCGAGGCCGTGGAGGCCGGGGTGCTGGTGGAGGCGGCGGACGGGCGGATCACCGCGGTGCGGCCCCGGGTGGCGGCGCCCCCGCCCGGCGCGGTCGCCCTGCGCGGCCTGACCCTGCCGGGCCTGGCCAACGCCCACTCGCACGCCTTCCACCGGGCGCTGCGCGCCTCCTCCCAGACCGGCCGGGCCCCCGGCTCGTTCTGGACCTGGCGGGAGCGCATGTACGCCGTCGCCGACCGGCTCACCCCGGACACCTACCTGGCGCTGGCGCGCGCGGTGTACGCGGAGATGGCCCTCGCCGGGATCACGGCGGTGGGGGAGTTCCACTATGTCCACCACGCGCCGGGCGGCGCCCCTTACGCCGACCCCAACGCGATGGGCGAGGCGCTGATCGAGGCGGCCGCGCAGGCCGGGATCCGGATCACCCTGCTGGACACCTGCTACCTGTCGTCGGGCTTCGGCGCCCCGCCCGAGCCGCGGCAGCGCAGGTTCTCCGACGGCGGCGCCCAGGAGTGGGCCGAGCGGGTGTCCGCGCTGAAGGAGCGGCCGCACGCCCTGGTCGGCGCGGCCGTGCACTCGGTGCGGGCGGTGCCCGCGGACCAGTTGGCCACCGTGGCGGCCTGGGCGCGGCAGCGGGGCGCGCCGCTGCACGTCCACCTGTCGGAGCAGCCCGCGGAGAACGACGCCTGCCGCGCCGCGCACGGCCGCACCCCCACCGAGCTGCTCGACGACCACGGTGTGCTCGGCCCCGCCACCACCGCCGTGCACGCCACCCACCTCACCGGCGGCGACATCGCCAGGCTCGGCGGCTCCGGCACCGGGGTGTGCCTGTGCCCCACCACGGAGCGGGACCTCGCCGACGGCATCGGCCCGGCGGTGGCGCTGCGGGAGGCGGGCAGCCCGCTCAGCCTCGGCAGCGACAGCCACGCGGTGATCGACCTGTTCGAGGAGGCCCGCGCCACCGAGCTGGACGAGCGGCTGCGCACCCGCGTGCGCGGCCACTGGACGGCGCACGCCCTGCTGCGCGCCGCCACCGCGGACGGGCACGCCGCCCTGGGCCGGCCCGACGCCGGGCGGATCGCGCCGGGCGCGCTCGCCGACCTGGTCACGATCGCCCTGGACACCGTGCGCACCGCCGGGCCCCCGCCCGCGCTGGGCGCCGAGACCGCCGTGTTCGCCGCGACCGCCGCCGACGTGCGCCATGTCGTGGTCGGCGGGCGCGTCGTGGTGCGCGACGGCGTGCACCGACTGGTGGACGACGTGCCCCGGGCGCTCGCCGAGGCCGTCGCCGCCGTCGCCCCCGCCGAGCGAGAGGTCCCCTGAACCGTGGCCACCGTCATCACCGGCATCGGCAGCCTGCTCACCAACGACCCGGCGACGGGCCCGCTGCGGGACGCGGCCGTCGTCGTGGAGGGGGAGCGGATCGCCTGGGTGGGCCCCGCGAACCGCGCCCCCGCGGCCGACCACCGCCACGACGCCGCGGGCCGCGCCATGCTGCCCGGCTTCGTGGACTCCCACTCCCACCTGGTGTTCGCCGGCGACCGCACCGAGGAGTTCACCGCCCGCATGTCCGGGCGGCCGTACGCCGCCGGGGGCATCCGGACCACCGTCGCCGCCACCCGCGCCGCGAGCGACGCCGAGCTCGCGGCGAACGTCGCCCGGTATGTGCGCGAGGCGCTGCGGCAGGGCACCACCACCGTCGAGATCAAGTCCGGCTACGGCCTGACGGTGGACGACGAGGCCCGCTCCCTGCGGATCGCCGCCGCGCACACCCGCGAGGTCACCTTCCTCGGCGCGCACGTGGTGCCGCCGGAGTACGCGGACGACCCGGCCGGGTACGTGGACCTGGTCATCGGGCCCATGCTGGAGGCCTGCGCGCCGCACGCCCGCTGGGTGGACGTCTTCTGCGAGGAGGGCGCGTTCGACGGCGACCAGGCCAGGGCGGTCCTCACCGCGGGCGCCGCGCGCGGCCTGGTGCCCCGCGTCCACGCCAACCAACTGCGCCACGGCCCCGGGGTGCGGCTCGCCGTGGAGCTCGGTGCCGCCTCCGCGGACCACTGCACCCACCTCACCGACGCGGACGTGGACGCGCTGGCGAGCGGGGACACCGTCGCCACCCTGCTCCCCGGCGCGGAGTTCTCCACCCGCGCCCCCTACCCGGACGCGCGCCGCCTGCTGGACGCGGGCGCCACCGTCGCGCTGTCCACCGACTGCAACCCCGGCTCCAGCTTCACCAGCTCCATGCCGTTCTGCGTCGCGGTGGCCGTGCGCGAGATGGGCATGACCCCCGACGAGGCGGTCACCGCCGCCACCCTCGGCGGCGCCCGCGCCCTGCGCCGCGACGACATCGGCCGCGTCACCCCGGGTGCCCGCGCCGACCTGCTGCTGCTGGACGCCCCCAGCCACGTCCACCTCGCCTACCGCCCCGGCGTGCCGCTGACGGCGGCGGTGTGGCGGGGCGGGGAGCGGGTGGTGTGAGACGGGCCCGGCCCGCGGCGGCGTCGCACCACCGCGGGCCGGGCCGACGGGTCTGCGCGGGAGATCAGTCGTCCTCCGGAGCGCTGTCCACCCACTCTGCCGCCGTCACCGCGTGGGAGGAGAACACGGTGCCCGGATCCAGCCCCCTGGTCTCGCCGCCCGGCTTCACCACCGCGTACTCCTTCGCGAGCCCCTTGGCGGTCTCGGAGTCGAGGACCAGCCGCTCCTCGATCACGCCGGCGTACTGCGTGTGCCGGGTCAGGGCCACGGCCGTGCCGGCGCGACCGCGTGCGTCCCTGACATCGTCGATCACCTTCAGGCCGTCGAGGTCCGCGACCATCCGGAACGCCGCGGAGCGGAGCTCCGGGGAGGCCGGGAACGTGAGGATGATGCCGCTGGCGACGTTGAACAGCCACTCCTCCTCGGCCGCCCGGTCGCCCGCCGTGCCGCGATCGCGGCTCTTCAGCAGATCCGCCCTGAGCGCGTCGGGGTCGGTGGGCAGTTTGCGCAGGGCCTCCAAGATCGTCCCGCGCCCGTCCAGCCAGCCGACGTAGACGACGTCGACTCCGGAGAGCCGGTACGACGGATCGCTCAGGCTCAGCTCCTCCGTGCCCTGCCGGGCCCAGATCCTGACCCGGTCGGGAGAGCCGGCCCGCCGCCACGCCGCCCGGTCGGCCTGCGTGTACGGGGCGTACTCTCGGTACACGGACTCCTGCGGCGTGCGGTAATGGTCGCCCCCCCAGGGGATGTACGTCACGGAGCCGCTGCGGTGCGCGATGACGTAGGGGTCGCGCTGTGATGCCACCGGGTGCAGGTTCAGGCGGTCGTCCTGCCTCTTCCAGAACTTGCCCGCCGCCTCCCCCTCCGGGGCCCGCTCCGCCGCCTCCGCCGCCGCCAGCAGCACCGACCGGGCCGACGGCCGGCCGTCCTGCCCGAACCGCGGCTCGGACGCGGTGACGGCGACGACCAGCGCCGCCGCCGCGGCCGCGCCCACCAGCCCCATCCGCCGGGCCCTGGCCGGCACGGCCCGGCCGAACCGCTCCCGCGCCGCCGCCCGCTCCCGCGGCGCGGCCATCGCGGCGGCCAGCTCCGCCGCGCGGGTCGCCGGGTCCGGCGCCCCGTCCGGGTCCAGGTGCTCCGGCCGCGCCCCGGCCAGCCGCAGCACCACGTCGTCGCTGTTCCTGCTGCCCATCCCGATCCTCCGCCTTCCGCCGTCGTTCACCGCGCACCCTCTCCCGCCGCGATCCGCACCCGGGGCCGGTCGGCCGGGGCGTCGGAGCGCTCCTCCGCCGCCCGCGCCAGCCGCCTGCGGGCCCGGTGCAGCCGGACCCGCATGGCGGCCGGGGTGCATCCGACGACCCGCGCCGCCTCGCGCGGGGTGAGCCCCTGCCAGGCGGCGAGGATCAGCACCTCCCGGTCGTCCTCGCCCAGCTCGCCCAGGGCCCGCAGCAGCACCAGCCGGTCGGCGACGTCGTCGGCCACGTCGTCCTCCGCCACCTCGGCCCACGCCCGCAGCTCGGCCGCGAACGACTCGCGCCTGACCTCGGCGCGGACGCTGTCGCGCAGTACGTTCCTGGCGACGCCGAGCAGCCAGGGCAGCGGCGGCTCGGGCAGCTCGGCGAAGCGGCGCCAGGCCACGGTGAACGTCTCGCTCACCACCTCGTCGGCGACCTGCCGCCCGGCGCGGCTGACCACATAGGCCCACACGCGCCGGCGGCACTCGTCATACATCGCGGTGAAGCGTTCCGCTTCGTCGGCCACCACCGCACCTCCGTCCCTCCGGGTGTCCTGTCACGGGGAAGTGGTGCGGGAGCCCCGATCGTTACCGCCACGACTGCATCCGCGTCCGAACGCCTCCGCGCCCGCATCCGCGCCCGCATCCGCGACCGTGCGCCGCCTCCCAGTCCGTCCCTCTTTCGGCCCCGTCCGGCGCAAAGGTCTGGACCAGAGCGGGTCCGGCACCGCACAGTGCTCAGCAGGCACACCCGCCTCCGGAGAAGGGACCCGATGTGCGACCCGGAAGCCTGCTGAGATCCCTGACCGCGCTCCTGCTCTGCCTCGGCGCCACCGCCGCCTCGTCCGCGGCGGCCGCCCCGGCCCCGGCCGCCGACCCCGCCCCCGACGCGCCCGGCTACGACCGGCTCGTCCCCGCCCCCGCCGAGGCCCGCGCCACCGGCGGCGCGGGCTTCGCCCTCGGGCCGGCGACCAGGATCCACGTGCCCGCGGACTCGCGGGAGGCCGCGCGGGTCGGGGAGTACCTGGCCGGGATCCTGCGGCCGTCCACCGGCTACCGCCTGCCGGTCACCACCGCGCCGGGCCGCGGCGGCATCGTGTTCGTCCTCGGCCGCGGCGGCACCGGCCCCGAGGGCTACCGGCTCGACGTCACCGACCGGGCCGTCACCGTCACCGCGGAGCGGCCCGCCGGGCTGTTCCACGCCGTGCAGACCCTGCGGCAACTGCTCCCGCCGCGGGTCGAGAGCCGCGAGCGCCGCCCCGGCCCGTGGACCGTGCCCGCGGGCACCGTCACCGACCGGCCGCGCTACGCCCACCGCGGCGCCATGCTGGACCTGGCCCGGCACTTCTTCACCGTCGACCAGGTCAAGCGGTACATCGACCAGCTCGCCCTGTACAAGGTCAACCGGCTGCACCTGCACCTCACCGACGACCAGGGCTGGCGCATCGCCGTGGAGAGCTGGCCGCGCCTGGCGACGTACGGCGGGTCCACGCAGGTCGGCGGCGGACCCGGCGGGTACTGGACGAAGGAGCAGTACCGGGAGGTGGTCCGCTACGCGGCGTCCCGGTACCTCACCGTGATCCCCGAGATCGACATGCCGGGCCACACCAACGCCGCGCTCGCCAGCTACCCCGAGCTGAACTGCGACGGCGTGGCGCCCCCGCTGTACACCGGCATCGAGGTCGGGTTCAGCTCGCTGTGCGTGGACAAGGAGGTGACCTACGACTTCGTGGACGACGTGGTCCGCGAGATCGCCGCGCTCACCCCGGGGGAGTACCTGCACATCGGCGGCGACGAGGCGCACGCCACCAGCCACGAGGACTACGTCGCGTTCATGGACCGCGCCCAGCGGACGGTGGCGCGGTACGGCAAGACGGTCGTCGGCTGGCACCAGCTCACCGGCGCCCGGCCCGCCGAGGGGGCCGTCGCCCAGTACTGGGGCGTGACCGGCACCGAGCCCGAGGTGGCCGCCGCCGCCCGGGCGGGCACCCGGCTGATCCTGTCCCCGGCCAACCGCACCTACCTGGACATGAAGTACGACCCCGCCACGCCGCTCGGCCTCAACTGGGCCGGCTACGTGGAGGTGCGGCAGTCCTACGACTGGGACCCGGCGACGTACGTCCAGGGCGCCCCGGCCTCGGCCGTGCTCGGGGTGGAGGCGCCGCTGTGGACGGAGACGATCACCACGAGCGACCACATCGAGTACATGGCCTTCCCCCGCCTGCCCGCGGTGGCCGAGCTGGGCTGGTCCCCGGCCCACACCCACGACTGGGAGTCCTTCCGGCAGCGCCTGGCCGCCCAGGGCCCGCGCTGGGACGTGCTCGGCATCGACTACCACCGCTCGCCCCAGGTGCCCTGGCCGGCCGGGTGACCCGGTACCGGTGACGGGGGCGGGCACCGCGCCCGCACGGCACACGGGCCGGGGCGCGCCGTCGCGGCGCGTCCCGGCCCGTGTGCGCGGCGGGTCGTTCCCGGTCAGTCCTCCGCCAGCAGCCCCGTCCGCAGCCGGGTGAGGGTGCGGGAGAGGAGGCGGGAGACGTGCATCTGGGAGATGCCCAGCTCCTCCCCTATCTCGGACTGGGTCATGTTGCCCACGAACCGCAGCGAGAGGATCTTGCGGTCCCTGGCCGGCAGCCCGGCGATCAGCGGCTTGAGGGCCTCGCGGTACTCCACGCCCTCCAGGTCGTGGTCCTCGTAGCCGATCCGGTGGGCCAGCGCGCCCTCGGAGTCGTCGTCCTCGGGCTGGGCGTCCAGCGAGCTCGCGGTGTACGCGTTGCTCGCCGCCATGCCCTCGACGACCTCCTCGGGGGAGAGGGAGAGGCGCTCGGCGAGCTCCTTCACGGTCGGCGCCCGGTCCAGCTCCTGTGCCAGCTCGTCACCGGCCTTCGCCAGGTCCAGACGCAGCTCCTGGAGGCGGCGCGGCACCCGGACCGACCAGCTCGTGTCCCGGAAGAAGCGTTTGATCTCGCCCACGATCGTGGGCATCGCGAATGTGGGGAACTCCACGCCGCGGTCGATCTCGAACCGGTCGATCGCCTTGATCAGACCGATCGTCCCGACCTGGACGATGTCCTCCATCGGCTCGCTGCGGGAGCGGAACCTGGAGGCGGCGAACCGCACCAGGGCGAGGTTCAGCTCGACCAGCGTGTTGCGCACGTACTGGTACTCGTGCGTGCCCTCCTCCAGCGTCGTCAGGCGCTTGAAGAGGGTCTTGGACAGGGCCCGCGCGTCCAGCGGAGCCACCTCGTCGTACGGGGGGATCTCGGGCAGGCCGTCCTCCCGGAGGTCGCCGGCGATGTCGAACTCGCCGGTGCCCTCCGCTTCGAGGGCCCGCGTGCCGGGGACGAACTCCTCCGCGACCCCCGTGGGGGCGGCCGACGACTCGTGCCTCGCGAGTGTTCCTGTGCGCGTGTCGTCGCGCTGGGGTGCCATGTGCTCCTCCCTCGTTGCCGGCAGCCTCGCTGCCGTCCGTGCTTCATGCCGTGCCGGGCCGGCGCACCTCCTGTCCTGGTCCTCGCTCACGGGTCCCGCTGGTCGGCGGGGACGATTTTTCGCCCTTCCACACCTACTCTCTCCTTGCGATCGTTTGCAAGGCAGGGCCGCCCCGGACACGTTCGCGAACGATCGTTCGACGGGGTAACTACCTCTGCGCGGCCGAAGGGCGTAGGGTTCACCTGCGAATGCGCGGACCACAGGAGGGTGAGGATGGACGGCGGCGTCACCGATACGACCGGACGTGACCGGCTCCGGGTTGAGGTGCGCAAGCAGAGCGGGAGCGCTGTCGTGACGCCTTCGGGGGAGCTGGACCACCACACGGCGGACCTGCTGCGCGAGCAGCTCGAGCGGTGCCTCGACAGCGGGGACCACCGGCTGGTGGTGGACTGCTCGGCCCTGGAGTTCTGCGACTCCACCGGTCTGAACGTGCTGCTGGCCGCCCGGCTGAAGGCCGTGGAGGCCGGGGGCGGCATCCATCTGGCGGGAATGCGCCCCGCGGTGGCCCGGGTCTTCGAGATCACCGGGGCCGACGCGGTGTTCACCGTGCACGAACAACTGGACCAGGCACTGGCCGATTGACCTGCGAGGCCGCGGGGCGGATGCCGCCCCGCGGCCCGCGTCTGCCTGTGCGAGGGGGCGAACCCGGGCAACCGGGAGGTTTCAAGAGTCCCCGTCGGGCAGGAGATCCCTCGAAACGTGTCCGAAGTCGGTGAGGTGAAGCGCGGATGAGCACCACCCGGCCCTTCATGCCGGACGACCGCGGTGCGTCCGGGATGGGCGATATGGTGACACCTGTGGCCGGGCAGGTGCGCAGGCTGTTGCTCGCGGGGACGAGCGGCGTGGTGGCGCGCGCCCGCGACTTCACCCGTGAGGCGCTGCACGACTGGGGCTGGCTTCCCGCCACGACCCCGGACGGGCAGGCGGCGGCGGAGGACGTGCTGCTCGTCGTCTCGGAGCTGGTCACCAACGCCTGTCTGCACGCGGGCGGCGCCCAGGAGCTGCGGCTCCGCCGGGACGCGAAGACGCTGCGCCTGGAGGTGAGCGACACCTCCGACGACCATCCCCAGCGCCGCAGCCCGCACCGCGGCAGCAGACCGGGCGGCCACGGCATGTACATCGTCGAGCGGCTGTGCTCCGGCTGGGGAGCGGTCGCCCACGACGGCGGGGGCGGCAAGACCGTCTGGGCGGAGATCGCCGTTCCGGGCACCGCCTGAGCGGGCCCGCCCCGGCAGGGCGCGCGTTCGTGCCGAGCGTGCCCTCCCGTCCCGCGCACCACGTCTCGCGTCCCCGCGCACCGTCGCGTCGCCACGCCGTCCGCCCTGCCGCGCGCGTTCTCCGTCCCTCCCGGGCGCCACGCGCTCGTACCGCCGCGTGCCGCCTCCCGCCGACGGGCAGACCGTCCCCACCACCGGGTGCCCCTTCCGAGCATCGTCCCGTCCCGCTCTTTCGGGTGTGTTTCCGGCGTGTGAACGTGCCTTTGTGAAAGCCCTTCCCTCCGCGCGCCCCTGGGCGTACTGTCGCGCTCTGACCCGCTATCTGACGCCCCATCAGTAGTCCGGGCGCGCGCACCGGCCCGGTGGAGGGAGTGGACGCGACGTGCCCAGGCCCCGGCCCCAGTTGCACCACCGCACAGCCCTCGCCCGGGGCGGCGCCGCCGGGCTCGCCGGCGCCACGGCCGCGGCGGCCCTGCTGCTCACCGCCCCCGCGGCGCACGCGCGGATCGTGGACGTGGACTACCGCTGCAAAACGCCGATCGGGGACAAGAGCGCCGTCTCCCCGATCGACATCAAGGCGGTCGAGAGCGGCTCCGCGTACCGGCTCACCATGACCTTCAACAAGGGCGTCTCCTCCAGCCCGGTCGAGCTCGGCCCGGGGACGATGAAGCCCAGCGCCCTGATCCGGCTAGGCGGCGCGGACTCCGGCACGGTCACCGTCACCGGCCCGCCCAACACCGAGGCCGTGCCCGCCGACGCCCCCATCAAGATCAACGACCTGAGCGGCACCTACACCCCGAAGAAGTCCGGCGAGGTCACCTTCACCGCGGGCACCCTCACCATCAAGGCGCTCGGCACCACCACCACCTGCACCCCCGGCAACAACCCCGGGCCCTCGCTCACCCTGGACGTCACGGTGGCGGGCGGCTCCGGCGGCGGGTCGCAGGGCGGCGGGTCCACCGGCGGCGCCTCCGGCGGCTCGTCCACGGGCGGCGGGTCCACGGGCGGCGCCGCCCTGCCCGACACCGGGCCCGCCGACGGCGCCGTCGCCCTGGCCACGTTCGGCGGCACCGTGCTGCTCCTCGGCGTCGCGGGCGGCCTGTGGGTGACGCGGGGCGGCGTCCGCGCGTCACGGCGCCCGTGAGGGCAGCGGGCGCCGCGCCGCGGGGGGTGTGCGCCGTGCTGCTGACGGCCGCCGCGCTGGCCGTCCCCCCGCCGGCGCACGCGGCGGACCCGGCCCGCTGGTCGCTGGCCCCGGCAGCGCCGGAGGGCACCGCCGGGGCGGACGGCGGCTCCGTCCGCCTCCAGGGGGCGCCCGGGGACGTGCTGGAGGACGCCGTCGCCGTCACCAATCCCGCGGCCGAGCCCCTCACGGTGCGACTGCGCGGCACCGGCCGGGGCTCCGGCGGGTGGATCGCGCTCGCCGGGGACCGGGTCACCGTCCCGCCGCGGACCCGGGCCCGCGTCCCGTTCACCGTCACCCTGCCCGGGGCGGCCGAACCCGGCGGCCATCTGGCGGCGATCACCGCCACGGCCGGGGCGCGCACCGCGCGGCTCCCCGTCCACGTGCGGGTGACCGGGCCGGCGCTGACCGCGCTCACCGTGGAGAACGTCACCGTGCGCCGGGCGCAGCCCGCCGTCCCCGGCTCCGGGGCGAGCACCGCCACCGTCCACTACACCCTGGTCAACCGGGGCAACGTCACGGTGCGGCCCCGGCTCACCGTGCGGGCGGAGGGCCTGTTCGGGCGGACGCTGATGCGGCGCCCGGCGAGCGGAGTGCCGGCCCGACTGCCACCGGGGCGGCGCGTGGAGCTGACCGAGCGGTGGGACCAGGCGCCCCGCCTGGACCGGGTGCGGGTGGTGGTGACGGCGACGGCCGGGGGGCGGAGCGGCTCCGGCGCGGCGACCTTCACCGCCGTGCCGTGGGCGGCCGCCGGCACGGTGCTCGCCGCGCTCGGCGCCCTGACGGCCCGGCTGGTCCTCACCCGGCGGCGGCACGCGGGGCGTCCGGGGGAGCGCGCCGGGGGCGGGCCCGCCCCCGAGCCGGTAGCGGCGGGAGGGGGCCCGGCGTGAGCACGTCCCCGCGCCGGCCGCTCGCCGTGCTCGCCGTCCTCGCCCTGACCTGCTGCCTCGCCCTGTGGGCGCCCCCGCGGGCGCGCGCCGCCGAGCCCTCCGTCGTCCTCACCCCCAAGCAGGGCGGTGTCGGCGGCACCGTCACCGTCACCGGCCGGGGCTGGCCGCCCGGCGCCCTGCTCACCGTGCTGGTGTGCGGGCAGAACGGCATCGGCGGCACCACCGCCTGCGCCAACGCCGACGGCCTGGCGGGCCGCGCCGACGAGCGCGGCCGGATCACGCTGCGACTGCCGGTCGCCGAGCCGCCCAGGCCCTGCCCGTGCGTGGTGCGGGTGGCCGATGTGACGGGCGAGGACGCGGCCGTGGTGGACGTGCCGTTCACCGTCGCCGGGCACCCGGTCGCCGAGCCGCCGAAGGAGCCGCCCGCCCGGCTGACCGCCCTGCGGGTCAGGCTGGACGGGTCGGGCGGGCTGCTGGAGTGGTTCGGCGCCCCGCCGGAGCGCACCGTCGTCGTCACCGTCGCCAACCTCGGCTCCACCCCGGCGGTCACCCCGGTCTTCCGGGTCGGCACCGCCCACTCCGTCTTCGCCCCCGACTGGCGCGACGTGCGCTGGGACGGCACCCTGCCGCCCGGCCGGGAGCGCGAGGTCCGGCTCCCGGTGGAGCTGGCGGCGGGCGCGCACGGCGACTACGCCGTCTCGGTCGAGTACGGCGGCGAACTGCTCGCCGAACAGCCGTGGACGGTGCCGCGGCCCTGGGGCGTGACGCTGTTCCTGGTGCTGCTGTGCGTGGTGGTGCCCGCGGCCCTGTTCCGGATCGGCCTGCTCATCGTCAACCGGGTGCGCCCCGGCCGCCCCGCGGCCGCCGCCCCGGTCCCCGCACCCGTGAGCTCCTCGTCGAAGGGATGATCGTGAGAACGCTGCGCGGACGACCGCGACCCCCCACCGCACGCCCCCGCGTCTCCGCGGCCCGCGCCGCGGCCGCGGCCGGGGCGGCCCTCGTCCTCGGCGGCGGCACACTGCTGGCCCTGCCGGGGTCCGCGACGGCGGCGGAGGTCTCCTACGCCACCGAGTGCCAGCCGCCGCTGGGCATGCCCGCGATCCAGGGCACCACCAAGGCGGACATCCAGGCCCCGGCCACGGCGAAGGTGGGCGACGAGATCACCGTCGGGTGGAGGACGGTCCAGGCGGCGTCCAAGAACCCGGACATCCTGGACCTGGAGGCCGACACCGTCCAGCCGACGGGGAAGATCGCCGTCGGCGGCGCGCAGACGGCGACGCTGGAGGTGCAGGGGCCGCGGCAGAACCCGCCGATCCCGAAGAACACCGAGATGAAGCTGTCGGACATGACCGGCACGCTGAAGCTCACCGCGCCGGGCGAGGTCACGCTCACACCGGGCGAGTACAACGTCAACGTGAGCAAGCCGATGCCCACGGACACCGTGTGCAAGCCCACCGAGCAGGTGCCGGTGGCGGTGACGATCAAGGTGACCCAGGACGGGGGGACCACGGGGACCACCGGGACGACGGGGACCACCGGGACCACGGGAACTACCGGCACCACCGGGACGACCGGCACCACCGGCACCACCGGCACCACCGGCACCGTGGGTGGCGGCGGTGGTGACCCCGACGGCACCAAGTACCCGGGCAAGCAGGTGGACGTCGCCTACGCGTGCAAGACCCCGATCGGCGACAAGCAGGCCACCTCGGGCGTCACCGTGGACGCCGTCTCGGACAAGGGCTCCTACGACCTGACGGTGAGGTTCGGCGCCAGCGTCATGGACAGCCCGGCCGACATCCCGGCGAACTCCGTCAAGCCCAGCATGAAGGTGAAGGTCGGCGGCGCGGAGAACGGCGAGGTCGCGGTGGCGGGCCCGGCCAACACCGCCCCCATCAAGTCCGGCGACCCCATCGAGGTCCCCGACATGACCGGCACCTACAAGCCGGGCGCCACCGGCAAGGTCACCCTCACCCCGGGCGTCCTCACCGTGGAGGCGCTGGGCACCACGACCACCTGCACCCCCGTGAAGGACCCGGGCGCCTCGCTGGAGCTCACCGTCAAGGAGCAGTCCGGCGGCGTGGCGGGCGGCTCCGACTCCGGCGGCGCCTCCGGCGGGACGAGCGGCACGGCGGGCACCACCGGCACCACCGGCACATCCGGCACCTCCGGCGGAGGGCTCGCCGACACCGGCGCGGACGGCGTCGGCTCCGTGCGGGCGCTCGGCGTGCTGGCGGGCACGGTGCTGCTCGTCGGCGTCGCCCTGGTCACCTTCACCCCGTGGCGGCGCCTGCGCCGCGAGTGACCCGGGCACGGCCGAGCCCCGGCGCACGCGCCGCACGCGCACGCCGGGGCTCGGTGCTCCCGCGGGGGCGAGCCGTTACCTGACGGAGCCCATCAGCGCCCGTATCCGCCGCTGCGCCACCATGAACGCCAGCCCGCCGAGGACCGCGAGGACCGCCCACAGCGTGTAGTACATGGCGTCGCCCAGCGGCTCGTTCAGCTTGGTCGCCCAGCCGTTGATCGCGTTGCCGGTGGCCGTGGCCAGGAACCACAGGCCCATCACCTGGCTGGCGAACCGCGCCGGGGCCAGCTTGGTGGACAGCGACAGGCCCACCGGGGACAGGCACATCTCACCGAGGGTCTGCACCAGGTACACCGAAAGCAGCCAGAACACCGTGACCTTGCCGGTGTCGCTGCTCGCCGCCGCCGCGCCCGCCAGGCCCATGATCCCGAACGAGCCGCCGATCAGCAGCATCGCCAGCGCGAACTTCGTCACCGTGCTCGGCTCGCGGCTGCGCCGGGCCAGCCACACCCACACGGAGGCGAACACCGGCGCCAGCACGATGACGAACACCGGGTTGACCGACTGGAACCAGCTCGCCGGGAACTCCCAGCCGCCGACCGACCGGTCCGTCTTGTTGTCCGCGAACAGCGTCAGCAGCGAGCCGGACTGGTCGTAGATCATCCAGAACAGCACCGAGGTCACGAAGAACCACATGAACGCCCGTATCCGCGGACGCTCCTCCGCCGACAGCGACGGGCTGCGGAACATCACGGTGAAGTACACCACCGGCACGGCGATGCCGAGCACGGCCATGACGTTCACCAGGTGCTCGATGTCGTAGGTGCCCAGGGCCACGTCGAGCGCCAGCGCGGCGGCGGCCACGCCCAGCCACAGCGCCGCCCTGCGCGCCACCGTCCGCTTCTCCCGCGGGCTCGCCGGGGTCGGCGGCACCCGGCCGATGTCGCCCAGGTGGCGGGAGCCGAGCACGTACTGCACCAGCGCCAGCGTCATGCCCACACCGGCCAGGCCGAAGCCGAGGTGCCAGTCCACCTTCTCGCCGACGGTGCCGACGACCAGCGGCGCGGCCAGGGCGCCGATGTTGATGCCCATGTAGAAGAGGGTGAATCCGGCGTCGCGGCGGGCGCTGTCACCGGGCGCGTACAGCCCGCCGACCATCGTGGAGATGTTCGGCTTGAGCAGTCCGGTGCCCAGCGCGATCAGCAGCAGGCCGACGAAGAACGTGGCGTCCGCCGGGATGGCCAGCACATAGTGCCCCGCCGCGATGACGGCGCCGCCGACCAGGACGGCCTTGCGGGCGCCCCACACCCGGTCGGCGATCCAGCCGCCCGGCATGGCGAGCATGTAGACCAGCGCGTTGTACACGCCGTAGATCGCGGCGGCGAGCGCCTCGCGGTCCTCGAGCGGACCGTCGAGCACCCCGGCCACCAGGTACAGGGTGAGGATGGCCCGCATCCCGTACCAACTGAACCGCTCCCACATCTCGGTCATGAAGAGCGTGGCCAGGCCGCGGGGGTGGCCGAAGAAGGACGAGTCGCCGACAGGGGTCCCCTGTGTGCCGTCCTTCGACAGGCTGGGCAGGCTTGACGCCATAGGTGGTTCCTTGCGTGTCGGGGCGCGCGCGGGGCGCGCGTCCGTCAGGTGGTCGGCCGGTTTCCGGCGCGCGGACGGCCGGGACACCCGGTGCGGAGCACCGTGCGCCCGTGCTGGGGAAGCAGCCGCACACCGGGATCCGCGCCCGCGCAGCGTCGCGCGCGGCGGGATCCTGCGGTCACGTCGTTGACCAACGGGGGCGGGCCGGTGCACCGCCCCGCGCTCCGCCGCGGGCCCCGGGGTGCCGGTCGGGCACGGATCCGGGAACCGGAGGCGGAAGCGGACGTTCCGACTCACTGTAACGGCACCGCGTGCCCGGTCTGTGCCCCGGCGCGGCGGTTTGTGACAGTGGCCACAGCCGTTCACCCCCGCACGCCGCCCCGCGCCGCGGAGCGTCCCGGCGCTCCCGGACGTGCCCGCGGGCGGGCACGCGCGGACTATCCTCAGGTCATGACCCGAGTACTGCTCGCCGAGGACGACGCGTCCATCTCCGAGCCGCTGGCGCGCGCCCTGCGCCGCGAGGGCTACGACGTGGAGGTCCGCGAGGACGGCCCGGCCGCACTCGACCGCGGCCTGAAGGGCGGCGTCGACCTGCTGGTGCTCGACCTCGGCCTGCCCGGGATGGACGGCCTGGAAGTCTGCCGCAGGCTCCGCTCCGAGGGGCAGGCGTTCCCCGTCCTGGTGCTCACCGCGCGCGCCGACGAGGTGGACACCGTCGTCGGGCTCGACGCCGGGGCCGACGACTACGTCACCAAGCCCTTCCGCCTCGCCGAGCTGCTCGCCCGCGTCCGCGCCCTGCTGCGGCGCGGCTCCGCCGACGTCCAGCAGCCCCCCTCCACCCACGGTGTGCGCATCGACGTCGAGTCGCACCGCGCCTGGATCGGCGAGGAGGAGCTCCAGCTCACCGCCAAGGAGTTCGACCTGCTGCGGGTGCTGGTCCGCGACGCGGGCCGGGTCGTCACCCGCGACCAGCTCATGCGCGAGGTCTGGGACACCACCTGGTGGTCGTCCACCAAGACCCTCGACATGCACATCTCCTGGCTGCGCAAGAAGCTCGGCGACGACGCGGCCAACCCGCGGTACATCTCCACCGTGCGCGGGGTCGGCTTCCGCTTCGAGAAGAGCTGACCTCCGCCCGCCCCGGTCCCCCGGCACGGGGCCGGGCGGCCCTCCCCCTCTCCAGAACTGGCGCGGCCCCATGATCCGACGAATGATCCACTCCACGCTCGCCGTGGTGCTCGTCGTGATCGCCGTTTTCGGCGTCTCGCTGGTCGTCGTGGAGACCAGGACCATCGAGAGCAGCGCCAGGGAGAGCGTGGAGTCCGAGGCGGTGCAGTTGCTCAGCGTCGTGGAGAACCGGCTCGGCGCGGGCGAGACCGTCGCCCCCGAGGCGCTGCGGCGGCAGATCGACCCCGAGCGCTACGCCCTGATCGAGGTGCCCAGGCAGCGCGCCATCGAGCTGGGCGAGCGCCCGCAGGGCAAGGTCATCAGCGTCGAGCGCACCGGCGACCGCGGCGAGCGGGTCACCATCGAGGAGTCGTACTCCTCGGTCGGCCGCGAGATCGTGCGCACCCTGCTGGTCATCGGCGGCGTCGCGCTGCTGGCCGTGCTGGCCGCCGTGCTGCTGGCCGTGCGCCAGGCCAGGAAGCTCGCCGCGCCCCTGATCGACCTCGCCGAGACCGCCGAGCGCCTCGGCTCCGGCGACCCGCGCCCCCGGCACCGCAGGTACGGGGTGCCGGAGCTGGACCGGGTCGCGGACGTGCTGGACGCCAGCGCCGAGCGCATCGCCCGGATGCTCACCGCCGAGCGCCGCCTCGCCGCCGACGCCTCCCACCAGTTGCGCACACCGCTCACCGCGCTGTCGATGCGCCTGGAGGAGATCATCGCCACCGACGACCCGGCCATCGTCAAGGAGGAGGCGGCGATAGCGCTCGGCCAGGTGGAGCGGCTCACCGACGTGGTGCAGCGGCTGCTGACGAACTCCCGCGACCCCAAGCGGGGCTCCGCGGTCACGTTCGACCTGGACGAGGTGGTCAAGCAGCAGATCGAGGAGTGGCGGCCCGCCTACCGCGTGGAGGGCCGCGCCATCACCTGCTCCGGCGCCAAGGACCTCCAGGCGGTGGGCACGCCGGGCGCGGTGGCGCAGGTGCTGGCCACCCTGATCGAGAACTCGCTGATGCACGGCGACGGCGACGTCGGCCTGCACACCCGGGTCACCGGCAACCAGGTGGTGGTCGAGGTCACCGACCAGGGCGTCGGGGTGCCGCCGGACCTGGGCTCGCGCGTCTTCGAGCGCACGGTCAGCGGCCGCAACTCCACCGGCCTCGGCCTGGCCGTGGCCCGCGACCTGGCCGAGGCGGACGGCGGCCGCCTGGAACTCCTCCAGCAGCGGCCGCCGGTGTTCGCTCTGTTCCTCGGCCGCCAGGTCGAGGACCATTAGCGGGGTCTCGGCCGCCAGGTCGAGGATCATCAGGCGGGGTCTCGGCCGCCGGGTCGAGGACCACTGACGGCCGGGCCGTCACGCCTGCGGCGCCCCGGTCACCGCGCGTTCGCGGCCCGGCAGCAGGTCCTCGGCCGCGCCGAGCACCGCCGCCTCGTTCCGGAACACCCAGGTGCGGTAGGACCAGAACCGGAACAGCGTCCCGATCCCGAGCCCGATGACGTTCTTCGCGACGTTGTCCGCGAGCACCGAGGTGAACCCGAACCCGTAGTGCGAGATCGCCAGCACACCGTTCTCGATCACCAGCCCGATGCCGCTGAACAGCATGAACAGGCTGATCTCCCGGGTGCGCTGCGTCTTGTCGCAGTGGCGGTAGGTCCAGTACCTGTTCCCCAGGTAGTTGGTGCCGATGGCCACCGCCGTGGCGATCACGCCGGAGCGGACCGTCTGGAGGTCCAGCGCGTGCAGGCAGAAGTTGAACACCGCGATGTTCACGACGAAGCCGATCGCACCCACCGCGCCGAACTTGGCCAGCTCGGTGATGATCGAACCGAGTCGTGGGTACAGCCCGCGAAGTACAGTCATGGTGATCGTGGCGCCCCGTCGTTCGACATCCGGTAGGCACTTCATGCTAGTCGGGGCATAGGGAAGTCAGCCCGGTAAGCGGAGCAATAGGGTGAAACCCCAGGTCACAGCGGTGCGATCGGGTGCCAGGGGCTCCGCCCGGCCGCTCACACCGCCCGCGCGGCCCGACACGCAGCGTGATCGCCACCGGGCGCGCGGCCTCCCACCTGCGGCGCGGCGCGGCCGGGCGGATACCCTGGCTGGCGTGACTTTCCCCGTAGTCGGCATGGTGGGCGGCGGCCAGCTCGCCCGGATGACGCATGAGGCGGGCATCCCGCTCGGCATCAGGTTCAAGCTGCTCAGCAACGCCCCGCAGGACTCCGCGGCGCAGGCCGTGCACGACGTCGTGGTCGGCGACCACCGCGACCTGGACACACTGCGCCGGTTCGCCGAGGGCTGCGACGTGATCACGTTCGACCACGAGCACGTCCCGACCGAGCACCTGCGGGCGCTTGAGGCCGAGGGCGTCGCCGTCCGGCCCGGCGCGGACGCGCTGGTGCACGCCCAGGACAAGGGCGTCATGCGCGCCCGGCTGACCGCGATCGGCGTGCCGTGCCCGCGGCACCGGATCGTCGCCGACGCGGCCGACGTGGCGGCGTTCGCGGCCGAGGGCGCCGGGTGGCCGGTCGTGCTGAAGACCGTGCGCGGCGGCTACGACGGCAAGGGCGTGTGGATCGTCCGCGGCGAGGCGGAGGCCGCCGACCCGGAGGCGGGCGGCCAGGCGTTCCGCGCCGGGGTGCCGGTGCTCGCCGAGGAGAAGGTCCCGTTCGCCCGGGAGCTCGCGGCCAATGTGGTGCGCTCCCCGCACGGCCAGGCCGTCGCCTACCCGGTGGTGGAGTCCATCCAGGTCGACGGGGTGTGCAACGAGGTGATCGCCCCGGCCCCCGGCCTGTCCGACGAGCTGTCCGGCGAGGCGCAGCGGATCGCGCTCACCATCGCCAAGGAGCTCGGCGTGGTCGGCCACCTGGCCGTGGAGCTGTTCGAGACGGCGGACGGCCGGATCCTCGTCAACGAGTTGGCGATGCGCCCGCACAACAGCGGCCACTGGACCCAGGACGGCGCCGTCACCAGCCAGTTCGCCAACCACCTGCGGGCCGTCCTCGACCTCCCGCTCGGCGACCCCAGGCCCCGGGCCCGCTGGACGGTGATGGCCAACGTCCTCGGCGGGGACTACCCGGACATGTACTACGGCTATCTGCACTGCATGGCCCGCGACCCGGCGCTGAAGATCCACATGTACGGCAAGGACGTCAAGCCGGGCCGCAAGGTCGGGCACGTCAACACCTTCGGCGACGACCTGGACGAGGTGCGGGCCCGCGCCCGCCACGCGGCCGACTATCTGCGAGGGACGATCACCGAGTGAACCGCGAGAGCAACGCGCCGCTGGTCGGCGTCGTGATGGGCTCCGACTCCGACTGGCCGGTGATGGAGGCCGCGGCCAAGGCGCTGGAGGAGTTCGAGGTCCCCTACGAGGCCGACGTGGTCTCCGCGCACCGCATGCCGCACGAGATGATCTCCTACGGGGAGAGCGCGGCCGACCGCGGCCTGAAGGTGATCATCGCCGGGGCCGGGGGCGCCGCCCACCTGCCCGGCATGCTGGCCTCCGTCACCCCGCTGCCCGTCATCGGCGTGCCGGTGCCGCTGCGGTACCTGGACGGCATGGACTCCCTGCTGTCCATCGTGCAGATGCCCGCGGGCGTGCCCGTCGCCACGGTGTCGGTCGCGGGCGCCCGCAACGCCGGGCTGCTGGCCGTGCGGATGCTGGCCGCGCACGACGAGGAGCTGCGCGAGCGCATGCGGCGCTTCCAGGAAGACCTCAACGCCCAGGCCACCGACAAGGGCAGGAAGCTGCGCGCCAGGCTCGCCGCGGCGGACTCGTTCGGCTTCGGCGAGTGAGCCGCCGTCCCCGGTGAGCCCAGTCCCCGGTGAGCCGCAGTCCCGGGTGAGCCGCCGCCGCGGGTGAGCGCGCCGTGGGCCCGCCGGGCGGCCCGCGGGCGCGCTCAGCCGAAGAACGCGGGGATGTCGATCGCCGGGCAGCGGTCCATCACCATCGGCAGGCCCGCCGCCCTGACCCGCTCGTACGCCTCGGGGTCGACCACCCCGAGCTGGAACCACACCGCCTTGGCCCCGGCCGCCACCGCCTCGTCGGCGACCTGCCCGGCCAGGGACGCGTTGACGAACACGTCGACCACGTCCACCGGGAACGGGATGTCCGCCAGCGAGGCATAGCCCCGCTCGCCGTGCACCGCCTCCGCCTTCGGGTGCACGGGCACGATCCGCTTCCCGAAGCGCTGAAGGGTGCGGGCGACGCCGAACGCGGCACGCGAGGGGTTGGTGGAGAGACCCACCACGGCCCAGGTGTCCCCGGCGGCGGAGAGGATCTCCCGGGCGGTGTCCGGGTCCTGGTGGTGGGGGAAGCCGTTGGCAGCCATGCCTGACACCGTACCCTCGACCTCCGCCCGCCCGCCCGTCGCCCCGCCCGCCACTGGGGTGGCGGGCGGGGCGACGGGCGGGCGGCGGGCCTCAGGCGCTGGGCCGTCCCAGGGCCCGGTACGTCCACCCCGCGGCCCGCCAGCGCGCCGGGTCCAGGGCGTTGCGCCCGTCCAGGATCCGCCGCTCCGCGACGAGCCCGCCGAACTCCGCCGGGTCGATCTCCCGGAACTCCCGCCACTCGGTGAGGTGCAGCACCACGTGCGCCCCCTCCGCCGCCTCGGCCGCGGACTCCGCGTAGCTCAGGTGCGGGTACATCTTGCGGGCGTTGTCCAGCGCCTTCGGGTCGTAGACGGTGACCTGGCCGCCCTGGAGCTGGATCTGCGCGGCCACGTTCAGCGCGGGGGAGTCGCGGATGTCGTCGGAGTCGGGCTTGAACGCGGCCCCGAGCACCGCGATCCGCCGCCCGAGGAACCCGCCGCCGCACTGCTCGCGGGCCAGGTCCACCATCTTGGCGCGGCGCCGCATGTTGATCGCGTCCACCTCGCGCAGGAAGGTCAGCGCCTGGTCGGCGCCCAGCTCCCCGGCCCTGGCCATGAACGCCCGGATGTCCTTGGGCAGGCAGCCGCCGCCGAAGCCGAGCCCGGCGCCGAGGAACTTGCGGCCGATCCGGTCGTCGTAGCCCAGGGACTCGCTCAGCTTCAGCACGTCCGCGCCCGCCGCCTCGCACACCTCGGCCATCGCGTTGATGAACGAGATCTTGGTGGACAGGAACGCGTTGGCGCTGACCTTCACCAGCTCCGCGGTCGGGTAGTCGGTGACCACCACCGGGGTGCCCGCCTCGATCGTGGACGCGTACACCTCCCGCAGCCTGGCCTCCGCGCGCCCCGAGCGCACCCCGAACACCAGCCGGTCGGGCCGCAGCGTGTCCTGCACCGCGAAGCCCTCCCGCAGGAACTCCGGGTTCCACGCCAGCTCGGCCTCCTCGCCCGCGGGGGCGAGCGCCGCCAGTTTCTCCGCCAGGCGCGCCGCGGTGCCCACCGGCACCGTGGACTTGCCCACGACCAGCGCGGGCCTGCGCAGGTGCGGGGCGAGGGCGTCCACCGCCGCGTCCACGTACCGCATGTCGGCGGCGAACTCGCCCTTCTTCTGGGGCGTGCCCACGCACACGAAGTGGACGTCCCCGAACTCCCCGGCCTCGGCGTAGTCGGTGGTGAAGCGCAGCCTGCCGCCGTCCAGGTGCCGCCGCAGCAGCTCCTCCAGGCCGGGCTCGTAGAAGGGCACCCGCCCGGCGGACAGCGCCGCCGTCTTCTCCACGTCCGTGTCCAGGCCCAGGACCTCGAAGCCCAGCTCCGCCATTCCGGCGGCGTGCGTGGCGCCGAGGTAGCCCGTCCCGATGACCGTGATCTTCGGGCTCATCTTCGACCGGCTCCTTGTCGTCGTGGGGCCCCGCCGCGGCCGCCCGGCGGCCGGATCGGGCGATGCACGCGATCGTATCCGGCGGCCGGAGGCTGTCGCGCACGTCACGTGGTCCAGGCGCGCGCAAGCGACCTACGATTGTCTGTACTGAACGGTAGTTAACAACGCTGGCTGGGACGACGCGGCACAACGGCGGAGCGCGGCAGGACCGCGCCGAGCAGCGGGCCACAGCACGGCGCGGGACGACGCACGGCGAGAGGTGAGGGGACGTTGGGCAGCCACGGCAACACTGATTTCGACCTGTTCCGGACGGGCGAGGAGCACGAGGCGCTCCGGGAGTCCGTCCGCGCGCTCGCCGAGGCGAAGATCGCCCCCTACGCGGCGGACGTGGACGAGCAGGGCCGCTTCCCCCAGGAGGCGCTGGACGCCCTGGTCGCGGCGGACATGCACGCCGTCCACGTCCCCGAGGCGTACGGCGGCGCGGGCGCGGACGCGCTGGCCACCGTCATCGTCATCGAGGAGGTCGCCCGGGTCTGCGCCTCCTCCTCCCTGATCCCCGCGGTCAACAAGCTCGGCTCCCTGCCGGTGATCCTCTCCGGCTCCGAGGAGCTCAAGAGCAGGTACCTGGCGCCGCTGGCCAAGGGCGACGCGATGTTCTCGTACTGCCTGTCCGAGCCGGACGCGGGCTCGGACGCGGCGGGCATGAAGACCCGCGCGGTGCGCGACGGCGACTCCTGGGTGCTCAACGGCGTCAAGCGCTGGATCACCAACGCGGGCGTCAGCGAGTACTACACGGTGATGGCCGTCACCGACCCGGAGAAGCGCTCCAGGGGCATCAGCGCGTTCGTGGTGGAGAAGTCCGACGAGGGCGTGTCCTTCGGCGCCCCCGAGAAGAAGCTCGGCATCAAGGGCTCCCCGACCCGCGAGGTCTACCTGGACAACGTCCGCATCCCCGCCGACCGCATGATCGGCGAGGAGGGCACCGGCTTCGCCACCGCGATGCGGACCCTGGACCACACCCGCATCACCATCGCCGCCCAGGCCCTCGGCATCGCCCAGGGCGCGCTGGACTACGCCAAGGGCTACGTCAAGGAGCGCAAGCAGTTCGGCAAGGCCATCGCCGACTTCCAGGGCATCCAGTTCATGCTGGCCGACATGGCCATGAAGCTGGAGGCCGCCCGCCAGCTCACCTACGCCGCCGCGGCCCGCTCCGAGCGCGAGGACGGCGACCTCACCTTCTTCGGCGCCGCCGCCAAGTGCTACGCCTCCGACGCCGCCATGGAGATCACCACCGACGCGGTCCAGTTGCTGGGCGGCTACGGCTACACCCGCGACTACCCGGTGGAGCGCATGATGCGCGACGCCAAGATCACCCAGATCTACGAGGGCACCAACCAGGTCCAGCGCATCGTCATGGCCAGGAGCCTGCTGAAGTAGCCCGTTCCGGCCCGAGCGGCACCCCCCGCCCCTCGGCGCACCCGGCCCCCGGCGGCCGCGGCCCCCGCCCCCGCGCCGGGGGCCGCGGCCGTCCCGCCCCGCGTTCGGCGAGAATGGAGCCGAACGGAGTGCGGCCGACGGGTGCGCGGTGCTCCCCGCCCCAGGAGGAAACCCGCGCGTTGACCGCCCACGATCCCGCCCCGCCTCCCGCCGACGCCCGCGCCGGGCTGCGGGCCGACTGCTCCTCCTGCTTTGCGCTGTGCTGCGTGGCGCTGCCGTTCTCCGCCTCCTCCGGGTTCGCGGTCGACAAGGCCGCCGGGGAGCCCTGCGCCAACCTCCGGCGGGACTTCCGCTGCGGCGTCCACGACCGGCTGCGGGAGCGGGGGTTCGCGGGCTGCACCGTCTTCGACTGCTTCGGCGCCGGGCAGCGGGTCTCGCAGGGCACCTTCGGCGGGCGGGACTGGCGGCGGGACCCGGCGACCGCCCACCCCATGTTCGCTGTGTTCCCGGTGGTGCGGCAGTTGCACGAGATGCTCTGGTATCTGCGCGAGGCCCTGGAGCTGCCGCGCGCCCGCCCGGTCAACGGAGAGCTGCGGCGGGCCGCGGACGAGGTGGAGTCGGCCGCCGCGGGCGGCGCCGCGGAGCTGGCCGCGCTGGACGTGGCGGCACTGCGGCAGGACGTGGGCGAGCTGCTGGCGCGGGTCAGCGAGCTGGTGCGGTCCGGCGCGCCCGGCCGCCGCCGGGAACACCGGGGAGCGGACCTGGTGGGCGCGCGGCTGCGGGGCGCCGACCTGCGGGGGGCCGCGCTGCGCGGCGCCTGGCTGATCGCCGCCGACCTGCGCGGCGCGGACCTGCGGGCGGCCGACCTGCTCGGGGCCGACCTCCGCGACGCCGACGTGCGGGGCGCCGACCTCGGCGAGAGCCTGTTCCTCACCCAGTCCCAGGTGAACGCGGCCAGGGGCGACACCGCGACGAGGCTGCCCGCGGCGCTGCGCCGCCCCGCGCACTGGGCGGCGGCACCGCTCAGCCGGACACCGCGCGCAGCGCGCCCGGCACGCGGCCGGTGAGGCGGTCCAGGGCGGCGGCCGTGGCGTCGTCGGCGGGCAGGTGGACGACCAGGCGCTGGTCGTCGTCCACGGGCAGGTCCAGGGTCTCGTAGGCCAGGCGCAGCTCGCCGGTCTCCGGGTGGACCAGGCGGGTCACGCCGTTGCCGCGGGGCAGCCCGGGCAGGGCGGCGAACCGGTCGGTGAACTCGGCGCCCGCGGTGAGCGTCAGCTCGTCGGCGAGCGCGGCCACGAACGGGTCGGCCAGGCACGGGCCCTGCTTGAGCGCGGCGACCTGCTCGTCGGCGACCCGCGTCCAGTCGGGGAAGGCGGTGCGCGCCCGGGCGTCGGTGAGCACGAAGCGGGCCAGGTTCGGCGGGTCGCCGTCCAGCATCCCCACCGGTCCCGCGAGCCGCGCGTAGCCCTCGGTGTGGGCGAGGACCTCGCCGAGCCGGTTGAGCACCGCGGCCGGGGCCGGCTCCAGGCGCTCCAGCACGGCCCGGACGGTGGGGCGCACGCTGCGGGCCGGGGTATGGCCGCCCGTGCAGGAGAACCCTCCGCCGCCGGTCTTGGTGAGCCGGTACAGGTGCACCCGCTCGCCCGGGGTCAGCCGCAGCGCGTCGGCGAGCGCGGTCAGCACCTGCGGGGAGGGGGCGCGGTCGCGGCCCTGTTCCAGCCGGGTGACGTACTCGACGCTGACCCCGGCCAGCGTGGCCAGCTCGGCCCGGCGCAGCCCGGGGGTGCGGCGGCGGGGGCCGGCGGGCAGCCCGACGGCGGCGGGGGTGACGGCCTCGCGGCGACTGCGCAGGAACAGGCCGAGCTCGTTCTCGCTCACCCGCCGAAGGTACCGCCCGCGCCCGCCCCGGAGGGTGGCCCTGGCCCTACCAGTCTCGGCCCGGCCTCCCCGGCCCGCGCGCCGATCGGCAGATTGGTCGGCGTCCACCCCGAGCCACAGCCGAGGGAGCACCACCATGTCCACCACCACGACCGACACCAGCGGCACCACCGACACCACCGGCAGGCTCGACCTCGCCGTCGTCGTCGGCAGTGTCCGGGAGGGCCGGTTCGGGCCCGTCGTCGCCGACTGGTTCACCGAGCGGGCACAGGCGCACGGCGCGTTCACCGTGCACCGCGTCGACCTGGCCGACGTCGAGCTGCCGCTGGTGATGCCGTCCACGCTCCCGGCGATGGACCCGGAGCTGCCCAGGCCGGCGGGCATGGCGGCGCTCACCGAGCGGATCGAGGCCGCCGACGCGATCGTCGTCCTCACCCCGGACTACAACCGCAGCTATCCCGCCTCGATCAAGGCCGCCATCGACTGGCACTACACCCAGTGGCGGGCCAAGCCGGTCGGCTTCGTCGGCTACAGCGGCGGCAGCGGCGGCCTGCTGGCCATCGAGCACCTGCGGCAGGTGCTGGGCGAGCTGCACGCCCACACCGTCCGCGACTACGTGTCCTTCCCCCGCTACTACGAGCTGTTCGGGCCCGACGGCACGCTGAAGGACCCGGCCGGCCCGAACGAGGCCGCCCGGCACATGCTCGACCAGCTCGACTGGTGGGGCACGGTCCTGCGCGACGGCACCCGGCGGCGGCCGCTCCCGACCGGCGCGTACTGAACCGCCCCGGGCCCCGTCCGGCGCCCGTCCGGCCCGTTCCCAGCCGCTCCGGCCGCGCCGCCGGCCCGCGCGGCCCGGCCCTCCCCGCTCAGTCCTCGATGCCCTCGGCCGCCCGCCGCTCCCGCAGCTCCTTGATGGCGCGGCGGCGGGCCAGGCGGTGGGTGCGGCGGATCTCCGCCTCGTGCCAGCGGCGCTTGTCGCGCTCCGTCTCGGGCAGGACCGGAGGCACCGGCCGCGGCCTGCCGCTGTCGTCCACGGCCGTGAACACCAGGTAGGCGCTGCCGACGTGGGTGGCGGGCGTGGACTCGTTCCACCGCTCCGCCATGATGCGCACCCCGATCTCCATCGACGAACGCCCCGTCCAGTTGCACTGCGCCCGCACATGCACCAGGTCGCCGACCCGGACCGGCTCGAAGAACGCCATCTCGTCCATGGACGCGGTGACCGCGGGCCCGCCGGAGTGGCGCCCGGCGACCGCGCCCGCGGCGTCGTCCACCAACTTCATGATCACGCCGCCGTGGACGGTGCCGAGCAGGTTGGTGTCGCCGGCCGTCATGATGTGGCTGAGCGTGGTGCGCGAGGCCGAGGTGGGCTTGCCGGGAAGGCCGTTCCCGGCGGGCGGTGCGGCTGGGGTGCTCATGCCGACCAGGGTAGGCGGGCCGGCGGGCGGGGCCGCCGGGTGGTGCGGGCCGGTCACGGCGGGGACGGGCGTGCGACCGGGCTGCATCAGCTCTGCTACAGATGTCCGGACCGCTTGGTGCGGCACACCCGCGACCGTGCACACTGCACCTCATGAACGAGTGGCCGGACGGGTATGGCAGGAACGATCGGCACGGTGGCGAACCGGAGCCGACACGGGTGATGGGGCACGTGCAGCAGCCCGGCAGCGGCTATCCGCCGCCGCAGCGCCCGCCGGCCGAGCCTCCGCTCCCGCCCGAGCTCTCCCCGCGCCGCGCGGCGGCCGCGGGCGGCATCCCGGCGCAGACCCGCCCCGAGGGCGCGGGCGGCGGCGGCGCGGCGTTCGGCCCGCCCGCCCGCACCGCCCGCCGCAACCCCGGCGCCCGGCCCAACTGGCGGCGCAGGATCGGGTTCACCGCGCTGGGGCTGGTGCTCGCGCTGCTGGTGACCTCCGTCGTCACCTACTTCTGGGCGGACTCCAAGCTCAGGCGGGACGTGGACCTCAGCAAGGTGGAGGACCGGCCGGAGAAGGGCAAGGGCACCAACTACCTCATCGTCGGGTCCGACAGCCGCGAGGGCCTGTCCGACGAGGAGAAGAAGAAGATGCGCACCGGCTCCACCGACGGCCGCCGCACCGACTCGATGATCCTGCTGCACACCGGCGACAACGGCACCACGATGATGAGCCTGCCGCGCGACTCGTGGGTGACCATCCCCTCGTTCACCGGCTCGGTCAGCGGGCGCCGCATACCCGAGCAGCAGAACAAGCTGAACGCCGCCTTCTCCATCGAGGGGCCCGAACTGCTGGTGCGCACCGTGGAGTACAACACCGGGCTGCGCATCGACCACTACGCCGAGATCGGCTTCGACGGCTTCGTGGACATCGTGGACGCGGTCGGCGGCGTGGACATGTGCCTGGACAAGGACATCAAGGACAAGAACTCCGGCGCCGACCTGAAGAAGGGCTGCCAGACGCTGAGCGGCACCGAGTCGCTGTCCTTCGTCCGCCAGCGCTACCAGGAGGCCGAGGGCGACCTGGGCCGCACCAAGAACCAGCAGAAGTTCCTGGCCGCGCTCGCCGACCAGGCCGCCACCCCCGGCACCGTCCTCAACCCGTTCTCGCTCTACCCGACGATGGGCGCCGGCCTGGACTCCCTGGTGGTCGACAAGGACATGGGCCTGTGGGACGTGGCCACCATGTTCTGGGCGATGAAGGGCGCCACCGGGGGCGACGGCAAGACCCTCAACGTGCCGGTGGCCGACCCCGGGTTCTCCACGCCCAAGGGCAGCGCGGTCAAGTGGGACATGACGCGGGCGAAGAAGCTGTTCGACGAGCTGAAGAACGACCGCAAGGTGACCGTCCAGGCGCAGCGCTAGGCGTTGCCCCGCCCCGCCCCCGGCCTCCCCGCCCCCGGCCTCGCCGCACCGCCCCCGGACACGCCCGGTCCGGGGGCGGTGCCGTGCGCGCGGCGCCGGGCGGCCGCCCTAGGCTTCCGGGGCATGGACACCACTGCACACACCCCCGCGGGCCTGCTGCGTTCCGCGCTCGACGAGGACGCGGCGCGGCCGTTCACGACGTTCTACGACGACGCCACGGGGGAGCGGGTCGAGCTCTCCGTGGCCACCTTCCACAACTGGGTCGCCAAGACGGCGAACCTGCTGCGCGACGAGCTCGGCGCCCAGCCGGGGGACCGGCTGGCGCTGCTGCTGCCCGCGCACTGGCAGGCCGCGGTGTGGGCGATGGCCTGCTGGGAGGCGGGCGTGGTCGTGGTGCCCGGCGGGGACCCGGGGGCGTGCGCGGTGGCGGTGGCCGGGCCGGAGGCGGTGGAGGCGGCGCGGGCGTGCCCGGGGGAGCGGGTGGCGGTGTCGCTGCTGCCGCTGGGCGGGCGGTTCCCGCAGTTGCCGCCGGGGTTCGTGGACTACGCGGCCGAGGTGGCGGGGCAGGGTGACCGGTTCGCGCCGTACCAGCCGGTCTCCGGGGACGACGCCGCGCTCGCCGTGGACGGAGTGGAGTTGACCGGTCGTCAGGTCGTGCGGCGCGCGGCGGAGCGGGCCCGCGAGGTGGGGCTCGGCCGCGGCGCGCGGGTGCTCAGCGCCAAGCCGCTGGACACCTGGGAGGGGCTGGCCGACGGGCTGCTCGCGCCGCTGGCCGCGGGGGCGTCCGTCGTGCTGTGCCGCAACCTGGACCGGCTGGCGCCCGCGGCGCTGGAGCGGCGGCTGGAGCAGGAACGGGTCACGGCGCGTGTGTGAATCTCCAGTGGCTGTTCGGTGAACTGTTGTACCTGTCGCCATAGTTGATGGGGGCGCACAACCTTGTGCGCCCCCCGAGCGTCTGCTCGGGTGTTCAGCGGTCTCTTCATATTTCCGGATGACGTGCCGTGCCACCCGACACATACCTTTTTCCAGGGGGATGAGCGCAGACGTGGGCAAGAGAGCGGACACCCCTGGCGCCTCCGAACCGCCCGAGGCGGAGGACGGCGAGAGCGCATCCGCGCCGCGGGACGGCGCCGCTGAGAGCGGTGCCGACCAGGGGGCGCCCGAACCGGCCGGGACCGCACCCGCCGAGGGCGCGCCGTCCGAGGAGGGCACGTCCGACGGCCCGCCGTCCGCCGCGCCGCCCCCCGCGCCGCCCCGCAGCCGTCGCCGCCGTGTGCTCAAGGGCGTCGCCATCGGGACGTCGCTGCTGCTGGTGGCCACCGCGGGCGTGGCCTACGCCCTCTACCGCAAGCTCGACGGCAACATCCGCACCGACCGGACCACCGCCCGGATACTGGACGACTACGAGAGCCAGCGCCCCAAGCGCGCCGCCGTCTCCTACGACGCCCTGAACATCCTGCTCATAGGCTCCGACGACCGCAGCGGCGCCAACGCCGAGTACGGCGGCGACGAGGGCAGCCAGCGCTCGGACACCACGATCCTGCTGCACCTGTCCGCCGACCGGAAGAACGCCACGGCCGTCAGCATCCCCCGCGACCTGATGGTGGACATCCCCGCCTGCCGGGACGAGGAGGGCGACGAGACCCGCGCCCAGCGCGCCCAGTTCAACTGGGCGTTCCAGTTCGGCGGCGCGGCCTGCACGATCCGGACCGTCGAGATCATGACGGGCATCCGAATAGACCACCACCTCATCGTGGACTTCACCGGCTTCAAGAAGATGGTCGACGCGGTGGACGGCGTCGACATATGCCTGCCCGAGCCCGCCCGCGACACCGACGCCAGACTCGACCTGCCCGCGGGCAGGCAGACCCTCGACGGCGAGCAGGCCCTGGCGTTCGTGCGGGCGCGCAAGGGCATCGGCGACGGCAGCGACACCCAGCGCATGGAGCGGCAGCAGCAGTTCCTCGCCTCGCTGGTCGGCAAGGTGCAGAGCAAGGGCATCCTGTTCAGCCCGACCAAGCTGTACTCGGTGATGGACGCGGCCACCTCCTCGCTCATCGCGGACGAGGGCCTGGACTCGCTCGGCGAGCTGTACAAGCTGGCCCGCAGCGTCGAGAAGACCCCGACGGAGAACGTGGTGTTCCTCACCGTCCCCCGCGAGCCCTACGTCCTCGACCCCAACCGCGACCAGTTGGTGCAGCCCGACGCCGACGAGCTGTTCTCCGCGCTGCGCGAGGACCGCGCGGTGCGGGTGGCGGAGCCGGAGACGGTGCAGGCCGCGGAAGGGGCCGCGGCGGACGGCACGCGCACCATGACGGAGGGCACCGCGGCGCGGACGCCCCCGGCGACCGCGTCCGACTCCCCGGAGACGCCGGCCTCCGCCGCCTCGTCCCCGGCCGCGCCGCCGTCGTCGGGGGCGTCGCCGGGCCCCTCCGCGTCGTCCTCCTCGTCCGCGCCGTCCTCGTCCTCGAAGCCCGGCCAGGGCCCGGCGGACTCGGAGCCCGGGTTCCCCGGCACCACCGCCGATACCGACATTTGCGGCACCTCGGGTGAGTAAAGGCTTGTTCATCGCGGGGAACTTATCCACCCGTTCGTCCAGTTGTGAGGGAGTGGAATTTGTCACGGGAGTGCCGAGGCCCTGAACAGGGCGGCTAATGTGGCCATCCGGCCCGGCGAGGCCGGACGACGGCACACACCCCGCACCCGGACCGCAGCAGCAGGCAGACACACGCAGACGCAGAACGCACATCGACTCGCACACGTACACCTATGCAGAACCAGCGCCCAGGGGGGAGGCGCGGCGTGGCACCGACGGAGGGCACAGGCGACCGTGGACTCGCAAGGCCGTAGGTACAGCGGCTCGGGCGGCCGGCACCGGTCAGGCGACACCAACCCCGCCGACCAGTGGGTTTACGATCCGGGCACGGGCAGCTACCGGCTGCGGCCGGACGCGGAACCCGCCCCCGGCGGCCCCGCCGCCGACGCCCCCGACCTGCCCGGCCCCATAGCGCCCGGCGACGACGCGCCCCCCTCTTCCCACGCCGCCGGCCGCGCCGAGCCCGGCGGGCGCGCCCGCGCCCGCGCCCGCGCCCGCGGGAACGCGCGCCGCCGCG
>NZ_BAAGTD010000017.1:0-148989 GCF_054782095.1 Streptomyces capparidis | reverse complement strand
GCGCAGGCGTTGCGGGATGCGGGGGTGGATGTGCCGTTGCGGGACTTCGGTGTGCCGCCGCGGTTCCTGGATCACGGGTCGCGGGGTGAGGTGCTGGCGGAGGTCGGGCTGACCGCACCCGACATCGCCCGCCAGGTGGAGGCGCTGGTGCGCAAGATCGAGGCCCAGCGGGAAGTCCGGGAAAGGCCGTGACCGGCGACTCCGGCGCCCCCGGCTTCGACCTGCGCGCCCTGCTGGACCGGCGCGGCGGCGAGCGCTACGAGCTGCACGGCAGGTACCTCAACCACCAACTGCCGCGCATGCTGCACACCATCGGCTTCGACAAGGTCTACCAGCGGGCCGAGGGCGCCTACTTCTGGGACGAGGACGGCGCGGACTACCTCGACATGCTCGCCGGATTCGGGGTGTTCGGGCTCGGCCGCCACCACCCGGTGGTCCGCAAGGCCCTGCACGACGTGCTGGACGCCGGGCTCGCCGACCTCACCCGGTTCGACTGCCCGCCGCTGCCGGGCCTGCTCGCCGAGCGGCTGCTCGCGCACAGCCCGCACCTGGACCGGGTGTTCTTCTGCAACAGCGGCACCGAGGCCGTCGAGAGCGCCCTGAAGTTCGCCCGCTGCGCCACCGGGCGCAGCAGGGTCCTGTACTGCGAGCACGCCTTCCACGGCCTGACCACCGGGGCGCTGTCCGTCAACGGCGAGGACGCCTTCCGCAAGGGCTTCGACCCGCTGCTGCCGGACACCCCCGTCCCGCTCGGCGACCTGGACGCGCTGCGCCACGAACTCGTCCGGGGCGACGTGGCCGCCCTGATCGTCGAGCCCATCCAGGGCAAGGGCGTGCACGAGGCCCCGCCCGGCTGGCTCGCCGCCGCGCAGGAGCTGCTGCACCGGCACGGGGCGCTGCTCATCGCCGACGAGGTGCAGACCGGCCTCGGCCGCACCGGCGACTTCTACGCCCACCAGCACGAGGAGGGCGTGGAGCCGGACATCGTCGCCGTCGCCAAGGCCCTGTCCGGCGGCTATGTGCCGGTCGGCGCGGCCGTCGCCAAGGGGTGGATCTTCGAGAAGGTCTACTCCTCCATGGACCGGGTGCTGGTCCACTCCGCGAGCTTCGGCTCCAACGCGCAGGCGATGGCGGCGGGCCTGGCCACCCTGGCCGTCATGGAGGACGAGGGGATCGTGGCGAACGCCAGGGCCACCGGCGAGTCGCTGAAGAAGCGGCTCACCGCGCTGGTGGACCGCTACGAGCTGCTGCACGAGGTGCGCGGGCGCGGCCTGATGATCGGCATCGAGTTCGGCAGGCCCGCGTCGCTCAAGCTGCGCGGGCGGTGGGCGATGCTCCAGGCGGCGCGCAAGGGGCTCTTCGCGCAGATGGTGGTGGTGCCCCTGTTCCAGCGGCACCGCATCCTCACCCAGGTCTCCGGGGACCACATGGAGGTGATCAAGCTCATCCCGCCCCTCATCATCGGGGAGCCGGAGGTGGAGCGGTTCGTCGGCGCGTTCACCGACGTGATGGACGACGCCCACCGCGGCAGTGGCCTGATGTGGGACTTCGGCCGGACACTGGTGAAACAGGCGCTGGCCCACCGCTAGGCGACGCCGCCCGCCGCCGCGGGTGGACACGGGATTTTGCCTCAGAGGCAAGTTCGTTGCCTCTGAGGCACCCTTGGTAGTTACATCTAGGTATGGCCCACCCTTCCGCGAGCTCCCCCGAGCAGGAGCTGCCGGGGCTCGGTCCCCGGCTGCGTGAGTACCGCCGTCGCGGCGGGCTCACCCTGGAGAACGCCGCCGCCAGGACCGGTCTCTCCCCGGCGCACCTGTCCCGCCTGGAGACCGGCCGCCGCCAGCCGTCCCTGCCGGTGCTGCTCGCGCTGGCCCGCTCCTACGGCGCCACGGTCTCCGACCTGCTCGGCGAGGAGAGCACCGAGCAGTCCCCGGTGATCCGCGCCGCCGCGATGGACCCCGTGCCCGCGGGCGGCTGGACGTACTGGCGGGCGGGCGGCCCCGGCCGGGCCATGCACGCGCTGCGGCTGTTCGTCCCGCCCGCCCTCCAGGACGACCTGGTGCGGGTGCACCCCGGCGAGGAGTGGCTGTACGTGACGGCGGGCCGCCTCCGGCTCACCCTGGGCGGCAGCACCCACCTCCTGGACCCCGGCGACTCGGCGCACTTCGACTCCCTCACCCCGCACCGCATCGCCGCGGCGTCCGGGGACGGGGTGCGGCTGCTGTTCGTCCACACCCTCCTCCAGAGCGCCGCCACGGCCCTGTGCGTGCCCCAGCCGCACCGGGGCTGAGGCGCCCGGCGCGCACCACCCACGCATCTCTGCGGCAAGGCAAGGAGCCACCCATGCTCGACGGAAACCGCCCCCCGGCCGATGGCAAGATCGGCAAGGCGGTGGGGGTGAGGCTGTTCGTCTACCTCGTCGCCGGGCACTTCGTCGCGTTCTTCTTCTGGCTGCTCTTCGAACTCGGCTCCTGAGCGGGCGCCGCCCCGCCCCGCCTTGAGGGGTTTTGGCAGGGGCTCTCGAGACCCCGTGCGGACCCTGGACCCATGACCTTCATACCCTGGGACGCCAAGTTCGAGGACGTGCTCCGCACCTGTCTGCCCGCCCTGACGCCCACCAGCACCCTGGACCCGGGGGCCGCGCTGCTGGGGTACGGCCTGGACGCGGCCTGCGCGGCCCGCATCATCGGTCAACTGGAGGACACCTACTGCGTGACCCTGCCGCCCGGGGCCGTGACCCCCGCGGCCACCCCGGTCTCGGTGTGGGAGGCGCTGGACGAGGCGGTGGAGCGCGCGTTTCTCGAAAGTGGGATATTCTCTCGCATGTGAGAGAAGCGGTGGAGGACGTCGACGCGCGCCTCGCGGCACGACTGGCCGGGCTGCGGGCCGAGCGCGGATGGTCGCTGGAGGAGCTGGCGCGGCGCTCCGGCGTGAGCCGGTCCACGCTGTCCCGGCTGGAGCGGGGCGAGATCAGCCCCACGGCGGCGCTGCTCAACCGGCTGTGCGCCGCGTACGAGCGCACCATGTCGCGGCTGCTCGCCGAGGTGGAGGAGCAGCCGCCGCCGGTGGTGGCGGCCGACCGGCAGACCGTGTGGGAGGACCCGGCGTCCGGCTTCACCCGCAGGTCCGTCTCCCCGCCGCACCCGTCGCTGCGCGGCGAGGTCGTCGAGGCCGTGCTGCGGCCCGGCGCGGACATCTCCTACGACGGGCCGCCCGTGCCCGGGGTCGAGCAGCACATCTGGGTGCTGGACGGTGCCCTGGAGGTCACGGCGGGCGGCGCCGTGCACACCCTGTCCGCGGGGGACTGCCTGCGCTTCCGGCTGTGGGGCCGCTCCCGGTTCCGCTGCCCGGGCCCCGGACCCGTCCGCTACGCCCTGCTGATCGTCCTGCCCTGAAGGAACACCTGTGCACACCATCACCCGCCTGTCCGCCGACGGGCTCCACGACAGCGTCAAGTCCCTCGCCGACCTGCTGGTGGACGCCGTCGGCGGCGGCGCCTCCCTCGGCTTCACCGACCCGTTCGACCACGAGGCCGCCGCCGCCTGGTGGCGCGCCAGGCACGGCGCCGTCGCCGGGGGCGCCCTCGCGGTGTGGGCGGCCCACGGGCGCGGCGGCGAGGTCACCGGCACCGTCAGCCTCGCCTTCGAGGACAAGCCCAACGGACGGCACCGCGCCGAGGTGCTGAAGCTGATGGTGCGCAGCGACGCCCGGGGCGCGGGCCTGGGCCGGGCGCTGCTGGCCGCCGCGGAGGCCGAGGCGGCCAGGGCCGGGCGCACCCTGCTGCTGCTGGACACCGAGACCGGCAGCGCGGCCGAGCACCTGTACCGCGCCGCGGGCTGGACCCCGTACGGCCTGGTGCCCGACTACGCCTCCGGCCCGGACGGCGCCGTCCTGAAGGACTGCACCTTCTTCTACAAGCGGCTCGCGCCTAGGGGTTAGCCGCAGCGCCGCAGATGGCGGTAGGAGCGGGCCGCCGTGCTCAGCGACCCGGCCGGGTTGGCGGCCGGGTTCGGCGCGTCGTCCCGCTCCACCTGCCAGTGGTGCGGGCCCCCGGTGCGCTCCACCGCGCGGATGAACCGGCGGTAGTCGATGTCGCCGTCGCCGACGTCGGTCATCCGGTAGCCGTCGCGGGTCGCCGGGTCCTTCACCCCGTCCTTGACGTGGAACAGCGGGAAGCGCCGCGGGTCGCGCAGCACGTAGCGCAGCGGGTCGAACGGCGCGGCCGTCCCGTCGGGCCGGACGGAGTACCGGAACACCGCCGAGTACGCCCAGTAGACGTCCAGCTCGAAGTACACCAGGCGCGGATCGGTCTCGGTGAGCATCAGGTCGTACAGCCGCACCGAGGGGCGGTCGTCGGCGAACGCGAACTCCTCGGCGTGGTTGTGCTGGTAGAATCGCATGCCCCGGGCGCGGGCCGCCGCCCCGTAGGTGTTGAAGTCCTCGGCGGCGCGCTTCCAGCCGTCCACGGTGGTGCCGTACCGGTTGGGGTTGCTGGGAGTGCCGATGTGGGTGAGGCCCAGCGCCTGCGCCTCGTCCAGCACCTTGGTGAGGTTGGTGGCGAAGGTGGTGGCGTTCGGGTCCGTCGACCAGTAGCCGACGTGGCTGCCGATCGCCGTCAGGCCGTTGTCCACCAGCAGTCGCCGCAGTTGTTCCAGGGTGATCGGGCCCGCCGAGCCCTGGGTGTACCCGGCCAGCTCCACCTGCCCGTACCCGATCCGGGACAGCTCCTCGAAGACCTCGGCGAAGCCGTGGGCGGCGATCAGGTCCCGGACGGTGTAGAGCTGGATGCCCAGGCGGCCGCGCGGCACCAGCGGGCCGCCGCCCTTCGCCGCGGCGGGCGCGGCGCCCAGCGCCACCGCGGCGGCGGCGGTGCCCGCGGCCGCGCCGAGTATGCCGCGGCGGGTCAGGGCCCGGCTCAGTTCCAGGTCACGGGGCATGGCGGTTCTCCTTGGGGTCGTCGGCT
Source organism: Streptomyces capparidis (assembly GCF_054782095.1). Lineage (NCBI taxonomy): Bacteria > Bacillati > Actinomycetota > Actinomycetes > Kitasatosporales > Streptomycetaceae > Streptomyces > Streptomyces capparidis. The sequence continues at coordinate 144,026 of NZ_BAAGTD010000017.1, read as the reverse complement.
CCGGCCAGGCGGAGCAGCAGGGGCTTGACGTCGGTGGCGGCCAGCGGCTCCCCGGTGAGCGCGTCGGGGTCCGAGCACAGCAGGACGGGCCCCTCCGCGGGGTCGTCGGGCAGACGGCCGTGGCTGCCCCGCACACAGGACGGGTCCAGGGGGACCACGGCCATCCGGTAGCGCAGCCCGAGCCGCTTGCGGGCCAGCGCGGTCGCCGCCTTCAGCTTCACCAGCGGGTCGGCGGGGTCGAAGAACAGCTCGGCCGGGTCGTAGCCGGGCTTGCGGTGGATCTCCACGGTGCGCGCGAAGTCGGGCGCCCGCGCGTCGTCCAGCCAGTGGTAGTAGGTGAACCAGGCGTCCGGCTCGGCCACCGCCACCAGCTCCCCCGAGCGCGGGTGGTCCAGGCCGTGCCGGGCCTTGCCCTTGTCGGTGAGCACCTCGGCCACGCCGGGCAGTTGCCGCAGCACGTCCTGGGCGCGGCCCAGGTCGCCGGGGTCGCGGACGTACACGTGCGCCACCTGGTGGTCGGCCACCGCGAACGCCCGGGACGTCCACGGGTCCAGGTACTCCATCCCGGCCTGCGTGTACACCTCCAGCAGCCCGGCGCGGCGCAGCGCCCGGTTGACGTGGACGGGGCGGCGCACGGGTGTGATGCCGTACTCGGAGAGCACCACCACGGTGGCGCCCGCCGCCCGCGCGTCGTCCAGCAGAGGGCCGATCACCCGGTCCAGCTCGGCCGCGGCGGCGCGGGCGTGGCGGCCGTCGGGGCCGTGCCGCTGGAGGTCGTAGTCCAGGTGCGGGAGGTAGACCAGGGTGAGGTCGGGGTGCCGGGTGCGCAGCAGGTGGCGGGCGGCCTCGGCGATCCAGCGGGAGGAGTCCAGGGCGGCGGTCGGCCCCCAGTAGCGGAACAGCGGGAACGTGCCGAGGCGGTCGGTGAGCTCGTCGTGCAGCGCCGCCGGGCGGGTGTAGCAGTCCGGCTCCTTGCGGCCGTCGGCGTGGTACACGGGCCGCGGGGTGACCGTCCAGTCGGTGTCCGCGCCCATCGCGTACCACCAGCACACGTTGGCGACGGTGTACCCGGGGCGGGCGCGCCTCGCCGCGTCCCACAGCTTGTCGCCGCCGACCAGCGCGTTGTGCTGCCGCCACAGCAGCACCTCGCCCAGGTCGCGGAAGTACCAGCCGTTGCCGACCACGCCGTGCTCGGCGGGCGGGACGCCGGTGAGGAAGGTGGCCTGCGCCGAGCAGGTCACCGCGGGCAGCACCGTGCCCAGCGGCGCCCGGGAGCCGCCGCGGGCCAGCGCGGCCAGCCGCGGCATGTGGGTGAGCAGCCGGGGGGTCAGGCCCACCACGTCGAGCACCACGAGAGCGGTCACGGCAGCTCCTTCAGGCCGAGGTCGAGCAGCAGGTCGCGGGCGAGGGACAGCTCGGCGGCGATGCCGTCGGCGAGGCGGGCCGGGCCGCGCGGGCGCAGGTGCGGCGGCAGCACCTGCCAGGTGTAGGTCTCCACCTCCAGGTGCCGGGTGAGCGGCGCCGCCCCGCCGACCAGCAGCTCCAGGGTGCGCTTGAGCAGCGGCAGGGTGGAGGCCAGCGGCGGGCGCGGGTCGGCGTGCAGCGGCACGTGCAGGTGGACGCGCCACGGCCCGTCGCCGGGCAGCGCCTGCGGCCCGTCCAGGGCGAGGTCAAGGTCGTCGCGCCCCGTCACCGCGCCCGCCGCGCACTCCCTGGTCTGGTGCAGGAACCGCGGCTCGGCGAACGCGGCGAGCGCCCGCCGCACCTCGGGCCGCGCCGGGTGCTCGGCGTGCAGCGCCGCCGACAACTGCGCCTTGACCACCGGCACCCCGGCCGCGGCGAGCCCGGCCAGCGCCGCCCGCGGGTCCTCGAAGGCGGTGGCCAGGTGGCAGGTGTCCAGGCACACCCCGATCCGGTGTGGCGGCGGCCCGCCGGGCCCGGACAGCGCCCGCGCGGCCTGCTCGGTGGTCTCCACGGCGCAGCCCGGCTCCGGCTCCACCGCGACGCGCACCTCGCGCCCGGTCAGCTCCCGCAGCGCGTCCAGGCGGGCCGCCAGCGTGGTCAGGGCCGCCAGCGCGGCGGCGCGCGCCCGCGGCGGGAACGGCTCCCGCCAGGCCAGCGGCAGCGTGGACACGGTGCCCTCGGCGGCGTCGTCGGGCAGCAGCGCGGCCAGGATCCTGGCCAGGTCGGTGGTGTGGTCCAGCCGCTCGGGTTCGGTCCAGTCCGGCCGGTACACCGCGTACTTCACCCGCCGCTGCCCGAACCCCCGGTAGGGGAAGCCGTTGAGGGTGACCACCTCCAGGCCCCGCCGGTCCAGGTCGGCGCGGAGCCCGCGCAGCGCCGCCGGGTCCTGCACCAGGGCGCGGGCGGCGTCGCGGGCCAGCCACAGGCCGATGCCGAGCCGGTCCCTGGACAGGCGGCGGCGCACCGGCTCGCAGTGGTCGCGCAACTGGGCCCGCACCCCGTCCAGGGTCTCGGCGGGGTGGACGTTGGTGCAGTAGGCGAGGTGGACGGTGCTGCCGTCGGGGTGCTTGAAGCGCATCGGCGTCACCGGCCCGCGGGCGTGCCGCGCACGATGGAGTTGCCCTCGTGCAGCTCCGCCGCCTCGCGCGCCTCTCCCGCTGCGGCCAGGTCGAGGCGGCCGCTGAGCCCGTAGAACGCCACCGGGTTGCGCCACAGCACCCGGTCCACGTCGTCCTCGCCGAAGCCGTCCGCGAGCATCGCCTCGGCGACGCGGCGGGTCTTCAGCGGATCGCTGCGGCCCCAGTCGGCGGCGGAGTTCACCAGCATCCGCTCCGTGCCGTACTCGCGCAGCAGCCGCACCATCCGCCCCTCGTCCATCTTGGTGTCGGGGTAGACGGAGAAGCCCATCCAGCAGCCGCTGTCGGCGGCCAGGGCGATCGTGGTCTCGTTCAGGTGGTCCAGCAGCGCCCGCTCCGGCGGCAGCGCCGACTCGCGCAGCACGTCCAGGGTGCGGGCCACCCCGGCGGCCTTGTCCCGGTGCGGGGTGTGCACCAGGGCGGGCAGGCCGTGGTCGGCGGCCAACTGGAGCTGGGCGGCGAGCGCGGTGTCCTCGGCGGGCGTCATCGCGTCGTAGCCGACCTCGCCGACGGCCACCACCGAGTCCTTCAGCAGATAGCGGGGCAGCTCCTCCAGCACGGGCACGCAGCGTGGATCGTTCGCCTCCTTCGGGTTGAGGGCGAGCGCGCAGTGGTGGGCGATGCCGAACTGGGCGGCGCGGTACGGCTCCCAGCCGAGCAGGGAGTCGAAGTAGTCGAGGAAGCTGCCCACGTTGGTGCGGGGCTGGCCGAGCCAGAACGCGGGCTCCACCACGGCGAGCACCCCGGCGGCGCGCATCGCCTCGTAGTCGTCGGTGGTGCGGGAGGTCATGTGGATGTGCGGGTCGAAGATGCGCATTCACGCCTCCGTGGGCGGGTGGGGGGTGGTCAGGGCGAGGACGTGGGGGACGTCGTCGGGGACGGGGCGCCCCGCGGCGCGGCGCTCGGCGGCGTACGCGGTGAGCATGCGGCCGAGCTCGGCGTCGGCCCGCTCCCGCAGGCCCGCGACCGCGGAGACGGGCACCCCGGTGAACACGCACTTCAGGACGGCGTGCCGCCAGGCGTGCGGATCCAGGTGGCGGGCGGCGTACGGGCCGACGGCGGCGGCGACGAGACGGGTGTCGTTGGCGCGCAGCGCGTCGTGGACCAGCTCCACCGCCGCCGCCCCGACGGGCAGGTACGGCAGCGCGTACAGCACGGCGCGGCGCTCCGCGGCGTCCCCCTGGCGGTACAGCCGCGCGACGGTTCCGGCGTCGGCGCGGGCGGCGCGCAGGATCAGCGTCCGCGCGGCGTCCGCCGCGGTCCAGGCCGTCCCGGGCAGCGCCCTGCGCCCGACGTGCCGCCCGGCGCAGGTGAAGCACGCCTCCCAGGCGTCCCCCCGCCCGGCCGCCGCCACCGCCGAGTCCAGCCACCCCCGCGCGGCGGGCTCCAGCGCCGCGAACAGCGCGGCCGACACCTCCGAGGGAAGTTCGGGGGGCTCCGGGGGATCCACCCCGTCACCACCACCGGCGACCGCGGCCCCCCGCGACTCCACGGGCTCCCTCATACCGCCACCTCCACAGCGCAAGCGCGCAGGAACTCCAGCGAACTCGCCGCCAGCGCCGGGCCGGCGTGCGCATGCCGGGGCAGCTCCACGGAGACCAGCCCCTCGTACCCCGCGGCCCGCAGGGCACCCAGCACGGGCGGGAAGTCGATCTCCCCCTCGCCCAGCGGCAGGTGCTCGTGCACGCCCCGGCGCATGTCCTCGATCTGCACATGCGCCAGCCACGGCGCCGCCGCCGCGACGCACTCCGGCACGGGCTCCGGCTCCAGGCAGCGGCAGTGCCCGACGTCCAGGGTGAGCGCCAGCGCCGCGGGCTCGCCCAGCAGGCGGCGCAGCCGGTGGAACGCCGCGAGGGTGTCCACCAGCATCCCCGGCTCGGGCTCGAACGCCAGCGGCAGCCCGGCGTCCTCCGCCGCGGCGAGCACCGGCTCCAGCGCCCCGGCGAGCCGCGGCCAGGCCCGCTCCGGCGCGGTGCCCGGCGGCACCGTCCCGCTGAAGCAGTGCACGGCCCGCGCCCCCAGGTGCGCGCCCACCCGCACGGCCGTGCGCAGCAGCTCCACCCGCCGGGCGCGGGCGTCCGGGTCGGGGTCGAGCAGGCTCGGGCCGTGCTTGCGGCGCGGGTCGAGCACATAGCGGGCGCCGGTCTCCACGGCGACGGCGAGCCCGTGCCGCTCCAGGTCGCGGGCGACGTCGGCGGTGCGGCGGGCCAGGCCGGGGGCGCACGGGTCCAGGTGCATGTGGTCGAGCGTCAGCGCCACCCCGTCGTAGCCGAGGTCGGCGAGCAGCGCCAGCGCGTCCGCGAGGCGCAGGTCCGTCAACCCGTTGGTGCCGTAGGCGAAGCGCAGGCTCATGTCGGCGACACCCTCCTGGACAGCCGCCGGGCCACCGGCAGCAGGACGAGCAGCGCGGCGGCCCGGCGCTGCCCGCCGCTCCGCGCCGCGAGCGCCGCCTGGAGCGGCACCATCGCGTGGATCCCGGCGCCCACCCCGCGCCGCAGTCGGGCCGCGGTGGGCGAGCGCACCGCCCCGGCCAGCGGCACGCCCGCGGTGAGCGCGTACAGCGACGCGCAGGCGGCCGCCCGGCGGGAGGCCGTGCCCCGCCCCGCCGCCCACGCCACGCCCGCGGTGACCGCGAGCGCCCCCGCGGCCACCGGCCGGGGCCCGCCGCGCACCTCGTACCGGGAGACCGCGGTGACCGCCAGGGTGTGCGCGCCCAGGGCCGCCGCCGCGGGCAGGGCGCGGCGCGTCCCGGCCCCCGGGCCGCAGGCGGCGGCGCCCAGCAGCAGGTCCAGGGAGCGGGCCGCGGCCATCGCGGCCGGGCCGAGCGGGGTGCGCTTCGCCGCCAGGTCGTACGCCCACACGGTGCCGGCGAGCGCGGTGGCCACGGCCAGCGCCCGGCGGGAGCACGCCGCGGCGAGCCCGAGCCCGGCCGCGGTCAGGCCCGCGGCGGCGGCCAGGGCGGCGGCGGGGCGGATCCTGCCGGACGGCAGCGGGCGCTCCGGCCGCTCCTTCGCGTCCAGCTCCCGGTCCGCCCAGTCGTTGAGGGCCATGCCCGCCCAGTACAGGCACACCGAGCAGCCCGCGGCCAGCGCGGCCCGCCGCGGGTCCGCGCCGCCGGCCGCCGCCGCGCCGGCGAGGGTGTCCCCGGGCACGGTCAGCGCGGCCGGGCCGCGCACCAGTTCCACCCACGCGCCGCTCACGCCGCCTCCCGCAGCGTCCCGGCCAGGTCCAGCAGCGCCCGGTACTGGTCGGCCAGCGCCGCCGGGCCCTCGTCGGGGTCCTTGAAGTAGAAGCCGAGCCCGGGCACCGGCCCGGCCAGGCCCGCCCGGTGGGCCGCGGCCACCAGCCGCGCCAGGTCGAGCACCAGCGGCGCGGCCAGCGCCGAGTCGCAGCCCTGCCAGATCGTCTGGAGCACCATCCGGGTGCCGAGGAACCCCTCGAACGCCACGTGGTCCCAGGCGGTCTTCCAGTCGCCGAGCGCGGGGACGTTGTCGATGTGCGTGCCGCCCTCGGGCACCTCGCCGAGGGTGTCGGCGAGCACCCGCTCCTTGCCCGCGTTCTTCGCCGCGGCCGTGTCCGGGTCGGCCAGCGCCGCGCCGTCCCCGCCGCCGAGCAGGTTGCTGCCGGACCAGGCCAGCACCCGCAGCGCCCGCTGCGCCAGCATCGGCGCCAGCACCGAGCGCAGCAGGGTCTGCCCGGTCTTGCCGTCCCGCCCGGCGTGCGGCAGCCCGGCGGCGGCGGCCCGCTGCCGCAGGTCGCCCCAGTGCAGCCCGGCGGACGGGGTGAAGTTGACGTAGCCGCAGCCCGCGCGGACCGCGGCCGCCGCGTACCGGGCGCTGGGCGGGGTGCGGCCGCCGGCGGGCGGTGCGGGCTCCGCGGTGGCCACGTTGACCACCACGGTGCGGGCCAGGCCGTGCGCGCGGGTGAACGCGGTGATGTCCGCGGCGAGCGCCGCCACCGCCTCCTCGTCGTCGCCCCCTTCCGCGGCGCCGGGCCGCACCTCGGCGTCGGCGGCCTCCAGCGCGGCGTGCACCGCCCGCGGCAGCGCGGCCGGCAGCACGCCGCCGTCGGCCAGTTGCTCCGCGCGCTTGGGCAGCGGGGTGGGGACGACGTCGTGGCCGCCGAAGACCAGCCGCGCCGTCGGCGGCAGCCCGCACCCGGCGAACGCGGGCTGCTCGGTGACCATGCCGGTCGGGGGCCGGAGCCCGGCGGAGACGGCGGCGCAGCCGGCGATGGCGGTGGTGGCCACGGAGCCGCGCGCGCCGATGAGCCAGACGCCGGTGGCGTCCGGGTGCGTGGGTGCTGTCACGGGAGCCTCCAGGGATCGGAGTGGTGGATGCGGCGGGGACGGCGGTCGGCGTCCGCGTCCCCGCCGCGGGCCCCGCCCGGCGGCCGCCGGGCGGGGGGAGGGCCGACGGCGGGCGCGAGCCCCCTCGCGCCGCCGACGGAGTGCGTGCGCGGGCGGCAGGGCGCGCACGCGGCTGTCCGGCCCGCCGCGGCGGGCCCGGCTCCCGGCAGTGACGTCGTTGATCTTCACCCCGCTGAGCCATACCCGCGCCCGCTCGCTCCCGACGCGCGCGGGGCGGCGGTTCCACCCGCCCGGGGGGTCGGGGACGGCGACGCATGCGGCGCTCCTTCGCTGGGGTGTCCGACCGTGTGACAACCGCACGGGCCGTCCGCGCGCCCGCCCCGGACTCCCCGCCGTCCGGGGCGGGCGGCGGCCCGGGGCCCGCGGCGGGGGCCGGGCGGGCCCGGCCCCCGCCGCGGACGGGTCTCAGCGGGTCGTCAGCGTGAAGTCGTCCACGTCGTACAGCGCGCCGGTACCGCCCCGGAACACCAGGTACAGCGTGGTCGTGCGGCGCGGCGCGTCGGCCAGTGGCGCCGTCACGTCCCGGTACTGCTCCCAGCCGCCCGTCACCGGCACCCGCGCCGAGCCGAGCAGCCGCCCGTCGGGGGCGCCCGCGCGGACCTCCAGCACACCGCCCTTGCCGCCGGAGGCGATCCGCGCCGTCAGGCCGGTGGCGTCCCGCAGCAGGTACGGCCGGAAGGCGATCCAGTCGCCGTCGTGCACGTCCCCGACGGTGCGCCCGCCGTGCGCCGGGCCGTGCGCGGTCACCTTCACCCCGGACGCCTCGCCGAAGTGCTCGGCCTGGCGGTGCCTGGGCTGCATCAGCGCCTCGTCCTCGCCGGTCAGCGCGGGCTGCCCGCCGCCGCCGAGGTCGGTGTACCGGGCGTGGACCACCCCGAAGATGTTGGCGTTCGGGTCGTGCTCGCCGTCGGCCGAGGTGGGCAGCGTGCCCGTGCAGCCGTTCGCCGAGGTCTCCGGGTGGCCGTGGCTGTCGTGGCCGAGCACATAGGTGACCGTCACCCGGGAGCAGTCGACGCGGCGGTCCTCCGGGTCGGTGACCCGCACCTCGAACGGGATGTCGTCGCCGAACGTGAACGGCGTCCCGTCCGCCGGGAGCCGCAGCGTCACCGTGGGCGCGGTGTTGCCGACGGTGACCTGCACGCTCGCCGACCCGGTGCGCCCGCCGGGGTCGGTTGCGGTGACGGTCGCGGTGTACTGGCCCTTCTTGCGGTAGACGTGCACCGGGTCCGCGGCGTCCGACGACGTGCCGTCACCGAAGTCCCACCGGTAGGTCAGCGCGTCCCCGTCGGCGTCGCTCGCGGTGGAGGCGAACGCCACCCGCAGCGGGGAGCGGCCCGAGGTGCGGTCGGCCGCGGCCTCCACCACCGGGGAGAAGCCGTCGGTGGCGTTCTCTATGCGGTACAGCGCCGAGTGCTCGTCGCCGCCGAACCAGTTCCGGCCGTAGTCGAGCACGTACAGCGCCCCGTCGGGGCCGAACGCGGAGTCCATCACCTGGGTGCCGGTCCACGGGAAGTCGTGGATCGCGGTGACCGCGCCGTCCTCGTCCTGCTCGATCCGCTTGATCCACTCCCGGCCGAACTCGGTGGCGAAGTAGTCCCCGTCGTAGGAGGACGGGAACGCCACCCGCGAGTCGGAGTCCGCGTCGTACCGGTAGACCGCGCCGCCCATCGGCGACTCGGAGCCGTCGCCGAGCTCGGGCACCGAGCCCCCGTCGTAGGGCAGCCACGCGGGCTGTGCCGGGGGCAGGTCGGTCAGGCCGGTGTTGTGCGGCGAGGTGTTCTTCGGCGCCGCGCAGTCGAACGGCTGCCCGGACTCGCCGGTGGCGAAGTCGTAGTCCACGTAGGGCTCGTTCTCGCCCACGCAGTACGGCCACCCGAAGTTGCCGGGGCCGGTGACGCGTTCGAACGCCACCTGCCCGCCGGGGCCGCGCGCCGGGTCGGCCTTGCCCGCGTCCGGCCCGTACTCGCCGACGTGGACGACACCGGTCGGCTTGTCCACGCTGATCCGGAACGGGTTGCGCAGGCCCATGGCGTAGATCTCGGGCCGGGTCTTCGGCGTGCCCGGTGCGAACAGGTTGCCCTCGGGGACGGTGTACGAGCCGTCCTCGGCCACCTTGATCCGCAGGATCTTGCCGCGCAGGTCGTTGGTGTTGCCGGCGGTGCGCTGCGCGTCGTACGCCGGGTTGCGCCCGGCGCGCTCGTCGATGGGGGTGTAGCCGTCGGAGGCGAACGGGTTGGTGTCGTCGCCGGTGGACAGGTACAGGTTGCCCTGCGCGTCGAAGTCGATGTCCCCGCCGACGTGGCAGCAGGTGCCGCGGGTCGCCGGGACGTCCAGGACCTTCTTCTCGCTGGCGGTGTCCAGGGTGCCGTCGGGCCGCAGCACGAACCGGGACAGCCGGTTGACGCCGTCGAACGGCGCGAAGTCCGCGGGCGTGCCCTCGGCGGGGGCGTCGCCGGGCGGCGTGTCCAGCTTCGGCGCGTAGTACAGGTAGATGAACCGGTTGGACGTGAAGCCGGGGTCCACCCCGACGCCCTGGAGCCCCTCCTCGTCGTGGGAGTAGACCTGGAGCCGGCCCGCGACCCGGGTCAGCCCGGACGCCGTGGTCAGCCGCAGGGTGCCGTCCCGGGAGGTGTGCAGGACGGACCGGTCGGGCAGCACCGCGAGCGATATCGGCTCGCCCGTCTCCGGCTCGCCCTTGGCGAGGGTGACCTGCTGGAACGTCTCGGCCAGCGGGGCCGACGCGGCCGGGCCCGGCGCGGCCGTCCCGGTGGCGGTCAGGCCCGTCGTGGCGAGCAGTGCGCCCGCGCAGAGGGCGAGGGCTTGTCTGAATCTCCTGTGCACGTGCGTCCTCCTGCGAGGGTCGGTCAGTCGCTGGCACAGGCGCGCGCCGACGCGCCGAGGGCCGCCGCCACCCGGGGAGGGGGCTCGGAGGGCGGGGCGGCCGGGGTGGAGTCAGGGAGAGCGGGCGGGTCCGGCCGGGTGCCGCCGGGAGCCCTTTTCCACCGCTCATCAGCGAAGGTAACGACTTCTTCCCGAATAGGAAACCCTTTTGACACAATGGAGCTGACTTCATCTCAGCGCGGGACAAAGAGCCCAGCGGCGATACCCCGCCGGGCGACTTCCCCGGCGGGGTGACCTCGTGCTGCCGCGCCTGCCGGCGCGCCCGGGCGGCCCGCCGGGCAACCCTTCAGGACTACCCGGCGGACGGCCCGCTCAGGCGCCGCTGTCGAACGCCGAGTCGAACGACGTCGTCGGCGGAGGGAAGTCCAGTTGCCGCAGATGGGCCAGCGCCTCCGGCGCCCCGGCCAGCCGGTCCATCCCGGCGTCCTCCCACTCCACGGAGATCGGACCCTCGTACCCGATGGCCCGCAGCATCCGGAACACGTCCTCCCACACCACGTCGCCGTGCCCGGCCGAGACGAAGTCCCAGCCGCGCCGCGGGTCGCCCCACGGCAGGTGGGAGCCCAGGCGCCCGTTGCGGCCGTCCAGGCGCTTGCGGGCGTCCTTGCAGTCCACGTGGTAGATCCGGTCCCGGAAGTCGTACAGGAAGCCCACCGGGTCCAGGTCCTGCCACACCATGTGGCTCGGGTCGAAGTTCAGCCCGAACGCCGGGCGGCGGTCCACCGCCTCCAGGGCCGCGTGCGTGGTCCAGTAGTCGTAGGCGATCTCACTGGGGTGCACCTCCAGGGCGAACCGCACGCCCTCGGCGTCGAACACGTCGAGCACCGGGTTCCACCGCTCGGCGAAGTCGGCGTACCCCCGCTCGATCATCGACGCCGGCGCGGGCGGGAACATCGCCACCGTGTGCCAGATGGACGAGCCGGTGAACCCGACCACGGTGGTCACGCCGAACGCGGCCGCGGCGCGCGCGGTGTCGGCCATCTCCTTGGCGGCCCGGCGCCGCACCCCCTCGGGGTCGCCGTCGCCCCAGATCCGGCCCGGCAGGATGCCGCGGTGCCGCTCGTCGATCGGGTGGTCGCACACCGCCTGGCCCACCAGGTGGTTGGAGATCGCCCAGCAGCGCAGCCCGTACTTCTCCAGCAGGGCGTGCCGCCCGGCGAGGTAGCCGTCCTCGGTCAGGGCCCGGTCCACCTCGAAGTGGTCGCCCCAGCAGGCCAGCTCCAGGCCGTCGTAGCCGAAGTCGCGGGCCAGCCGGCAGACCTCCTCCAGCGGCAGGTCGGCCCACTGGCCGGTGAACAGGGTGAAGGGTCGTGGCACGGAAAGCCTCCGTAGGGTGCGGATACGGGTGTCGGTCGCGGGGCGGTCACACCGGCGCGGGCTGCGCCGCCTGCGGCACGGGCGTGTACGCGCTGCCGTTCGCCGCGCTGGCCTCCACGGCGGCGAGCACCCGCTGGACCTGGAGCCCGTCGGCGAACGACGGTTCGGGGCGCCGCCCGTGCGCGATCGCCTGCACCAGGTCGCGGGCCTGGTGCACGAACGTGTGCTCGTAGCCGAGCGGGTGCCCGGCGGGCCACCACGCCTCCAGGTACGGGTGCTCCGGCTCGGTGACCAGGACCCGGCGGAAGCCCGCGTCCACGGCGGGCGCGGTGTGGTCGTGGACGTGCAGCTCGTTGAGCCGCTCCAGGTCGAACGCGAGGCTGCCGAGCTCCCCGTTCAGCTCGATGCGCAGCGCGTTCTTGCGGCCCGCCGCGAACCGGGTCGCCTCGAACGACGCCAGCGCCCCGGAGGCGAACCGGCCGGTGAACAGCGCGGCGTCGTCCACGGTGACCCGGCCGCGCGGCGGCCCTTCCCCGTTGTCCGACGCCTCGGCCGACGCGGACAGGCCCCGCGACCCGGTGGGCAGGGGGCGCTCGCGCACGAACGTCTCCGTCAGCGCGGACACCCCGGTGAGCGGCTCGCCCGCCAGGTACTGCGCCAGGTCCACGATGTGCGCGCCGAGGTCGCCCAGCGCCCCGGAGCCGGCGTGCTCCCGGCGCAGCCGCCACACCAGCGGGAACTCCGGATCGACGATCCAGTCCTGGAGGTAGGCCGCCCGCACGTGGCGCAGCGCCCCCAGCCTCCCCTCCGCCACCAGGCGCCGGGCGTACGTCAGCGCGGGCGCCCGCCGGTAGTTGAACCCCACCATGGCCACCACCCCGCGCTCCGCGGCGCGGGCGGCGGCCTCGGTCATCGCCTCGGCCTCGGCGACGGTGTTGGCGAGCGGCTTCTCGCACAGCACGTGCTTGCCCGCCTCGAGCGCGGCCAGCGCGATCTCGGCGTGGCTGTCCCCCGGGGTGCAGATGTCCACCACCTGGACATCGTCGCGGGCCACCAGCGCCCGCCAGTCGGTCTCGGTCGCGGCCCAGCCGTGCCGCCGGGCGGCCTCGCGCACCGCCGCCTCGTCCCGGCCGCACACGGCGGCCATCACCGGCCGCAGCGGCAGGTCGAAGACGCGGCCGACGGTGCGCCAGCCCTGGGAGTGCGCGGCCCCCATGAAGGCGTATCCGACCATGCCCACCCCCAGGGCGGGCGTGCCGTGCTCACTGTCCATCGGTTCTCCTCCAGGTCTCGTGCCCGCCCGGGCCGCCGGGCCGGGCGGGGCACCGGTTCGGCCGGTTCAGCGGAAGCCCGTGGCCAGGTAGTCGTCCACGTTGTCCTTGGTCACCACGGCGGAGTAGAGGGTGACCGTCGCCGGGATCTCCAGCTCGGCCATGCCGCCGATGCCCCGGCCCTGGGCGAGCGCGCGGGCCAGGTCGATCGCGGACGCCGCCATCGTCGGCGGGTACAGGACCGTGGCCTTCAGCACCGTGTTGTCCGCCTTGATGGCGTCCATGGCGTGCCGGGACCCGGCGCCGCCCACCATCAGGAACTCGTCGCGGCCGGCCTGGGCGATGGCCCGCTCGGCGCCGACGCCCTGGTCGTCGTCGTGGTTCCACAGGGCGTCGAACTTCGGCTCGGCCTGGAGCAACTGCGCCATCTTGGCCTGGCCGGACTCGACGGTGAACTCGGCGGCCTGCCGGGCCACCTTCCTGATGTTCGGGTAGTTCTTCAGCGCGTCGTCGAAGCCCTGGGTGCGCTGGCGGGTCAGCTCCAGGCTGTCCATCCCGGCCAGCTCCACCACCTTGGCGTTGCGCCTGCCCTTGAGCTGCTCCCCGATGAAGTGGCCGGCGTTCAGGCCCATGCCGTAGTTGTCGCCGCCGATCCAGGTGCGGTAGGCCTGCGGCGAGTCGAAGATCCGGTCCAGGTTGATCACGGGGATCCCGGCGCGCATGGCCTTCAGGCCCGTCTGGGTGAGCGCCTTGCCGTCGGCCGGCAGGATCACCAGGACGTCGACCTTCTTGTTGATCAGGGTCTCGATCTGCCCGATCTGCTGGGCGGTGTCGTTGGACCCCTCGGTGATCTCCAGGGTGACGTCCGCGTACTTCTTCGCGCGGGCCTTGGCCTGCTCGTTGATCGCGTTCAGCCAGCCGTGGTCGGCCTGGGGGCCGGCGAAGCCGATGGTGACGGGCTTGCCGGACTCGTCGGCGGCGGGCTGCGCCGCAGGCTGCTCACCGCCGTCGCCGTCGTTGTTCTCGTTGCTGGTGCAGGCACCGAGCGCGGCGGTCGCGGACAGCGCGGCACCACCGAGGAGGAGCCGTCTGCGGGAGGGGGAGCGCATGGGCACGGCCTTTCTGGGTCGGGATCGGGTGTGGCGACTCGAGGCGGACGGAGGGAGGGGACTCGCCCCGGTGGGGGCCCGGGCGACAGCCCCGTCGGGTCGCGGGGGCGGCAGTCCCCGGCGCGGCCCGGGCGGCGGGCCCTCCCGCGGGGGTCCGGGGGCGCGGCCCCCGGCGGGGGGCCCGGGGGCGGAGCCCTCCGGCCTCCGGGGGAACCCTCACCCGCCCTCCCCGGCGTCCCGCGCCGTCCTGCGCTGCACCAGGACGGCGGCGACGATGATCGCGCCCTTGGCGATCTGCTGGGCGTCGCTCTGGAGGTTGTTCAGGGCGAAGATGTTGGTGATCGTCGTGAAGATCAGCACACCGAGCACCGACCCGGTGATGGTGCCGCGCCCGCCGCTGAGCAGCGTGCCGCCGATGATGGCCGCGGCGATGGCGTCGAGCTCGTACAGGTTGCCGTTGGTGTTCTGGCCGGAGCCGGTCATCACGATCAGCATGAACGCGGCGATGCCGCAGCACAGGCCGGACAGCAGGTACAGCAGCAGCCGGTGCCGCCGCACGTCGATCCCGGCGAGCCGGGCGGCCTCGGCGTTGCCGCCCACGGCCACGGTGTGCCGGCCGAACGTGGTGCGCTTGAGCAGCAGCCAGCCCAGCACCGTCACCCCGGCGAAGATCAGCACCAGCGGCGGAATGCCCAGGATGTAGGACTCCTTGTAGCCCAGCTCCAGCAGGGTTCGGTTCTCCACCACCTGGGTGCTGCCGTCGCTGATCTGGAGCGCCAGGCCACGCGCCGACGCCAGCATGGCCAGCGTCGCGATGAACGGCACCATGCCGCCGTAGGCGATCAGCAGCCCGTTGACCGCGCCGCAGCCGACGCCGACCGCGATCGCGCAGAACAGGATGCCGCCCAGCCCGTACTCCTGCGTGGCCACGGTGGTCGCCCACACGGTGGACAGCGCCACGATCGCGCCCACCGACAGGTCGATGCCCCCGGAGGTGATCACGAACGTCATGCCGACGGTGACCACGCCGATGACGGAGGACTGCGTCAGCACCAGCGTCAGGTTGTCGGTGGACAGGAACTGGTCCGGCTCGGTGAACCCGCCCAGCGCGACCAGCGCGGCCAGCACGCCGAGCAGGGTGAGGTTGCGCAGGTCGAGCACGCGCACCACGGCGGCGGCACTCCATCTGCCCCGGTCCTGCGGGGACTTCCCGGGCGGGCCCGCGTCCCCCTTCTCCAGGACCGCGCCGGTCGCTGACTCGGGTGCGGCGCTCATACGGGACTCCCTTCCATGACGAGGTCGAGCACACGGTGTTCGTCGAGCCCGGCCGCGTCCCCGGTGTGCACGGCGCGGCCCTCCCTGAGCACCACCACCCGGTCGGCGAGGCCGAGCACCTCGGGCACCTCGCTGGAGACGAGCAGCACCGCGAGGCCGGCGTCCGCCAGCCGCCGGATCACCGCGTACAGCTCCGCGCGGGCGCCGACGTCCACGCCGCGGGTGGGCTCGTCCAGCAGCAGCACCCGGCAGCCGCGCAGCAGCCAGCGGGCGAGCACCGCCTTCTGCTGGTTGCCGCCGGAGAGGGTGCGCACGGGCCGGTCCGGGTCGTCGGGGCGCAGGGACAGCTCGCGGATGCGGGCGTGCGCCGCCTCCCGCTCCCGCCGCCGGTCCACCCACCCGGCGCGGGAGAACCGGCCCAGGCAGGCGAGCGAGACGTTGCGGGTGACGGACTCCAGCATCAGCAGCGCCTGCGCCTTGCGCTCCTCCGGGGCGAGGCCGAGTCCCGCGCGCACCGCGGCCCGCACGCTGCCGGGCCGCAGCGGGCGGCCGTCCACCAGCACCCGGCCCGCCGTGGGCCGCCGCGCGCCGTAGACGGTCTCCAGGATCTCGGTGCGGCCCGAGCCGACCAGGCCGGCCAGCCCCACGATCTCGCCGGGCCGCACCGCCAGGTCCACCGGCCCGAACTCGCCCTCGCGGGCCAGCCCCTCGACCACCAGCACCGGCTCCCGCTCGGTGCGCGGCGCCCGCGTCCGCTCCGGGAAGACGTACTCCACGTTCCGCCCGGTCATCAGGGCCACCACCTCGCGGGTCGGGGTGGTGCGGGCGGGCAGGCCGCGCGCGACGGTGCGGCCGTCCTTGAGCACCGTGACCCGGTCCCCGATGCGGCGGATCTCCTCCAGGCGGTGGGAGATGTACACCACGCTCACCCCGGCGCCGGTCAGGTCGCCGACGATGCGGAAGAGGTTGTCCACCTCGTCGTGGTCCAGCACCGCCGACGGCTCGTCCATCACGATCAGCCGGGCGTCGTGCGACAGGGCGCGGGCCATGCTGACGACCTGCTTGCCCGCGGCGGACAGGTCGCCGACCCTGCGGTCCGGGTCGATCTCGGGGTGGCCGAGCCGGGAGAGCAGCCCCGCGGCGGCGGCCTTGGCGCGCCCTCCCCTGATCACCCCGGCGGTGGCGTGCTCGTGCCCGAGGAAGACGTTCTCCGCCACCGTCAGGCCGTCCACCAGGTCCAGCTCCTGGTAGATGGTGGCGATGCCCAGCTTCATGGCGGCCACGGGGGAGGACGGGGAGACGGGCTCGCCGCGCCAGGTGATGGTGCCGGAGTCGGGGCGGTGGGCGCCGGCGAGGACCTTGATGAGGGTGGACTTGCCCGCGCCGTTCTGGCCGAGCAGGCAGTGCACCTCGCCGGGCGCGACGTCCAGGTCCACGCCGTCCAGGGCGCGCACGCCGGGGAACGTCTTGACGATGCCGCTCATCTCCAGCAGCGGCGGTGGGGAGGAGGGATCGGGTGGGACCACGGCGGTCTCCTGATGGAAGGTTCTTGATCAAGGCATGACAAGGTCGCCGGTGTGCCGGCTCGGCTGCGGTGCGCGTCGTCGGGTGCGGGTGCCCGGCCGGTGCCGGGGTCGCCGGCACACGGGGACGGTGGTCGTCGGTGCTCGTTCGTGCTGCGCTCGGTGGTGCAGGGCCCGGTGGTCCTCGGCCCGTCGTTCTCGGCCCGTCGTTCTCGGCCGGTCGTTCTCGGTTCGGTCGTTCTCGGTCAGGTCGCCCCGGGCCGGTCGTGCCGGTCCGTTCGGTGCGCTCGTGCCTGCCCCTCGCGGGGCGCGTTCGGTCGTGCCGCCCGCCGCCGGTCCGTCGCCGGGCCGCCGCCGTGCCGTCCCGCCTGCCCGCGGACGCGGATCAGGCGGGCGAGAATATGTGGTCGCTGATGAGGCGGGTCGCCCCCACCACCCCGGCCAGCGGGCCCAGCTCGCTCAGCGCGATCGGCAGGTTCCCCGTGGCCAGGGGCAGCGACTGCCGGTACACCTGGCTGCGGATGCTGGCCAGCAGCGTGTGGCCGAGCCCGGTCAGGCCCCCGCCGATCACCACCAGGCCCGGGTTGAAGAAGCTCACCAGACCGGCGATCACCTGCCCGGTGCGCAGCCCGCCCTGACGGATCAGCTCGATCGCGGGGCCGTCGCCGCCCGCCGCGGCCGAGGCCACGTCCGACGCGGTCAGCCGCCCCGCGTCCGCGAGCCGCGCGGCCAGCGCCGCCGACTCGCCGGAGGCCGCCACCGCCTGCGCGTCCCTGGCCAGGGCCGAGCCGCCGAAGTACGCCTCCAGGCAGCCCCGGTTGCCGCAGGCGCAGGCCAGCCCGTCCGGCACCGCCTGGATGTGCCCGATGTCGCCCGCGCTGCCGGTGACGCCCCGGTACACCTCGCCGCCCACCACGATGCCGCAGCCGATGCCCGTGCCGATCTTCACGCACAGGAAGTCCCGCACCGTGCGCGCCACCCCGGCGTGCTGCTCGCCCAGCGCCATCAGGTTCACGTCGTTGTCCACCAGCACCGGGCAGCCCAGCTCCTGGCTCATCACCTCCCGCACCGGGAAGCCGTCCCAGCCCGGCATGATCGGCGGCGCCACCGGCACGCCCTCGGGGAACCGCACCGGACCCGGCACGCCGACCCCGG
Source organism: Streptomyces capparidis (assembly GCF_054782095.1). Classification (NCBI taxonomy): domain Bacteria; kingdom Bacillati; phylum Actinomycetota; class Actinomycetes; order Kitasatosporales; family Streptomycetaceae; genus Streptomyces; species Streptomyces capparidis. The sequence continues at coordinate 126,506 of NZ_BAAGTD010000017.1, read as the reverse complement.
CGCCGTCGAACCGCTCGGCCACGCCCGAGTCCCTGAGCTTCGCCGCCATCGCGAGCACCTGCTCGAACACGGCGACAGGTCCCTCGCGCACGTCCATCGGCTGGGTGAGGTGGCCCAGCACCTCCAGCTCGGGGTTGGTCACGGCGACGTCCACCGAGGTGGCGCCGATGTCCACGCCGAGGAACCGCAGCGAAGGAGCGAGCCGGATGTTGTGCGACCGCCGCCCGCCCCGGGACGCCGCCAGGCCGTCCGGCACGACGAGCCCGGTCTGGAGGAGCCGGTCGACCTCGACGGCCAGCTTGGAGCGGGAGAGCTCCACCTGGTCCCCGAGCTGCGCCCGCGACTGCGGTCCCTGGTCGCGCAGCAGCTTCAGCAGGCGCGCCTGGTCCGCGTTCGCGGGTCGAGCCGTCATCCGTCTCACGCCACCTCCCGACATCCCGACGTGGGCCTGGCTTTCACGGGGGACCGTAGCACCGGCGAACCGGGCGAGGAAGAACTTGCGCAGAACCCGATCCGACTTTTTCCCGGGCCAGGACAAAGTGGAGCCGGGCACTCCCTTCCCGCCCCTCCTCCGGCCCCTCCCCGCCCCGGGAACGCGAAGAGCGCGGGGCGCCACCCGGGCACCCCGCGCTCCTCGATCAGCTCACACGCCGCCCCGCGTCAGCGGGCCGCGCCGTCCCGCCTCAGCGGGTCGTCCCCGTCCCCAGCAGCGCCGGCAGCGGGTTCACCAGCGCGGTGCCGGCGTCGCCCTGCGCGCGCGCGTCCTGCCGCTTGGGCCACACCGCCGGGCAGTGCGTGCCGGACTTCGGCGTCTTCAGCGACACCAGGTAGGTGTCGATCGCCTTCCGGGCGCACGGGCTGAGCCAGTAGTCGCCGTGGCCCACGCCGTCGTAGGTGAGGAGCACCGCCTCCTTGCCGATCTGCTTGGCGGAGTTCTGCCCCCACGAGTACGGCGTCGCCGGGTCCCACTTGCTGTTGGTCATCAGGATCTTCGGCGTGCCGTCGACCTTCAGCTTGGCCTGCGGGTTGCTGACCTTCCGCGGCCAGGTGTCGCAGCCCGTCAGGTCCGTCCAGCCCAGCGGGCTGAGCCGGGTGTGCGGGGCCAGGCGCTTGAGCTTGCCCTCGAGCTTGGCCAGCTCCTTGTGGTCCTTCAGCGTGAAGTTGAAGTCCTCGCACATCACCGCGCGGTAGGCGAACTCCACGGCCTCCCCGCGCTCCCGGGCCGGCACCGCGCGGGTGTTGCCGGCGTCGACCTCCTTGAGCACCTCGGCGAGCTCGAACCAGGACGCCGGGTCGTAGAAGTACCCGAAGATCGCCTCCTGGAGGTCCCGCACGGTGATCTTCTCCGACGGCTCGCCCGGCACCGTCAGCTTCCCGGCCTCGGCCCGCTTCATCAGCGAGTCGAACAGGGCCCGCACGTCCTTGCCGTGCAGCGCGCAGCCGGACGTCCGCTTGCACCAGTCGGCGAACTGGTTGAACGACCCCTCGACGGCCTCGGCCTGCGTGGTCTGGTACCCCCACGTGAACAGGCTGTGGTCCATGTTGGAGTCCAGCGTCATCGCCCGCACCCGCTTGGGGAACATCTGCGCGTACTGCTGGCCGATCAGCGTGCCGTACGACACCCCGTAGTAGCTGATCCTGCTCTCGCCGAGGGCCGCCCGGATCGCGTCCATGTCCCGCACGACGCTGGCGGTGTCCACGTTCTCCACCAGCGGCCCGTTGAGCTTCTTGCAGTTGTCGCCGAGCTTCCTCGTGGCCTTGCGCAGCGCGGAGAACTGGGCGTCGTTCTTGGGGAACAGCAGCTTGTCCTGGGCGACGATCAGGCTCTCGTCGCACCTCACCGGGGCGCTGCGGGCCACACCCCTGGGGTCGAACCCGACGATGTCGAACCGCGCCAGCACCTCGGGGGAGAACGACCCGTCCGCCATCATCGCGAAGTCCACCCCGGACCCGCCGGGCCCGCCCGGGTTGACCAGCAGCGAACCGATCCGGCGCTTGGGGTCGGTGGCCCGGTGCCGGGCCACGGCTATCTGTATGGTCTTGCCCTTGGGGTTCTTCCAGTCCACGGGCACCTTGACCTTGGCGCACTGGACACTCTTCTCCTCGGGGCAGGCCTTCCAGGCCAGCCCCCGGCCCGAGGACGAGGCCGTCCCCGACGGGGCGGCGACGGCCGTTCCCGCGAGGGCCTGCCCGACCAGCGCGGCGACCAGCGCCCCGACGGCCAGTCCCCGTCTCCTCGCACGCGACGGCACAGCGGCTTGCGCCACGAACACACCTCCAGCGATCGACACTTCCGCCTATACACACGTGCGAATCCCGGTTCGGGTTGACACCGAGTTGACACTGACACGGTGTGAGCCGCTGCACTGCGCCCATGACCGCCTACACGGGCTCCGGCCCCTACTGCTACGCGAACTCCCTGGCGATGGTCCTCGGCCCCGACGCGCCCCCGCCCGCCGTCATCGAGACCCTCACCGGCTCGCCCTTCGGCGTCCAGCTCCTGGCCGGGACCCTGCCGCTGTTCGACCCGTACGGCTGGGACCCGGAGACCGGCCTCAGCGACGCCATCGACCTGCTCGGCCTGCGCTGCGAGCGGACCGCGGGCGGCACGCCCGAGCAGGCCCTCGCCCGCCTGCGCTCGGCCTGCGCCGCGGGGCCCGTGCTGGCCGGCCCGCTGGACATGGGCCTGCTGCTGTACCAGCCCGGCACCCCGCGGGCGGGCGACGGCGAGCAGGACGTGGCCGACCACTACGTCGTCGTCCTGGCCGTGGAGGACGGCACCGTGCTGCTCCACGACCCCCACGGCCACCCGTACGCGACCCTGCCCGCCGCTGCGTTCACCGCCTCCTGGGAGGCCGGGGCCGTCCCCTACACCGACGTCCCGTACGTGATGCGCGCCGGCTTCGCCCGCCACCGCCGCGTCACCCCCGACGAGGCGCTGCGGGCGTCCCTTCCCCGCGCCGCCCGGTGGCTGGCGGGCCGCCGCGACCTGCCCGTCCCCCCGGGCACCCTGGGCGGCGCCGCCGCCCTGGAGACCCTGGCCGCCGAGGTGCGCGGGGGCCGCCTCGCCCCCGCCGTGCGCGGGCTGCTGGCCGCGTTCGGCATCCGCGTGGGCACCCGCCGCCTGCTGGACGCCGCCACCTGCCTGGCCTCCCTCGGCCTGGCGGCCGCCGCCCGGGCCGCCGACGGCCAGGCCAGGATCCTCGGCGGCCTCCAGCACCCCCTGGTCACGGGGGACGACGAGGCGCTCGCCGCGGGCCTGCTCCGCCTGGCGCCCACCTACCGGCATCTGCTGGAGGAGCTCACCGCGGCGGGCGTCCCCCACCCCTGACGGGCACGCCCCGGGCCGACACCGCTCACCGCCGGGCCGTCACCGGCTCCGCCGCCGCCTCCCCGGGGCGGCCCGGCAGCCCCACCGCCACCAGCGCCCCGATCGCCGCCACCGCCCCCAGCACCAGCAGCGCGGAGCCCGTGCGCAGCGCGGTGTCCAGGCCCACCAGCATGGCCGCCACCGCCACCCCCACCGTCGGGCCGACGTTCATCGCCGTCTGCTGGAGGCCCCCCGCCACCCCGGCCGCCGCCACCGGGGCGTGCCGCACCACCACGGCCGTCGCCGTCACCATCACCGCCCCGAAGCCGCCGCCGAGCAGCAGGAACCCGCCGCCCCACCACGCCCACCCGACCCCCTCGGCGAGCCGGGACAGGGCGAGCACGCCCAGGCAGAGCAGGCCCATCGCGGCCACCGCGGTGCGCCGGGGCCCGTACCGCCGCGCCAGCGCCGGGCACAGCGGCGCGCCCAGCACCATCGCCGCCGCCAGCGGCAGCACCCGCAGCCCGGTCTCCAGCGGGCCCAGCCCGAGGACGTCCTGGAGGACGTACGTGCCGACGAACAGGGTGCCGAACAGCGCGGCGGACGCGCACACCAGCACGCCGAGCGCGGCCGACACCGCGGGGGCGCCCACCACGTCCGGCGGCACCAGGGGGTTCGCCGCCCGCCGCTCGTGCCGGACGAACGCCGCGCCGGCGGCCGCCGCGACGGCGAACCCGGCGCCCGAGGAGGCCGTCCAGCCCGAGGCGGGCACCGCGACCAGGCCGTGCACCAGGCACGCCAGCGCCACGGCCAGCAGGCAGGCGCCCGGCAGGTCGAGGCGGGCCGGCCCGGCGGGGGCGTCCGGGCGGGCCGGCTCCGGCGCGGCGAGCGCCAGCGCGGCGATGGCCGGCGCGGGCACGACGTGCAGAAAGAACACCGCCCGCCACCCCAGCTCCTCCACCAGCACCCCGCCGAGGAGCGGACCGGCCGCCGCCGCGAGGCCGATGGCGCTCGTCCGCAGCGCGATCGGCCTGCCCAGCCGCTCCGGCGGGTAGGCGGCGCGCAGCATGCCGAGCGTCGCCGGTTGCAGCAGCGCCCCGCACACCCCCTGGAGGACGCGCAGCGCCACCACCCACCCGATCCCCGGAGCCAGCCCGATCCCGGCCGAGGCGGCGGCGAACCCCAGCGTCCCCGCGGCGAACACCCGCCGGTGGCCGTACCGGTCGCCGAGCCGCCCGGAGAACACCAGCAGACTCGCCACCGCGATGAGGTACCCGGTGCTGGTCCACTGCACCTCGCCGAACGAGGCGTGCAGGTCGCGCTGCATGGTGGGCTGCGCGAGGGTCAGCATCGTGCCGTCCAGGGCGACGATCACCGCGCCGGTGACGCAGGCGACGAGCGTCGCGGGCCGCCTCACCGCTCCTCCGGCCCGAGGTGCGCCTCCAGCGCGGCCCGCAGCAGCGGCTCGACGTCGTCGGCGCCGGTCGCGAGCTGGAGCGCGCCCCACTGCCACAACTGGGCGACGCCGTGCAGGTTCGCCCACAGCGCACCGGCGACGGCCTCCGGCGGGGCGGCCGGGCGGACCCGGGCGACCAGGTCCACGAGCAGCCGGAACAGCGGCAGGCTCGTCTCCCGCAGCCCGAGCCGGCCGCTCTCCAGCAGGTCGTGCCGGAACATCAGCTCGAACATGCCGCGCTCGGTGCGCGCGAAGTCCAGGTAGACGCGGCCCAGCGCCGCGATCCGCGCCCGCGGCGCCGCCTGTCCGCGGACGGCCTCGGCGGCCCGCCGCTCCAGCTCGGCGAACCCCTCCCGGGCGATCGCCGACAGCAGGGACCGGTGCGTCGGGAAGTACCGCCGCGGCGCCCCGTGCGACACCCCGGCCCGCCGCGCGATCTCCCGCAGCGACAGCGCGGCGACGCCCTCCCGGCCCACCGTCTCCACCCCGGCCCGAACCAGCCGCGCCCGCAGACCCGTGGGGTCGTGTTCCTGCATGGGCAGTGTCTACCAGGGTGAGTAGACAGTGTCTACCGCACTGGCGGGCCGAGCGGCGGGGACCAGCGGCGGGCGCCGTGGCCCCCGGCGGGCGCGCCGAGCGGTGCCGACGCCGGGAGTCGGCGCACCGGCCGGCGCCGACCGGGCGGCGGCCACCCGCCAGGGACTGGCGGGGGAGTGGGCGGCGGGCGTGAAGGCCCGGGGGTCCGGCGGGTGAGGCGATCGCGGGAGCCGGCGGCTGGGCAGTGTCCACCAGGGGCCGTGACCCCGGCCGGCGCGCCGAGCGGCGCCGACCGGGCGGCGGCCACCCCCAGGGACTGGCGGGAGTGGCGGGTCGCGGAGAGGGTGGGCCTGGAGGACCGGTGTCCGCACCCCACCAACCCGAGCGACACTCCGCACCCCACCCGCGGCCACGCCCGCCCTCCGCCCGGCCCACCGCCCCCTCGCCCGCCGCCCGAAACCCCACTCCCACCCACCTCCGACCCCGCCCGAACCCGGCCCCCCACCCGCCTCCACCCCCCGCTCCACCCCTCTCACCCCACCGCCTCCGCACCCCTGCCCCACCCCCGCCCCCGTTTTTGATCAGCAGTCAGTTCTGTCCGATCCATTGACGGGAGTCCACCTCGTTTTTAACGTTTCAACGCAAGCGCTTTCTAAAGATCATTTCAGGGATCGCTTCAAGATCATTTGTGGTGCGCGAACGACTCCAAAGGGGGAGCGGCATGCACGTATCAACACGCCTGCGCACAGCCGGGGCGGGGCTCGCGGCGCTGGCCCTCCTCGTCGCGGGATGCGGCGGGGACGACGGCAGCGGCTCGGGCAAGACGGAGATCCGCTACTCCTGGTGGGGCAACGCCGAGCGCGCGGAGCTGATCCAGAAGACGATCGCCCTCTTCGAGAAGAAGCACCCGGACATCAAGGTCAAGGCGGACTTCCAGGAGTACGAGTCCTTCTGGAAGAAGTTCTCCACCCAGGCGGCGGGCGGCGGCGCCCCCGACGTCTTCCAGAACTCCGTGACCTTCCTGCGCGAGTACGGCGAGAAGAACGTGCTCCTCGACCTCAACCGCCAGGTCAAGGCCGGCAACCTCGACCTGAGCGACTTCCGCGCCGACATCGACAAGATCGGCGTGGTGGACGGCAAGCAGTACGGCGTCCCGGTCGGCGCCAACACCTTCGCCCTGGTCTACCGGCCCGAGGAGTTCAAGAAGGTCGGCGTGACGCCCAAGCCCGGCTGGACCTGGGACGAGTACCACGAGGCTGTCGAGAAGATCAGCGACAAGGGCGGCATCAAGGGCAACAGCGGCCCCGCCAACACCATGTACTTCTACGACCTGGTCCTGCGCCAGCAGGGCAAGGCGTTCTTCACCGAGGACGGCCTGGGCTTCACCAAGGACGACCTGAGGACGTTCTGGGGCGAGGAGTCCAAGGGCAGCAAGGAGGGCCTGTACGTCCCGCAGAAGAAGGCCGACCAGGTCGCGCCGAAGTCCGTGCTCAGCGCGGGCGAGTCCGCCTCCGAGTTCAACTGGGACAACTTCCTGCCCCGCTTCGTCGGCGAGAGCGGCGACGACCTGGCCCTGGCCCCCATCCCCACCGCGGACGGCAAGAAGACCGGCCAGTACCTGTCCTCCCTGATGCTCAGCGGCTACGCCCGCACCAAGCACCCGGAGGAGGTCGCCAAGTTCATCAGCTTCATGGTCAACGACCCCGAGGTCGGCAAGATCATGGGCTACAACCGCGGCGTGCTGCCCACCAACGCCCAGTTCGAGGCGTTCAAGCCCGCAGGCCCGGACAAGCTGGTCGCCGATTACGAGCAGCAGTCCGAGCCCTACCTGGAGCCGATCACCCCGCAGCCGGCCGGCACCGGCGTCGTCGAGGCCGCGTTCAAGCGCATCTACGAGGACCTCAACCACGGCAGCCTGTCTGTGGACGACGCCGTGGACCAGTTCTTCTCCGAAGCCGAGCAAGCTCTCAACAAGGACTGACGGAGGGCCTGGTGGCTCACACACAGACGCCGTCGCCGCCGCGCGCCCGGCCGCTGTCCAAGCGGCCGGGCGGCGGTGGGCCGCGCGACGCGGCGCGGCAGCCGAGGACCAGCGCGCGCACCCGCGAGAACCTGGCGGGCTACCTGTTCCTGACGCCCTGGTGCATCGGGATGCTGCTGCTCACCCTCGGCCCGATGCTGGCCTCGCTGTACCTGTCGTTCACCGACTACGACCTGCTCCAGTCACCGAACTGGGTCGGCTTCGACAACTACCAGCGCATGTTCGAGGACGACCGCTACCTCCAGTCGGTCAAGGTCACCCTGCTGTACGTGCTGGTCGGCACCCCGCTCAAGCTCGCCGCCGCCCTCGGCGTGGCGCTGCTGCTGGCGAAGCCGCGCCGGGGCCAGGGGTTCTACCGCTCCGCGTTCTACGCGCCGTCGCTGATCGGCGCGTCGGTGAGCATCGGCATCGTGTGGCGGGCCATCTTCTCCGACGACGCCGCGGTCGACCGCGTCCTCGGCTCGGTCGGCATCGGCACCGGCGGCTGGGTCGGCGACCCCGACCTGTCGCTGCTCACCCTGATCGCGCTGACCACCTGGCAGTTCGGCGCGCCCATGGTGATCTTCCTGGCCGGCCTCAAGCAGGTGCCCCGGGAGCTGTACGAGGCGGCCGAGGTGGACGGCGCGGGCCGGTGGCGGCGGTTCGTCTCCATCACCCTGCCGATGATCTCGCCGGTGCTGTTCTTCAACCTGCTGCTGGAGACCATCCACTCCTTCCAGGTGTTCACCTCGGCGTTCGTGGTGAGCAACGGCAAGGGCGGCCCCGCGGACTCGCTGCTGTTCTACACGATGTACCTCTACGAGCAGGGCTTCACCAACTTCCGCATGGGCTACGCCTCCGCCATGGCGTGGATGCTGCTGCTCGGCGTCGGCCTGGTGACCGCGGTGCTGTTCAAGACCTCGCGGGGCTGGGTCCACTACTCCGGTGAGGAGGCCAAGGCATGACCACCGCCACCGCGGCCCCGGCGCGGGCCGGCCGGCGCCGGGCCGGGTCGATCGCCTGGCACCTGGGCGCGCTGGTGACGCTCGGCGTCATCCTCTACCCGCTGGTGTGGCTGATCAGCAGCTCGTTCAAGCCGTCGCAGGACATCGTCGGCAACGTCGAGGTGCTGCCGTCGAACGGGACGCTGGACAACTACTCCAGCGCGCTGGACGGCGTGGCGGGGGTGGAGATCTGGAGCTACTTCGTCAACTCCACGATCCTCGCCGTCGGCTCCGTCGTCGGGGTGCTGTTCTCGGCGTCGCTGACCGCGTACGCCTTCGCCAGGATCAGGTTCGCGGGCCGCAACGTGCTGTTCGCGATGATGATCGGCACCCTGCTCCTGCCGTACCACGTGCTGATCATCCCGCAGTACATCCTGTTCCAGAAGATGGACATGATCAACACCTATGTCCCGCTGCTGCTGGGCAAGTTCCTGGCCGTGGAGGCGTTCTTCGTCTTCATGCTGGTGCAGTTCATGCGCGGGCTGCCCAGGGAGCTGGACGAGGCGGCGCGCATCGACGGCTGCGGGCATGTGAGGATCTTCCTGTTCATCATGCTGCCGCTGACCCGGCCGGCGCTGATCACCGCGGCGATCTTCAGCTTCATCTGGGCGTGGAACGACTTCCTCAGCCCGCTGCTGTACCTCAACGACCCGTCGAAGTACCCGCTGTCGCTGGGCCTGATGCAGTTCATCGACCAGCAGAGCCTGTCCGACTACGGCGCGATGACCGCCATGTCGCTGCTGGCGCTGCTGCCGGTGCTGCTGTTCTTCCTGGCGTTCCAGCGGTTCCTGGTGGACGGCGTGGCGACCTCGGGCCTGAAGGGGTGAGGGCGATGGCGACGACCGCGGCGGCCGACGTCCGCACCGAGCGCCACCCGCGCTTCTCCCTGTTCGCCGAGTGCATGCTCGCCGGGGTGTGGTGCTTCCTCGGGGCGCTGCCCCTGGTCACCGCGCCCGCGTCGTTCGCCGCCGCCTGCGCCCACGTCCGCCGCCACCTGGCGGGGGAGCGGGCGGGGATGCGCGAGTTCGCCGCCGACTGGCGGGCCGCCGCGGGCGGGCGCGGCTGGCTCGCCGGGCTGCTGGGCTGGGCGGCGCTGGCGGTGCTGCTGCTCGACGTCCGCGTCGGCTCCTCGGGGAGCCTGCCCGGCGGGCCGCTCGTCGTCGCGGTCGGCGCCGCCGGCGCCGCTGCCGTGACGGTGGTGGGGCTGCGCGCCGCGGCGGGGTGGCGGCCGGGCGAGCGGTGGTGCCGGCTCGCCCGGGACGGGGCCGCGCGCGCGGTCGCCGACCCGGCGGGCAGCGGCCTGCTGGCCGGCGGTCTCGTGGTGCTCGCCGTCGTCACCTGGGCGCTGCCGCCGCTGCTGCTGCCCACCCTCGGCTGCCTGGCCGCGGCCGCGGTGGCCGTGGAGCGGCGCGCGGGCTTCGAGGAGACCGACGCCCCCGCCGCCTGAGTACCACCTTCCCTTCATCGTTGGCCGGCGGACGCGTCCGAAGGACTGCGGGCGCGTCCGCCGCCCGGCAACGCACCCGACAGACACTCGAGTGAGGCGGTGCACCATGCCCGACATCCCCCGGCGGTCCCTGATCGCCACGGCCGCGGTCGCCGGAGCGGCCGGCCAGTTGTCCTGGGCCGCTCCGGGCCGTGCCGCGGCGGCCCCGGCCGCCCCGCGCGGAACCGAGGGACCCGTGGAGGTCCGCTGGCTGGAGCCCGGCGGGCCCGGCCGCGCCCCCGGCAGCACCTGGGGCGTGCCCTGGCCCAAGGGCCGGTTCCGACCCGGCCAGGCGTTCGCGCTGCGCACATCCGACGGCACCCGGGTCCCCGTGCAGACCTGGACCACCGGCTACTGGCCGGACGGCTCGCTGAAGTGGACGGCCCACGCCGTGGGCGGCGCGGTGCCCGCCGCCGAGTCGTACCTGCTGGAGCCGGGGCGGCCCGCCGCGCACCCCACGGCGCTGAAGGTGCACCGCGGCGGCGGCCACGTCACCGTGGACACCGGCGTCGTCAGCGTCCGCATCCCCAGGAGCGGCAGCCGCGTGGTGGACTCCATCACCCGCGGCGGCAAGGAGATCGCCGGCCGCGGCGAGCTGGTGCTGCTGCGGCAGGACGCGATCGCCGACGGCGACCGCGGCGAGGTGCGGTGGGAGCGGTTCACCAGCGCGGTGACCAGGACCACCGTCGAGCAGGACGGCCCGGTGCGCGCCGTGGTGCGGGTGGAGGGCAAGCACCGCAAGGGCAACCGCTCCTGGCTGCCGTTCAGCATCCGGCTGTACTTCCACGCCGGGTCCGAGGCCGTGCGGATGGTGCACACCATCGTGTGGGACGGCGACCAGGACAAGGACTTCGTGCGCGGCCTCGGCGTGCGGTTCGCCGTCCCCATGCGCGACGAGCCGCACAACCGGCACATCCGCCTCGGCGGCGAGGGCGACGGCATGCTCTACGAGGCCGTCCGCGGAATAACAGGCCTGAGGCGCGACCCGGGCAAAGCCGTCCGCGACGCCCAGGTCGCCGGGCGGCCCACCCCCGACACCGCCACCTGGGACACCCGCGTCAGCAGCCGCCTGCACCTGATCCCCACCTGGAGCGACTACACCCTCAGCCAGCTCAGCGCCGACGGCTTCACCGTCCGCAAGCGCACCAAGGCCGGGCACGGCTGGATCGCCGCGGGCGGCGGGCGGCGCGCCTCCGGCTTCGGCTACGTCGGCGGGGCGGGCGGCGGCCTGTCCTTCGGACTGCGCGACTTCTGGCAGCGCCACCCCACCCAGCTCGACGTGCGCGGCGCCGCCACCGACACCGCCGAGGTCACCGTGTGGCTGTGGTCCCCCGAGGCCCAGCCGATGGACCTGCGCTTCTACCACGACGGCATGGGCCAGGACACCTTCCCCGAGCAGCTCGAAGGGCTCCAGATCACCTACGAGGACTACGAGCCGGGGTTCGGCACGCCGTACGGCATCGCCCGCACCAGCGAGCTGACCCTGTGGGCCATGGACGCCACCCCGAGCGCGGAGGTCCTCGCCGGGCAGGCCGCCGCCGTGCGCACCCCGCCGCAGCTCGTGGTGGGGCCCGAGCACCTGCACGCCGCCGGCGTGTTCGGCGACTGGGCGCCGGTGGACCGCTCCACCCCGGCCAAGGCCGAGATCGAGGACCACCTCGACTTCCTGTTCTCGTACTACAAGGGGCAGGTGGAGCAGCGGCGCTGGTACGGCTTCTGGGACTACGGCGACATCATGCACACCTACGACGTGGACCGGCACCAGTGGCGGTACGACGTCGGCGGGTACGCGTGGGACAACTCCGAGCTGTCCCCCGACCTGTGGCTGTGGTACGCCTATCTGCGCTCCGGGCGCGCCGAGGTGTTCCGGTTCGCCGAGGCGATGACCCGCCACACCGGCGAGGTGGACGTCTACCACCTGGGGAAGTGGGCGGGGCTCGGCACCCGGCACGGCGTCCAGCACTTCGCCGACAGCGCCAAGCAGCAGCGCATCAGCACCGCCGCCTACCGCCGCTTCCACTACTTCCTCACCGCGGACGAGCGCGTCGGCGACCTGATGCGGGACCTGGTGGACTCGGACCGGACGTTCCTGGTGCTCGACCCCCTCCGCAAGATCCGCACCGAGCCCTACGAGCCCGACCCGCACGCCCTGGCCATCGGGCTCGGCACCGACTGGAGCGGGCTCGCCGCGGCGTGGCTGACCGAGTGGGAGCGCGGCGGCCCGCAGGCGGAGACCGCGAGGAAGAAGCTGCTGGCGACCATGCGCACCATCGCCCGCATGCCCAACGGCTTCGTCACCGGCGGCGGCCTGTACGACATCGACACCGGCGAGTTCGCCGAGGCCCAGAAGAAGACCGACGTCAGCCATCTGTCGGCGATGTTCGGCCAGGTGGAGATGTGCAGCGAGCTCATCTCCATCGTGGACATGCCGGACTTCGAGAAGGCGTGGCTCCAGTACTGCCGCCTGTACGGGGCCACCCCCGCGGAGCAGGAGGCCGAGACCGGCAAGGCGTTCGGCAACCTCATCCTCAAGCAGGGCCACTCCCGGCTCACCGCCTACGCGGCGGTGCGGCTGCGCGACGACAAGCTCGCGGCCCGCGCCTGGCGGGAGTTCTACACCGGCGACGGGTACGGGACGACGCTGCCGTGGAAGGCGCAGAAGCTCACCGGCCCCGCCGCGCTGGTGCCCGGCGAGGAGGCGACGTTCGTGGACACCAACACCACGGCGCTGTACGGCCTGGCGGCGATCCAGAACCTGGCGCTGATCGGGGACCGCATGCCCACCTGACGGCCACCGCCGCCGCCCCCACCCGGCCCGCCCGCCCCCGGCGGACGTCCCGGGCGGGGCGGCGGCACGGGCCCGCCCCGCCGGAAGGCCGCCCCGTCTCAGACCACTCCGTCTCAGACCACCCCGTCGAGCAGCCGCTCCCGCAGTTGCTCGCGCAACTCGGGACCGCAGCCCAGGGCCTCGCGCAGATACCGCTCGGGGCTGCCCCACCCCTCGCTTATCGCGGTCATCGCCACGTCCAGGTACTCCGCCCTGGCCTCGAACAGCGGGCTGAGCAGCTCCATCGCCTCCGGGCTCGGCCCGCCCGCGCCGTCCGCGTCCCGGCGGATCCGGTAGCGGCGGTGCGCCGCGTTGCTCTCCAGGTAGTCCGCCTGGATGGCGGCCGGCTCCACCCCGACCGCGAGCAGCACCATCACCACCGACAGGCCCGCCCGGTCCTTGCCCGCCGCGCAGTGCAGCAGTGCGGGCAGCCCGTCGTCCTCGGCCAGGGTGCGCAGCAGGCGCCCGAGTTCGGCGGTGCGGCCCACCACGATGTCCCGGTAGGCGGCGGCCATGCGCCGCTCGGCGCGCCCGCCCCCGAGGGCGTCGCGCAGCGCGGTGATCTCGCCGTCGCGGACGATGCGCCAGAACTCGGCGCCGTCCGCGGGGTCGTTCAGCGGCATCCGCACGTTGCGCACGCCCGGCAGCTCCACGTCCGGGCCCTCCAGCGCTATGTCCGCGTCGTTGCGCAGGTCGAAGACGGTGCGCAGGCCGAGGCCCGACAGGAACGCGGCGTCCTCCCCGGTGGCGTGCGCGAGGTGGCCGCTGCGGAACAGCCTGCCGTGGGCGACCCGGTACCCGTCCACCGTCGGCAGCCCGCCCACGTCGCGGAAGTTGCGCACACCGGACAGGGTCGGCTCGGCCGGGACGGTCTCGTGGGTCGTCTCCTGGGACACCGGCACTCCTTCGTGTTGCATCGTTTTCGGGCGGCGACCAGACGACGATACGGCAGCGCGCCCGGCCGGAGGAGGGGGCCGGGGCCCACCGGACGGCCGTCCCCGCAGGTCACCACCGCGGCGGTGGACGGAGGCGGGGCCCGGGCGCCCGCCGCGGGCCGCACCCCGCGCGGCGGTCCGCCAACCGGTCGGGGCGCCCGGCTGACCCCGCGGCGGCCCGCCGCCCCGGTCGGACGGTGCCGTTCCGGTACGGTCCGGGCGGGGCCCCGAGGGCGGGATCCGGACGGATTGCGGCCGGAGCGGGACGGGAGACCTGCTGTAGTACTGCCGGGGTACCGGCGGGGTACGGCAGGTGTACGAAGGGTGCCGGGCGCGGCGCCGGGGACGGCCCGCGGCGGCACCCTCCCCACCAGGGGCGTCCCGGGCCCGGGGAGCGCGCGGGGCCCCGGGGGTGCGCGTGGGATTGCCGAAACTCTGCGGTCCTCCGGGAGGACCGAGCACAATGCGTGCATGGCGAATGACGCTGAGGAAGTGCCCGAGCACCTGATCGTCAGGATGGTGCAGCGAGACGACCCCGTCTCCGCGGTCATCGAGGACGACGCGCGGCGCGCCCTGGAGGCATTTCCCGACGTGGCGGGGACCGGCCCGGTGTTCGGGTGCGCGCGCGAGGGCGAGGACGGGCTGTGGACCGTCCTGACCATGGGCGAGTGCGCCCCGCAGGCGGCCAGGGACTCGCTGGCCTCCCACTTCCGCAGGACGGCCCACGAGACCCGGGAGGCCGGCGGGCCCGCCGGCGCGGCCGAGGAGCACCTGGCCGCGGCGGCCCTGCTGGACCGCGAGGTCACCGACGAGCTGACCGTCGCCGGCCGCCGCCACCGCATCATCCGCGGCGAGCAGTTCGTCCGCATGGGCCCGGACGGCCCCGAGCCGCCGCGCCCCACCGACCCCGACCCGCTGCCCGGCCGCGTCCGCGCCGCCCGCGGGCGCGGCTTCGTGCTCGACCCCGGCGCCGCCACCGGGCTCAGCGAGGGCCTGCTGCGGCTGCGGCTGCTGTCCCTGGTGCCCTGCCCCGACCCGTACCCGGACGACGGGCGGGCCGACGCCGCCCGCGCCGCCCTGCGCACCCATCCCGGCGGGGTGCTGCTTCCGGCCGAGTTCGCCGTCGCGGAGGAGACCGGCGGACGGTGGGAGCCGCTGACCGCGGCCGGCGCCCACCCGCAGGGCGCCCGCGAGGCGCTGGCGTTCTACCTGCGCGAGATGGCGCCCCGCTTCACCCGCATGGACGAGGAGGCGCGCGCCGTGTACGCGCGGGCCGCGGACCGCCTGGAGCGGGAGCGGCGCGACGAGGTGGCCGTGCCGGGCCGCCGGTTCCGCGTGGTGCGCGTCGAGCAGCTCGTCCGGCTCGGCCCCGACGGCCCCGAGCCGCCCCGGCCCACCGACCTCGACCCGTTCCCGCCGGTGGAGGTGCAGGCCCGGCAGGTCGGCGAGGAGGGCGTCGCGGGCCTGGAGGGCTGACCGGCCCGACGCTCCCCCACCCCGCCGGGCCCGGCCTGTTCCCCGCCGCCGGGCCCGGACTCCTCTCCGCCGCCGGACCCGGCTCGTGCCGCGCCGCCGGGGCCCGGCGGCGTTCTCGCGGCCGGGCCCGGCCGAGGGCCCGCGCCCGGCGGCCGGGGCCGGCTGTCGGTGGCAGGGGTTAACGTTCGCGGTGAGGTGCGGGAGGCCGCAGGCAGACCCGCCCCGCCAGGCCCACGTTCCCCCACGGAGAGCCCATGCCCGCCGCCGACGACGTCCGCAGGATCGCCCTGTCCCTCCCGGAGACCGCCGAGAAGCTGTCCTGGGGCATGCCCACCTTCCGGGTGCGCGGAAAGATCTTCGCCATGCTGTCCGACGACGACGCCGCCGTCACCGTCCGCTGCCCGGTCGAGGACCGCGAGGAGCTGATCATCGCCGAGCCGGAGAAGTTCTTCCTCCGCGGCGGCTGGGACTCCGCGGGCGCCTGGCTGAACGTACGCCTGGCCGCGCTGGACGACGTGGCGGAACTCACGGCGATACTCCAGGACTCCTGGGGCCTGACCGCCCCCCGCTCCCTGGCCGCCGAGCACAGCGGCTAGCCGCGCGCCCCCTCGGTGGGCGGTGCGCCCTCCCGGGCGGGCGGCAGGTCCGGTGCGGCTGCCCTACGGTTAGGGGCGTAAGCGCACCGGTGGGCGGAAAGGCCCCGACGACAGCCAGGAGGATCCTGACGTGGGCCTTGGGGTCCGCCTTGCGGCCTGGGCGGTGGTGGCGCTGGCGGCGGGCGTGGTCGCGGAGTGGGCGTACGCCCGCGCGGGCGCCTCGGCGGCCGACGTGGCCCGGGACCTGTCCGTGGGGTGGGCGTTCGCCGGCGCGGGCCTGGTCGCCCGGTGGCGGCGCCCGGCCAACCCCACGGGGGCGCTGATGCTCGCCGAGGGGCTCACCTGGTTCCTCGGCAACCTCCAGGGCACGGCCGTGCCGGCGCTGTTCGCGGTCGGCGCGTGGTTCGAGGCGCTGAACCTGGCGGTGCTGGCCCACCTCGTCCTGGCCTACCCCGAGGGCAGGCTGCCCACCCGAGTCTCCCGGTGGGTGGTCGGCGTGGGCTACGGCCTGGTCGCGGTGGCCGGCCTGGCGCGGGTGACCCTGTTCGACCCGGCGGTGAGCTCCTGGGCCACCTACCTGAGCTGCTCCACGCGCTGCGGCCCCAACGCGCTGCTGCTCCACCACGACCCGGAGCTGTTCGAGGCGGTGGACGCCGCCTACCGAGGGCTCGGCGCGGTACTGACCGCGGTGGTGCTGGTGGAGCTGGCCCGCCGCTGGCGCGCCGCCTCACCGGCCCGCCGCCGGGTGCTGCTCCCCGCGTGGCTTTCGGTGCTGCTCGCCATGGTGTTCATCGGCTGGGGCATGCTGCACGTCCTCACCCCAGGCACCATCGGCGCCGTCGAGCGGCTGCTCGCCCTGCTGTCCGACCTCAGCCAGGTCGCGGTGCCGCTGGCGTTCCTCGCCGGGCTGCTGCGGATGCGGCTGCGGCGCGCCGCGGTGGGCAACCTCGTCATCGAGGTCGGCGCCAACCCCACCCCGCGCCGCCTCCAGGAGGTGCTGGCCCGGGTCACCGGCGACCCGTCGCTGCGGCTCGGCGTGTGGGCGCCCTCCGCCTCCGCGTACCTGGACGTGGACGGCGCCCCGCTGCCGCCGCCCGCCGAGGGCGCCGGCCGCGCCGTCACCCTGGTGGACCGCGGCGGCGAGCCCGCGGCGGTGCTGATCCACGACCCGGGCCTGGACGAGGACCCGGAGCTGCTGGCCGCGGTCGCCGCCTCGCTGCGCCTGGGCCTGGAGAACACCTGGCTGCGCGAGGAGGTCACCGCCCGGCTGGAGCAGGTCAGGGCCGCGGGCTCGCGGATCGTGGAGGCCGCCGACCGGGAGCGGCGGCGCCTGGAGCGGGACCTGCACGACGGCGCGCAGACCCGGCTGGTGTTCGCCCTGATGACCCTCAGGCGGCTGGACGCGCGGCTGGCCAAGCAGGCCGACGACAAGCTCCGCCTCACGGTGCGGGAGGCCGACCGGACGCTGCGGGTGGCCCTGGACGAGCTGCGCGACCTCGCCCGCGGCATCCACCCGGCGCTGCTCACCCGGGAGGGCATCGGGCCCGCGGTGAGCGCGCTGGCGGAGCAGGCGGCGATGCCGGTCGTGGTCATGGTGGAGCCCGGCCGCTACCCGTCGGTGATCGAGGCCACCGCGTACTTCACCGTGTGCGAGGCGCTGTCCAACGCGGCCAAGCACGCCGACGCCCGCGCGGTGAGCGTGTGGGTGCGCCGGGAGGGGGAGCGGCTGGTCGTGGAGGCGGTGGACGACGGGGCCGGCGGCGCGGACCTGGCCCGCGGCACGGGTCTGCGCGGCCTCGCCGACCGGGTCACGGCCGTGGGCGGCGAGCTGCGCGTGGTCAGCCCCGTCGGGGGCGGCACCACGGTGCGGGCCGAGCTGCCGGTGGAGGTTGCGGTGGGGCGGCCGTGAGAGTCGTCGTCGCCGAGGACTCGGCGCTGCTGCGCGAGGGCCTGGTCCGCCTGCTCCGGGAGGCCGGGATCGAGGTGGCGGGCCAGACCGACAACGCGGTGGACCTGCTGGCCCTCGCCGACGCCGAGCTGCCCGACGTGGTGCTCGCCGACATACGCATGCCGCCCACCCACACCGACGAGGGGCTGCGCGCCGCCCGCGAGCTGCGGCTGCGCCACCCCGCGATGGGCGTGCTGATCCTGTCCCAGTACGTGGAGACCGGCAGCGCGGTGCGGGAGGTGACCCGGGACCTGAAGGGCTTCGGTTACCTCCTGAAGGACCGTGTCGCGGACATCGACGAGCTCGTCGAGGCGATCGTGCGGGTGGCGCGCGGGGAGTCCGTGGTGGACCCCGAGGTGGTGGAGCGGTTGCTGAACCGCAGAAGGACCACCAGCGCGCTGGACGACCTGACCGGGCGGGAGCGGCAGGTCCTGGCGCTGATCGCGGAGGGCCGCTCCAACGAGGCGATCGGGCAGCGGCTCGGCGTGGGCGGCAAGACCGTCGAGACGCATGTGCGGAACATCTTCACCAAACTGGGCCTGGAGCCGAGCCTGGCCGACCACCGGCGGGTGCTCGCGGTGCTGACGTACCTCCAGGCGTCCTAGAACCGCCCTGGGGTCGGCGGCGGCTCAGGGTCTGCCCTGATGTGCGGACGACGCGGCCCCCCTAAGTTGGTCGTGCCAGGTCGCGTCTTCGCCCGGGGGGGCGTCCGGGGGGGGAGCGGGTCCGGCCGCCACGAGGGGAGCGGCCGGACCCGCCCGACCTGTTTCCGGGCCGCGCGGGCCCGCCGCGCGGACGGGCGGGTGACGGCCCGTCGGTCCGGCCGTCACCCGCCCCGGTGCCCGGCTAGTCGACGACGGCCAGGGCGTGCGGGCCCGAGGACTCGGTGACGCCCTCGGCGGTCAGGCAGCCCGTGACGGAGGGTTGCAGCCCGGTGGCGACCCGCAGGACCGTGGCGCCGGCGAACTGGCCCTCGACCACCTCGCCCTCGGCGACGAGCACGCTCTCGCCCGCGGGCTTGAGGTTCACGGTGATGTGGTAGTCGATGACGCTGTCCGGGCCCGCGTTCCAGTCCACCACCGCGGTGGTGTCGAAGGCGGCGGCGGTGCAGCTCGCCATGCCCGTGCCGTGGGTGGTGAACCTGGCGGCGGTGATCGCCGGGTTGCCGACCGACAGACAGGGGCCGAGCATGCCCTCGGTGTCCACGCTGGTGGGCCTGGACTCGGTGGTCAGACCCGGGCTGAAGTGCGCGTTCACCCAGCCCGTGGGGCACGCCGCCAGGGTGGGCGCGGCGTGCGCCGGGGCGGTGCCGGTGAGGGCGAGCAGGGGCAGGAGCAGGGCCGCGAGGAGCGCGGCGGCGCGGGTCGCGGTGGTACGCGCGTCCGGCATGGAGGTCCCCTCCGGGAGCGGTGGATGGCAGGTGTTCGGGATCCCGGCCGAACACTGTGCTGCCCCCCGGTGATCGCGGCAAGGAGTGGGGAAGGGCGCGCGGGAGCGGACTCCGGCTCGCGGCCCGCCGGTGCCACCGGCCGCCCGCCCCGGTTACCCGCGGATGTCGGCCGCGGTCTCGGTGAGGCCCGCCACGCGCATCGCCGCCGCGATGAGCAGTTGGCGGTCCCTGGGCACGGCGGCGACCGCCCCCAGCAGCTCCCGCAGCAGGCTCGTGGCCTCGGCCGACGCCAGATCCCCGGCCAGCCCCGCCACCACCTCGGGCGGGCGCACCCGGGTCACCGTCCCCAGCAGCAGGTTGGCCTGATCCCGCCACCCCGCCTCCGCCAGCGCCAGCGCGGCGGCGGCCACGTCGGCGTGGGCCCGCGACGAGGCGTGCACCAGCAGCTCGCGGCACTCCTCGGCCAGGCCGCACTTCACCAGCCAGGCGCTGAACGCGGCCACCTCCTGCGGGGAGCGGGACGACAGCTCCCACACCAGCACGTTCGCGTCGGTGCTCAGCCCGGCCACCGACAGGGCCGCGAGCAGCGCCGGGAACCGCTCCGGGGCCCAGGCCGAGGCGGCCCACAGCAGCCGCTGCGCCTCCTGGGCGCGGCCCTCGCCGCGCAGCCGGATCACCGCCTCCGCCAGCCCCTTGGCGTCCGGGTCCCGGGCGAGTTCCGCACGGACGGTGTCCTGCCCGGGCGCGGCCTCCGGCCCGGGCGCCCGCTCGGTGCCGTTCCTGCGGGCGAAGCGGCGCCGCGCCGGCGCCGCGCCGCCGAACCGGGCTCCGGTCGGCGGCGGTTCGGCGGCTTCGGCCTCGGGCGCGGGCCGCGGCGGGGGGGCGGCCTCCGGCTCGGTGTAGGCGCCGGCGAACCGGGCGCCGGTCGGGCGGGCCCGGCGCGTGGGGCGGGCGCTGCGCTGGTGCCGCTCCTCGGCGGCGGCCAGGCGTTCGGCCAGCTCGGCGCGGCGGGTCTCGGCCAGCGCCCGCTGCCGCCTGACCCGGCGCAGCTCCTCGTGGATGGCGATGAGCCGCCTGCGGTAGTCGGCGTGCTCCACGGCGCCGCCCTGCACCGCGGCCTGCTGGGCGCGGACGTCGCCGAGGAGCTGCTGCTCGCGGCGGGCCGTGCGCTCCAGGCCGGTGTCCATCGCGTCGAGCTCGGCGCGCAGCTCCTCCACCCGGGAGGGGTCGGCGTCCACCGCGCGCACCGCGGCGGCGTGCAGCTCCTCGGCCCGGCGGCGGGCCTCGGGTTCCAGCCGCACCCCCCGGTGCTCGGCCAGGTGACTGATGAGGCCCGACACCACGTCACGGGGCGGGAGGCGGGAGCCGTCGAGGTAGTGGCGCATGGCGTCGGGGTCGTTCAGGGCCCAGGAGCTGTACCGGTCGGGGGAGGTGCCGAGCGAGGCCACCAGGGTGCGCAGGCACTGGGCGAGGGCCTTCACCTCGGGCGGGAGGTCGGCTGCCAGCGGACGCGGTACGCCGTTCTGCTCCATGCGCCCGATACTGCTGATGGACCCTCGCCGCTGCCATACCTTGTGCGTTACGAGAACGTATCGCGGAGTTTTCCGGCCAAGATTCCCCCGTGGGGTGAGCCGCGGGACGGGGCGCGGCGGGGACCGCCGGGGAGGGCCGGGCGCCTGCGGGACGGGGCGGGGACGGGGCGTCCGCAGCGGGAGGTGTCGCCGTGTCAGGCGTGCTCAGGCGCACCGCGGGGGCCGCTGCCGCGGGCCCGGTCCGCCGCCCGGCCGGCCGGGAGCGCCGGTGGTCGCGCACCCCGCGGCCGGACACCTCGCCCCCGGTCCCGCCCGGCGGCGCACCCCGCGAGGACTGGCCCGGAGGCGCGCGGCGCGCTGAGGCTCCGCGGGGCGCACCCGGCGTGCCCCACCGGCCCGCCGCGCGCACCGCGCCCCGCTTCGAGCCGTCGGCACCCGTGCCGTTCCGCGCCGCGACACGGGACGGGGCCGCCCGGGCCGCCGCGGTGGCGCCGCCCGGTCCCGCTCAGCCGGTCGTCGGCCGGTACGCGTAGACGGTGGTGCTCACCGCGCACACGCCGGGCTGGATCATCTGGGCGCGCAGCGTGCGCGTCGCCGGGTCGTAGTCGACGCCCTCCGCCTCGAAGGCGCCGGTGCAGGCGCTGCGCTCCGGGAGCGGGCCGAGGCTGGTGACCCGGCCGGTGACCTCGGTGCCGTCCAGGGCGCGCGGCAGGTCCACCTGGAGCAGCGGCCGGGAGTCGGGCCACAGCGCGCGGGTGGCGTCGTTGGAGGCGCACACCAGCCGGGTCGGGGAGACGAAGTCGCAGCCCTGGATGTCGCGGACGGGCGGTTCGAGGCGGATCCGGCCCGCCTGCGCGAGCGTGCCCCCGGCCGGCGGGGTGGCCGGGTTGAGCACCGGGGTGGGGAAGACCTGGAGCCGGTCCTGGTCGCCCCACTCGCCGGAGACCAGCCACTGCCCGTCGGGGGAGACGGCGGCGAAGGAGTTGTTGAGCCGCTCGCCCGGGTCGAGCGGGTGCTCGTACAGGTGGCGGGTGCCGTCGGGGCCGGTCGCGGCGAACATCTTCTTCGTGGCGCCGGAGCCGCCCTGGTAGGCGTCGAAGACCCAGCCGCCCGCCGCGTCGGGGTCGCCGATGTGCTCCCAGCCGCGCAGCCGCAGCGACAGCGGGATGGACGCAAGGCCCCGGTACAGCAGCGAGCCGTCGGCCAGGGTGGCCAGGCCCTGACCCCCGGTCAGGGTGTTCACGGTGGTGCCGCCGCCGACCGTCCACCCGCCGGGGGAGGCGGACGCCGGGCCGTGCGCGGCCAGGGTGAGGGTCAGGGTGCCGAGCAGGGCGACGGCGGCGCGGGCTGCCGTGCGCACGGGGGAGCGGTGCGGACGCATGGGGCTCCTCGTCGGTGGAGGGCGGTCGCGGGGCCGGGCGGCGCGCGCCGGTCGGGCGCGCCGCCAGCGGTGAGCGTAGGGCCGCCCGCGCCCCGGCGCTACCACTGGGTAACCCGCGGGGGCGTACCCGCCGGTGAACCGGGCCCGGCCCCGGCGCGCGCCGGGGCCGGGCCCGGTTCACCGCACGCCCGGGTGCCTCAATGAGGTTTTCGATCGCTCACTCCGGAAAGGCGGCAACCGAACGGACATTACGGGCCAACACTGGCCGAACACACTGGAGGCAACCATGTTCAGGGCGATCGCCGACGTTCTCCGTGCCATCGGTGGCACCCTCGCCTCGGTGGTGACCCTCCCGTTCCGGGCGCTCGCCCGGCTCTTCGGCGGGGCCTCCCACACCGCGCACGCCGGCCGCCGCCGCTGACGGCCCCCCACGGCCCCGCGAGGGCCCCGACCCGCGGCTTCCCGACCGTGCCCGCGGCCGCCGCGTCAGGGCGCGACCGCCAGCACCCGCACCGGGACCCCGTTGAGCACGGCGGTCCCGGACAGCGGGTCCACCGCCTCCTCGTCGGTGAGGGCGTTGCTGTTCACCCCGGGCCGCTCGGCCGCGACCCGGGCGCGGGTGCCCGGCAGGCCGTGCCCCCAGCCGTGGGGCAGGCTCACCACGCCGGGCATCACCGCGTCCGTCAGCTCCGCGGTCGCCCGCACCTCGCCCACCCGGGAGCGCACCAGCACGGTCCCGCCGTCGGCGGCGCCGATCCGCTTGGCGTCGTCCGGGTGGATCTGGAGGGTGCAGCGGTTGCTGCCGCCCGCGAGCAGCGGCAGGTTGTGCATCCACGAGTTGTTCGACCGCAACTGCCGCCGCCCCACCAGCACCAGCGAGTCCTCGCCGGTGTGCGCGCCCCGGTCGGCCAGCCACCCGGCGAGCCGCTCCGCCTCGGCGACCAACTGCGGCGGCGCCAGCTCCACCCGGCCGCTCGGGGTGCGCAGCACCTCGGGCAGCCGGGGCCGCAGCGGACCCAGGTCGAGACCGTGCGGGTGCCGCTCCAGCTCCGCCAGGTCCAGCCCCTCGTAGGGCCCGGCGCGCAGCATCAGGTCCAGCAGCCGCTCCTCCAGGCGGCGCGGCGCGACGGCGGCCAGCAGCTCCCGCGGGTCCTGCCCGAACACCCGCGACGACGGGTCCGCGACCAGCCGCCGCGCGGTGTCGGCGGCCACCGCGTCGTCCATCCGCTCCACCGTGATCCCGCCGCCCGCGGCGACGCACGCCAGCCGCAGCAGCACCTCGGCCTCGCCCGGCGTGCCCGGCGGGGGCGGGACGCTCGGCGGTGACCAGTGCGCCACGTTGCGCACGCTGAAGTTGCTGAACGCCAGCTCGTAGTGGCCGCGCTCCAGCGGGGACGGCACGGGCAGCACCACATGGGCGTGGCGCGTGGTCTCGTTGAGGTACGCGTCCACGCTGACCATGACGTCCAGCGTCTCCAGGGCCGCGGCGAGCCGCGGCCCGTTCGGCGTGGACAGCACCGGGTTGCCCGCCACCGTGACCAGGCCGCGCAGCCGCTCGCCGCCGGGGCCCGGGGTGTCGATCTCCTCGGCCAGCGCCGCCACGGGGAACTCCCCGAACACGCTGGCAAGCCCCCGCACCCGGGTCCGCCGCGAACCGGGGATCCGCACCCCGCGCCCCCGCCCCGGCTCCCCGCGCAGGTTCGGCGAGCCGTGCGCGGGCGCCGCCCACATCACCCCGCCGGGCCGGTCCAGGTTGCCGGTCAGCGCGTTCACCACGTCCACCAGCCAGCTCGCCGCGGTGCCGAAACCCGAGGTGGTGGTGCCCATCCGCCCGTACACGGCGGCGGCGGGCGCCGCGGCGAGCTCCCTGGCCAGGCGCCGCATGGCCTCCTGCGGCACCCCGCACACCGGCGCCACCGCCGTCGGCGGGAACGGGCGCAGCGCCGCCCGCAGCTCGTCCAGGCCCGCCAGGTGCGGGCCCGCGGGCCCGGGCGCCACCAGGTCCTCGTCGAACAGGGTGTGCGCGATCCCGGCGAGCAGCAGCGCGTCCGTGCCGGGCCGGATCGGCAGGTGCTCGTCGGCGACCTCGGCGGTGCGGGTGCGCACCGGGTCCACCACCACCAGGCGCCCGCCGCGTCCGCGCAGCGCGCGCAGCCGCCCGGGCAGGTCGGGCGCGGTGAGCAGGCTGCCGTTGGAGGCCATCGGGTTGGCCCCGAGGACCAGCAGGTAGTCGGTGCGGTCCACGTCGGGCACGGCGACCGACAGCTCGGTGCCGTACATCAGCCCGGAGGCGACCTGCTTGGGCATCTGGTCCACGGTGCTCGCCGTGAACCGGTACGGGGTGCCGAGCGTGCGCAGCAGCACCGGCGCGTACAGGCCCGCGGCCAGGTTGTGCACCACGGGGTTGCCGAGGAAGGCGCCCACCGCCTGCGGTCCGTGCTCGGCGACCACCGGGCGCAGCAGCCGCTCCACCTCGGCGAACGCCTCGTCCCAGCCGACCTCGTGCCAGGTGCCGCCCCGCCGGACCAGGGGCGCGCGCAGCCGGTCCGGGTCGGTGTGCAGCTCGCCGAGCGCCACCCCCTTCGGGCACAGGTACCCCCGGCTGAACGGGTCCTGCGCGTCGCCGCGCACCGTGACGCCGCCGGGGGCGACGGTGACCTGAAGGCCGCAGGTCGCCTCGCACAGCGGGCAGGTCCGGTAGGTCGTCCGCGCGGCACCGCTGTCCGCCGGGCCGTTGTTACCGTCGCGTAGCCTCTCCATGTCCGGAGCATAGGCGCGCCCGGCGCCCCGTGTCAGTGCCGGACGACGGGGAACCGGGCGCCCGACGCGGCTCAGGCGTTGCGCCCGCTCACCGCGTACACCTTCATGGTGGGCAGGTCCGGCAGGGTCAGCGACACCGCCTCCCGCTCCCGGTCCAGCGGCACCGACAGGTGCCACAGCGACACCGCCACCCCGTCCGGGGCGCCCTGCGCGTCGTACCTGCTGGCGGCCCGCACCGCCGTGTCCTCGCCGAGCCGCGGCCCGCCCGCCGCCCAGTCGGTGGCGGACAGCGTCACCTGCCGGGTGCCGCCGTCGGCGTAGGTGACCGTCGCCGTGCCGGTGGCGTCCCCGTGGTGCGCGGACAGCAGCAGCTCCAGCGAGGAGTAGGCGCGCCGCGCCAGCGGCAGCGTCTGCCCGCGCGCTGCGGCGAAGTTCCTCGCGGTCCCGGCGGTCTCCGGCGCCCGGTACGCCCTGCCGTCCAGCAGGACGGTGCCGGGGCGCGGCATCGACTCGGCGGGGAACGACGCGCCGGTGCCGTCGAAGTCGCCCTCGCCCCGGGCGCCGGCCGCGGCCACGCCGTCGGTGTCGTAGGCCGCGGCGAGGTCCTGCGGGCAGTAGCCGGCCGCGCCCTCGCAGGTCGCCGAGACCACCTGCACCGCCGCCTGCCGGGTGACGGCGCCGCCCCGGGTGTCGGACACCCGCACCGTCACCGGGTACAGGCCGTCCGGGGTGCCCTTCGGCACGGTCACCCGCACCGGCACCTCGTGCGTGGTGGGCAGCCCGTCGGAGGACACCTGGAACCGGCTGCGCGCGGGAGCGGCCGTGAGCGGCTCGGCCGCGGTGACGGAGACCTGCCCGGTCGCCCGCCCGGGCTGGGTGAACACCCCCGTCACGGTCAGCTCCACCTCGCCGCCCTCGCCGGCCGGCACCCCGGCGGTGGACGGGCGCACCCCGGCGGACAGGTGGTGCCGCGGGGCGGCGGCGGAGCCCAGCGCGGGCGGGGCGGCCTGCGCGGACGTCCCCCACGACGACGGCCGGTCGCCGACGGTGAACGCCAGGTCGCGGCCCGCCCTGAGGTCGGCGCCCGTGATGTACGTCCTGCCCAGGTCCCGCCCGCCGACGGTCGCCGACTGGATGTAGCGGTTGTGCTCCGAGGTGCCGGGCGCGCTGATCCGGTACCGGCCGCGCGGGTACCAGCGGGTGTCCAGCGTCAGGTCCACCCGGTCGAAGACGGGCGTGGACAGGGCCCACACGTCCGAGCCGGGGATCAGCGGGTACAGGCCCATCGCCGACAGCACCGCCCAGGACGACATGGTGCCCAGGTCGTCGTTGCCGGTGATGCCGTCCGGCGCGTCCGTGAACAGGGTCAGCGCGGCGTGCACCACGTCGGTGGTCTTCCACGGCCGGCCGGTGGACAGGTAGGTGTAGGGGGCGAGCAGGTCGGGCTCGTTCTGCGGGTTGTACTTGTCCGCGTTGTAGTAGTCGTAGGGCCCGTTCACCCACACGTTGCGCGCCGTGCCCTCCGGGTCCTTCAGCAACTGCTCGTAGGCGAAGAAGGAGTCCAGCCGCTCCTCGGCGCGCTCGGCGCCGCCGATCAGCCGCACCAGGTCCGGCAGGTTCTGCGGCACCAGCCACATGTACTGCCAGGCCGTGCCCTCGTGGAAGCCGACGCTGTTCGCCGGGTCGGCGGGGCCGGTGAACACGCCGTCCTCGTCCCGGGCGCGGAAGAACCCGGTGCGCCTGTCGAACAGGTTGCGGTAGCTCTGGCCGCGCGCCAGGTAGCGGCGGGCGTCCGCGTGGTGCCCCAGGTCCCGGGCCATGGTGCCCAGCGCCGCGTCCGCGAGCGCGTACTCCAGGGTGGCCGAGCCGCCGTGCTCGAAGTCGGAGTC
The DNA here is from genome assembly GCF_054782095.1 of Streptomyces capparidis. Taxonomy (NCBI): domain Bacteria; kingdom Bacillati; phylum Actinomycetota; class Actinomycetes; order Kitasatosporales; family Streptomycetaceae; genus Streptomyces; species Streptomyces capparidis. The sequence continues at coordinate 99,959 of NZ_BAAGTD010000017.1, read as the reverse complement.
GCCGGGCTTGTCCCGCCCGCGCTCCGGGTCGTGGGGCACGAACCCGTCCCGCAGGTACTCCCGGTTCGCCATCCGGCCCACGTACGGCGAGTCGGCGGGCGGCACCCCGTCGGCGTTCCTCGCCAGCGCCCGGTACGCCTCCTGCTCATGGCCCCGCAGCAGCCCCTGCCGGTAGGCGTTCACCAGGAACGGGGTCACCGGGTCGCCCGTCATGATGTTGGTCTCCACCGTGGCGTAACCCCACTTGGGCAGCCAGCCGCCCTCGGCGTCCACCCGCAGCAGGGACAGCGCCATGTCCCGCGACTCGCGCGGCGCCAGCAGCGACAGCAACTGCTGCTGGGTGCGGTAGGTGTCCCACAGCGACCAGTTCTGGTAGTAGGTGAAGCCCTCGGCGGTGTGCGCCTTCCCGTCCCAGCCGGTGTACCGGCCGTCCACGTCCGTGCCGGTGTTCGGGGCCAGGTGCGCCCGGTACAGCGCCGAGTAGAAGGTGCGCCGCCGCTCCCGGTCGCCGCCCTGCACCCGCACCCGCGACAGCCGCTCCTCCCAGGCCCGCCGCGCCGCCGCCACGGTGCCGTCGAAGGTGCCGCGGCCCTCCGCCTCCAGGTTCTTGCGCGCGCCCTGCGGGCTCACCCAGCTCAGCGCGGTGACGGCGACGACGTCCCGGTCCTCGGTGGTGTCGAACCGCACGTACGCGCCGTTGCGCCCGGAGCCCGCCGCGGTGCGGGAGCCCGCCGTCACCTCGTCGCCGCGCCAGGTCCCGAAGGCGGCGAACGGGCGGTCGAAGCGGGTGACGGTGTGCAGGGTGTACGGGCGGGTGTCCTGGCAGAAGCCGCGCCCGGTGATGGACGCGGCCACCGTGCGGTCGTCCACCACGGTGATCTCGCTCGTGGTGACCCGGTGCAGCGCCTGCCCCGTGTTGAGCAGCACGTTCGCCTCGCCGGTCGCCGGGAACGCGTAGCGCTGCCAGCCGGTGCGGGTGGTGGCGCCGAGCTCGGCGGTGATGCCGGAGCCGAGGGTCACCTTGTAGTGGCCGGGGGAGGCGGTCTCGTCCTCGTGCCGGAACGGTGCCGCGTACCTGGCGTAGTCGGTGGAGGTGATCGGGCCCGTGGTGGGCAGCACCGGCAGGTCCCCGCCGGTGCCGCAGCCCACGCCCGACAGATGGGTGCTGCTGAAGCCGCGGATGGCGCCGTGGTCGTAGTCGTAGCCGGTGTTGTGGCCGGTGTCGGGGGAGAGCTGCACCATCCCGAACGGGACGGTGGCGCCGGGGTAGGTGTTGCCCTCGTTGCGGGTCCCGATGAACGGGTTGACCAGGTCGGTGAGGGCCTCCTCCCCGGGCGGGGCCGCGGCGGCGCCCGGCGGGGCGGCGAGCCCCGAGGCCAGGAGGGCCGCGGCCAGCGCGGTGACGCGCAGGCCGGCGCGTCGCTTTCGTCCTCGGAGCTGCATGCGTCCGTCCTCCGGCGTCCGACAACGTTGTCAGGAGCGGTGCGTCAGAGATCTTCGCCGCGCGCCGACATGGCTGTCAAGAGCGCGTCAAACATCGTGTCCCGCCGGAGGCCCGCCCGCAGCGCAGGCGGCGCCGCGCGGGGTGCCCGGTCACCCGGACGGGGGCGGTGCGCACGGGTGACGGGGCGCGGACGCGGGGCCGGGAGGGGTGGGGGCGGTCTTTTCCGGCCACCGCCTTCCCGCCGCGTCGGCACGGGTGCCGGCGGCCGCCTTTCCGCGCGGCGCGGGACGAACGAGGCGCTCGGCCATCCCGGGGGACCCTCCCGGACAGGGAGGATCCACCTGCCGTTGGCCGGCTCTTCAGGACCGAATGGCCGGAAGGGTCATGTTCAGACACTTGTTCGGCCAGTCAAGATCGCCAGCGTTCGGGTCGCCGTGGAGTCGTTACGGGGGCGGCCGCGGAGGCAGCGGGGCGGCGGACGCCCCGCGCGACGGAAGGTTCCGCAGATGCGCAAGAAGACCTGGGCCGCACTGGCGACGGGCACCCTGGCCCTGGCGACCCTGGGAGTGGGGTCCCCCTCGGCGGGCGCGGCCGACATCTACTCGAACCTGGTGAACTACAAGAGCGGGCGGTGCCTGTCCCTCGCGGGCGGCGGCAGCACGGCCAACGGCACCAACGCCATCATCTGGGACTGCAACGACGGGCGGGAGCAGTACTGGTTCCACGCCACGCCGTCGGGCGAGCTGCGCAACCTCAAGAGCGGCAAGTGCCTGTCGCTCGCGGGCGGCGGCAGCACCGCGAACGGCACCCAGGTCATCCTGTGGACCTGCAACGGCGGCCCCGAGCAGGAGTGGGACTACTCGGGCGCCCACCAGTGGTACAACATCAAGGCCGGCAAGTGCATGTCCACGGCGGGCGGCGGCGGCACCGCCAACGGCACCAAGGTCGTCATCTACAACTGCCTCGGCTCGGACGAGCAGCACTGGGACTACAAGTACTAGATCTGTCGTCGGATCCCCGTCGTCGCCCGGAGGGCGGCCCCGCGGCGTCCGGTGCGTGCTCTCGGCGCGCCGGGCGGAAGCCCTCGTACCGGGTCGTACTCGGGCTTTCGCCCGGTGCGGCGAGAGCGCGGGCCAGGCGTCGCGGGGCAGACGGGGATTCGACGGCAGGCCCTGGAAGGGCCGCGGTGCGGCCCGGCCCCTCACCGCCGCACCTGCCCGGATGCCTCGCCCGCCCCGGTCGCCGCCCGCTGCGGCAGCCGGGGCGGGGTTCGGCCTTTGTGCCGGGCGTGTGCGGGGGCGGCGGGCGGCGTGCCGTGTCGCCGGATCACGCGAGTGCGTCCGGGGACGCGGGAGATCCCGCGCCGTGCGAGCGCCGCCGGGAGAGGCGGCAACGGGCCGGCACCCGGTCGCGGTGGCGCGTGAGCGTGAGCGCCGGGCGGGGGGAGGCGCTGTGCGCCGGTGCGGCGCGCAGGGCCGGTACCCCTGGCCGGTCGGGTGCGGCTTCCTCCGTCGCCACGAGGCCGCCCCGCCCCGGGGCGTCGGCTTCTTTCGCCAGGAGGTCGTCCGGACGGCAGAGCCGACTCCCGTCGCCGGTCGACCGGGAGGTCGGAGGGCTGCCCGTCACCGGAATGCGCCCGGACGGGAACGCTCCCCCCGTCGTCAGGAGGCCGCGCGGCCGAAGGGCCGCTCCCGTCACCAGGGGACGCCCGGCCCGGGGGCTGCCCCTGCCGCCGGAACGCCGCCCCGGCCGGGAGGCCCCCCGCAGGGTCCGGCTCCCCCGGCCGTTCAGGGGTGGGGTTCCCCGGTCGCTCCGGAGAGGACGGCCGTCACGAGGTGGTGGACGGCGTCCGGTCGGGGTGGGGGGGAGTGGCGGTCGGCGAAGAGCATGTGGGTGGCGCCGATGAGGGTGGGGGCGAGGGTGGGGATGTCGGCGGTGGCGGTGAGGCGGCCGCGTTCGCGTTCGGCGGTGAGGTAGTCGGCGATCATGGCCGAGGCCTCGGCCAGCAGGGGGATGCCGGTGGGCGTGGTCGCGCGGAGCCGGGCGCGCAGGGCGTCCCGGGAGACGACCAGGCCGACGATCGCCACGGCGACGGAGCCGAACAGCTCCGTGAGGGCGTCGGCGAGGTTGCCCGCGACGGTGCCGGTCCCGGCGCGGTCGCGCAGCGCGGCGGCCTGGCCGTCGAGCCGGGCCACGCGGTCCAGCACGAGGTCGGCGAGGAACGCGTCGAAGTCGGCGAAGTGCCGGTGCAGGACGCCCTTGGCGCAGCCCGCCTCCGCGGTGACCGCCCGGCTGGACAGCGCGCTCGGCCCGTCCCGCAGCAGCACGCGCTCCGCGGCGTCGAACAACTCCCGGCGCGGGTCGCGGATGGCCACTCCTGTCGGCACCGTGCGCCTCCTTCTCGCTCCTCCGTACGCCCCCGATTGACGAGTGGGCGGTCGCCCACTCATAGTGGGCGCATGCCCACTCTATCTCCGGGGCACTCGTCCGCCCCCGAACCCCAGCCCCACCGGCACCGGCAGGTCGCGGAGTCGTTCGGCGCCGACGCCGCACGCTACGACCGGGCCAGGCCCCCCTACCCCCGGGCCCTGGTGGACCGGATCGCCGCCGCCTGCCCAGGACCGGACGTGCTCGACGTCGGCTGCGGCACCGGCATCGCCGCCCGGCAGCTCGCGGCGGCCGGGTGCCGGGTGCTGGGGGTGGACGTGGACGCGCGGATGGCCGCCGTGGCGCGGCGACGGGGACTGGACGTCGAGGTGGCCGCGTTCGAGGGGTGGGACCCGGCCGGCCGCCGGTTCGACGCGGTCGTCTCCGGGCAGGCCTGGCACTGGGTGGACCCGGTGGCGGGCGCGGCGAAGGCGGCGGAGGCGCTGCGGCCCGGCGGCCTGCTGGCCGTGTTCTGGAACGCGGGCGAACCCCCGCGGGAGCTGGCGGAGTCCTTCGCCGAGGTGTACCGCCGGGTGGCGCCCGGTTCGCTCGCCGCCCGCCAGTGGGCGGCGAGCGCCGCGGAACCGTACGCGGCGCTGTGCGGCAGGGCCGCCGAGGGGATCCGGACGGTGGGCGGGTTCGCCGCCCCGGAGCGGTGGCGGTTCGCGTGGGAGCGGACCTGCGCCCGTGACGAGTGGCTGGACCAACTGCCCACCACCGGCGGCCACGCCCTGCTCCCGCAGGACGCGCGGGAGAAGGTGCTGGCGGGCGTCGCCGCCGCCCTCGACGCGGCGGGCGGCGGCTTCACGATGCGCTACACCACGCTCGCGGTCGCCGCCGTGCGCACCGGCGCCGACTGACCCGGGACCGCCCGGCTCACCCCGCCCCGCCGCCGGCGCCCGGCCCCGGCCCCCCGGTCTCCTCCAGGCGGTAGTGCAGCCGCAGGACGGGCACCGACCAGCAGCTCAGCGCGTGATCCGTGCGCAGCACCCCCTCGGCGTCCACATGGACGTGGAAGCGCTCGTGGACGGGGATGCGCCTGGCCCACGCGGGGGAGCCGCCGCCGGGGTCCACCACCAGGTAGGCGCCGTCGTCCCCCCAGCCGCCCGCGGGCGAGACGAGCTCCAGGCCGCCCGCCGCGGTGACCGCGGGGCGCAGCAGCACCACCAGCCGCCCGCCGGGCAGCGGGAACACCACCCGCACCCGGGGCTGCCGGGAGCCGGGCGGCGTCACCGTCTGGTACCAGCCGCTGAACACCGTCTGCCCGGTCGCCCGCAGGCGGCGCCGCCAGGAGGTGCCGAGCACCCGGCCGTCCGCGCCGGCCACGGGCGTGACCTCGCTGCTCATCCCGTGGGCCGCGTCCAGCGGGCGCAGCGGCAGGCTGAGCTGCTCCAGCCGGCGCGCGAACAGCGCGGAGACCAGCCAGCCGAACGGCCACGCCCACGGCGACCACTGCGACCACAGCTCCATCCGCCAGCGCGCGGTGTGCTCGTAGAAGCCGCGCACCCGCGGATGCAGGGCGGCGGCGTCGAACCCGGGCCCGTCCAGCGCCGCCATCGAGGCCAGCAGCCCGGCGTCCGCGTCCCCCCGCCGTACCCGCGCGCCGTGCCGGGCCGCCTCCCGGGGCAGCCAGCGGTCGCCGACCCGGTCGCGCTCTCCGCGCGGTCCGTCGAGCCAGCCGTCGGTCCGCGGGTCGATCCGCCGACCGGTCAGCCGCACCCAGCGCCGCGTCCCCCGGTCCAGCCACCGCGCCCGCACCCGTCCGTCCGCCACGGGCCGAGGCTACCGGCGTCCCGGCCGGCTCACTCCGCGGCCCTGGCCACCAGGGCCCGGAGCTCGTCGAGCTCGCCGGGCGTCAGGTCGGTGAGCGGCGGCCGGACCGGGCCCGCGCCGCGGCCGACGGCGGTCATCCCGGCCTTGACGATGGACACCGCGTAGCCGGCCCGCCGGTTGCGGATGTCCAGGTACGGCAGGATGAACTCGTTCAGCCGGCGGTACACGCCCTCGGTGTCGCGGGCCCGGACCGCCGTGTAGAAGTCGAGCGCGAAGCGCGGCAGGAAGTTGAACACCGCGGAGGAGTAGGTGGTCACGCCCATCTCCAGATAGGGCAGGGCGTAGGTCTCCGCGGTGGGCAGGCCGCCGATGGACAGCAGGCGGTCGCCGAGCCGGGCGTGGATGCGGGTCATCAGGTCCACGTCGCCGACGCCGTCCTTGAACCCGATCAGGTTCGGGCAGCGGTCGGCGAGCTCCCGCACCGCGTCGAAGCCGAACGCGGCGTTGGCCCGGTGGTAGACGATCACCCCGAGGTCCGTGGCCTCGCACACCGCGCGGACATGGGCGACCAGCCCCTCCTGGGACAGCTCGGTCAGGTACGGCGGCAGCAGGAAGACGCCCGACGCGCCGGCCGCCTGGGCGTCACGGGCCATCGCGACGGCCTGGGCGGTGCCGTACCCGGCGGGCGCGATCACCGGCCGGCCGTCCCGCACCGACGCGACGGCGGCCCGCACCACCCGGCCCACCTCGTCGGGGGTGAGGGCGAAGAACTCGCCGGTGCCTCCCGCCGCGAACACGCCGGCCGCGGGGAAGGAGGACTGCCAGGCGACGTGCTCGCGGTAGCCGTCCTCGTCGAACGCGAGGTCCTCGGTCGCGTGGGTGACGGGGAAGGACAGCAGCCCCGTGCCGAGCACGGACCGTAGGGCGTCTGGAGCGAAGGTCATGGTGGCCAACTCCGATGTCGGGGAACTGCCCGGAGGCTACGACCCAGGGTGATACCTGTCCAAGATCTGATACGCATCGTCCGATACCCTTTCGGCATCATGCGGGTCAGCAGGGTGCCGCGGCGCGGCGGCCGGCGGGGCGCGCGCGGGACGAGAGCGAGGGGGTGGCCGCGTGCCGGCCGGGTTCACGCTGGAGCAGTTGCGCGGATTCGTCGCCGTGGCCGAGGAGGGCCACTTCGGCCGGGCCGCCGCGCGGCTGCGCATCACCCAGCCGCCGCTGAGCAGGCAGGTGCGCAAGCTGGAGCGCTGCCTGGAGGTGGAGCTGCTGGTCCGCACCCCGCACGGCGTGCTGCTGACCGCCGCGGGCCAGGCGTTCCTGCCCGAGGCGCGCAGGATCCTGAGTCTGGCCGACGCCGCCCCCGCCACCGCGCGCAACGCCGCCCGGGGCCTGACCGGCAGCCTGTCGGTCAGCTTCACCGCGCTGTCCGCGATGACCGTGCTCGGCGACTGGACGCGGATCATCAACGAGCACCTGCCCCATGTGGAGCTGACCCTGACCGAGATGGTCACCCGGGACCAGGTGGAGGCGGTGCTGGCCGGTGACGTGCACATCGGCCTGGTCCGCGGGGTGTCCCCGACGGACCTGCTGAGCCTGCGCCTGGTGCACACCGAGAGCCTGGTGCTGGCCTGCCCGCGCAACCACCCGCTCATCGAGCTGGGGCGCCCGCCGTCCCCGCGGGAGATCGGCCGGTACGACATCGTCACCTACCTGCCGGTGGGCAGCCGCTACCTGCACGAGCTGGTCGTCTCCGTCTTCCGGCAGGCCCGGGTGGAGCCGCGCTGGGTGCAGCGGGTCGGGCAGGTGCACAGCCTGCTCGCCCTGGTGAACGCGGGCATCGGCGTGGGCCTGGTGCCGCGCACCGCGACCCGGCTGCGGCTGCCCAACCTGGCGTTCGCCGAGATCGACGGGACGGGCCCGGACCTGGTGGAGACCCACTGCGTGTGGCGCACCAGGCACGGCAACCCGGTGCTGGACGAGCTGCTGCGGCTGACGGCGCGGCAGGCCCCGGCCTCTTGACCGGCTCGACGGCACGCGCTTACCGTCTGCGTCTACCTATGCAGACCGGATGCGCATTTGTGGACAGTCACTGAGGATTGTGCGTCTCCGGCGGCAACGAAAATCCCGCTCTCCGGAGAGACGATGACGACGCTGTCTTCCGTACCTCCCCTCCCGCGCCCAGGACGGGGCCGGACACGCGCGGCACTCGCTGTCCTCGTCTCGACCGCACTGCTGACCAGCGGATGCGCCGTGGCGAACAGCGGTTCCGCGGGTGGCACCGGCGGCGCGGACGGGGACACGCTGCGCATTGTGCTGGGCCAGGAGCCGCCGACGCTCGAGCCGTGCGAGGCGTCCCTGACCTCGACCGGTGTCGTGGTGCGGTCCAACATCACCGAGCCGCTGGTGGAACGCGAACCGGACTCCGGCGAGCTGCGCCCGCTGCTGGCCACCTCCTGGCGCCAGACCACCCCCACCACCTGGACCTTCGAGACCCGCACCGGCGTCACCTTCCACGACGGCACACCGTTCACCGCGCGGGACGCGGCCTTCTCCATCGACCGCGCCGTCAACTCCGACCTGGCCTGCAACGTGGACGGCTACGTCTTCGGCGACGCCGAGCTGAAGGTGCGGGCCACCGGCGACACCCGGCTGACCGTCACCACCGGGGAACCCGACCCCATCCTGCCGCTGCGGCTCAGCTTCGTGGAGGTGGTGCCCCGCACCACCAGCACCGAGGCCAAGGTCCGCGTCCCCGTCGGCACCGGCCCCTACTCCGTCGCCGACTGGCGCACCGGCATCTCCATCGACCTCAGGCGCAACGACTCCTACTGGGGGCGCACCCCCGCCTTCCCCCGGGCCCGCTACGTGTGGCGGGCGGAGTCCAGCGTCCGCGCGGCGATGATCGACCGCGGCGAGGCCGACCTCGCCACGTCCATCGACCCGGTGGACGCCACCGAGGACAACTCCGTGGACCACCCCAACAACGAGACCACGGCGCTGCGGCTGGACGGCCGCGAAGCACCCCTGGACGACATCCGGGTGCGCCGCGCGATCAGCATGGCCATCGACCGCGAGGGCATCATCGACGCCCTGTTCGACGGGCGGGCCGAGCCCGCGGCGCAGTTGGTCCCGCCGGGCGTGGTGGGCTTCAACGACGAGATCGAACCGCCGCCGTACGACCCGGACGCCGCGCGCGCCCTGATCGAGGAGGCGAAGGCCGACGGCGTGCCCGTCCGCCGGCAGATCACCCTGGTCGCCCGCTCCAGCATGTTCCCCCGCGTCGCCGAGACCGCCGAGGCCCTCCAGTACGAGCTGGCGAGCGTCGGCCTGAACGTGAAGATCAGGATGACCGACACCGCCACCCACCTCCAGTACCTGCTGCGCCCGCTGCCGAAGGACGTGGGGCCCGTCGCACTGCTGATCATGCACGGCAACCAGGCCGGGGACGCGGGCTTCACCGCGAGCCAGTTCATGCTCCGCGAGGGCCCCCAGTCCACCTTCGGCACCGAGGAGCTCGACCGCGCGACCGCGCGGGCGGCCACCCTCGCGGGAGCGGCCCGCCAGGGCGGCTACGCCGAGCTGACCGCCCTCCAGAACGAGGAGGTCGCCCAGTTCGCCCACCTCGCGCACATGCGCGGCCTGCTCGGCATGTCCGACCAGGTCCGCTACCGGCCGAACTCGGCGACGGGCGACGAACTGCGCCTGGCCGAGGTCCGCCCCGCGGACGGCAAGGAGCGCTGAGATGGACTTCCTGCGCAAACGCGTCACCTCGAGCGCCATCCCGCTGGTCTCCGTGGTGCTCGGCGTGTTCTGCCTGGCCCGGCTGACCGGCGACCCGGTGGACCTCTACCTGCCGCTGAGCGCCACCCCGGAGCAGCGCGCGGAGTTCGCCGCCAAGCACGGCTTCGACGACCCGGTGCTCACCCAGTTGTGGGACTACCTCAGCCAGGCGGTGCGGTTCGACTTCGGCGAGTCGCTGCGCACCGGGCAGTCCGCGGGCTCGATGGTCCTCGAGGCGTTCCCGGTCACGCTCCAGCTCGCCGGCGTCACCATGCTCATCGCGATCCTCGCCGCCGTCCTCATCGGCAGCCTCGCCGCCTACCGGCCGAACTCGGCCACCGACCGGGTCGCGTCCTTCCTGTCCATGGTCGCCGCCAGCATCCCCGACTTCTGGTTCGCCATCATGGGCGTGCTGGTGTTCGGGGTGGGCCTGGAGCTGCTGCCGACCTCCGGCACCATCGGCGGCCCCGAGGTGTGGGTGCTGCCCATCGCCACCCTGGTCATCCGACCGTTCGGCGTGCTGGTGCAGGTCGTGCGGGGCAGCATGGTCGCGGCGCTGTCCGCGCCCTATGTGAAGGTGGCCCGCAGCAAGGGCGCCGGCGAGAAGCGGGTCGTCTTCGGGCACGCCCTGCGCAACGCCGCCACCCCCGTCCTGACCGTCGCCGGCGACCTCACCGTCGGCCTCGTCAACGGAGCCGTGATCGTCGAGACCATCTTCGGCTGGCCGGGCATCGGCAAGCTGATGATCGACTCCATCCTCCAGCGGGACTTCGCCGTGTTGCAGGCCGCGGTCCTGCTGACCGCGGTGACGATCTTCGCGCTGAACCTGCTCGTCGACGTCTGCCACGCGGTGCTCGACCCGCGCGTGCGCCAGACGGCCAAGGCATGAGCGAAGGAGCCGCCATGACCGCCCTCACCGACCCGCCCGCCGGCTCCGCCGCGCCGGGCGGCCCCGAGCAGCCGGGCAGGCCCGGCACCCGGCCGCCGCACTGGTGGCGGCTGCTCGGCCGGGACCGCCCCGCCGCCGTCGCGGCCGTGGCCCTCGGCCTGGTCCTGCTCGTCGCGCTGCTCGGCCCCCTGCTGGTCGGCGACCACGCCGAGCGGCAGGACCTGCGGGCCTCGCTGCGCGCCCCGTCCCTCGACCACGGCTTCTACGGCCTGCTCGGCACCGACGTGCTCGGCCGCAGCGTCCTGGCCCGGCTGATCGAGGCCGCCGCCACCACGCTGTCCGTCGCCGTCCCCGCCGTGCTGTGCTCGCTGCTGATCGGCTCCGCCCTCGGGATGTGGGCCGGCTACCACGGAGGCGTCCGGGAGAGCATCGCGATGCGCACCGCGGACGTCATCCTGAGCTTTCCCTCGCTGCTGCTCGCCGTCGTCGTCCTGTACGTGTTCGCGCCCAGCACCCTCAACCTGGTGCTGCTGCTCGCCGTCGCCCGCATCCCCGTGTACCTGCGGACCGCGCGCGCCGAGGCGGCCGAGCTGAGGAGCCGGCTGTTCGTGGACGCCGCCCGCACCTTCGGCACCGCCGCCTGGCCGACGATCTACCGGCACATCCTGCCGATCGCGCTGCCCACCCTGCTGACCGTCGCCACGCTCGACTTCTGCTTCGTGATGCTGACCGAGTCCTCCTTGAGCTTCCTCGGCATCGGCGTCCAGCCGCCCGACGTGAGCTGGGGCCTGATGGTGGCCCAGGGACGGCAGTACCTGCGCACCGCCTGGTGGATCGCGGTGCTGCCCGGCCTGGCGATCGTGCTCACCACCGTGTCGGCCACCGTGCTCGCCGCGTGGGTGCGGCTGGCCACCGACCCCGCCCAGCGCTGGCGCCTGACCCTGCCCAAGGAGCGGCGCGGCGCCCGGCCCGTCCCCCCGGAGGTGACCACGTGAAGGCGACCGCGCCCGCCGCGCCCGCCGCGGACGACCGCCCCGCCCTCGACGTCGAAGGGCTGTGCGTGGACCTGCGCACCCCCGCGGGCCGGGTCCGCGCCGTGGACGGCGTCAGCTTCCGGGTGAGCCGCGGCCGCACCCTCGCCCTGCTGGGCGAGTCCGGCTGCGGCAAGTCGCTGACCGCGCAGTCCGTCATCGGGCTGCTCGACCCCGTGGCCGAGGTCACCGGGGGAGCGGTGCGCGTGTCCGGCACCGACGTGCTGAGGCTGAGCCGTCCCGAGCGGCGGCGGCTCGCCGGCCCGGTGCTGTCCATCGTCTTCCAGGACGCCCTCACCGCCCTCAACCCGGTGCAGCCGGTGGGCCGCCAGCTCGCCGAGCCGTTCCGCATCCACCGGCGCATGTCCCGCCGCCAGGCCGGGGAGAAGGCCGTGGAGCTGATGGAGCGCGTCGGCATCCCCGAGCCGCGCACCCGCGCCCGCTCCTACCCGCACCAGTTCTCCGGCGGGATGCGCCAGCGCCTGCTCATCGCCATGGCGGTCGCGCTCAGCCCCGACGTGCTGCTCGCCGACGAGCCCACCACCGCGCTCGACGTCACCGTCCAGGCGCAGATCATGGGGCTGCTGCGGGAACTCCAGGACGAGCACCGCATGGCGGTCGTCCTGATCACCCACGACCTGGCGGTGGTCGCGCAGCGCGCCGACGAGGTCGCGGTGATGTACGCGGGCACCGTCGTGGAGACCGGCCCCGTGCGCGAGGTGTTCGCCCGCCCCGCCCACCCCTACACCAAGGGCCTGCTGGACTCGGTGCCCGAGCACGCCGAGAAGGGCAGGCCGCTGCCCGCGGTGCCGGGCAGCCCGCCCGAGCTCGGCGCGATCCCGGCGGGCTGCGTCTTCCAGGCCAGGTGCCCGCTCGCCCGGGAGCGCTGCGCCGAGGAGCGCCCCGCCCTGCGGCCCTCGGGCGACGCCCGCTCCGCCGCCTGCCACTTCTCCGAGGAGCTCGCCCGTGTCTGACACCCCCGCAACCGCCGCGGGTGCCCCGCCCCTGCTCGAGGTCCGCGGCGTGACCAAGACCTTCCGCGTCGGCTCGGGCCGCGGCCGGCGCCGCCTGAACGCGCTGGACGGCGTGGACCTGCGGGTCGGGCGAGGGGAGACGCTCGGCCTGGTCGGCGAGTCCGGCTGCGGCAAGTCCACCCTGGCCCGGGTGCTGCTGCTGCTCGAGCGGCCGGACTCCGGGACGGTGCGCTTCGACGGCACCGACCCGTTCGCCCTGCGCGGCAAGGAGCTGCTGGCGTGGCGGCGCCGGGTGCAGATGGTCTTCCAGGACCCCTTCGCCTCGCTCAACGCCCGGATGTCCGCGGCCGACATCATCGCCGAGCCGTGGCGCACCCACCGGGACGTCGTGCCCACCGCCCAGGCCAGGGAGAAGCGGGTCCGCGAACTGCTCGACCTGGTGGGGCTGCGCGCCGGGGACGCCCACCGCCACCCCAACGAGTTCTCCGGCGGCCAGCGGCAGCGCCTGGGCATCGCCCGCGCCCTCGCGCTCGGCCCCGACCTGATCGTCTGCGACGAGCCGGTGTCCGCGCTCGACCTGTCGGTGCAGGCCCAGGTGCTCAACGTCCTCGGCGAGCTGCGGCAGCGGCTCGGGGTGAGCTACGTGTTCATCTCCCACGACCTGTCGGTGGTCCGGCACGTCGCCGACCGGGTGACCGTGATGTACCTGGGCAAGGTCATCGAGCACGGCCGCACCGAGGACGTCTTCGACCGGCCGCTGCACCCCTACACGGCCGCCCTGATGTCCGCCGCCCCGACGCTGGACGTCTCCGGCGACCGCGGCGAGGCCATCACGCTGCGCGGCGAGATCCCCTCCCCGTTCGACGTGCCGTCCGGCTGCCGGTTCCGCACCCGCTGCTGGAAGGCCACCGAGCGGTGCGCGGGTCACGCCCCGCCGGTCGTCACCCGGCCGGGCGACGGCGCGGGCGGCGCGCAGCGGGAGGCGCACGAGGGCCTGTGCCACTTCCCGCTGGACGCCGCGCCGGTGGGCGCCTGAGCAGGGGCGGCCCGGCCCCGCCGCGCCCACGGAGAGCCGGGGCGGCGGGGCCGGGCTGCTCAGGGGCCCCGGGCCGCTCAGCCGCGGGCGGGCGGCCAGGTGCTGCCCGACACGCCGAACCCCCCGGCGGCGGCCTCCCGTTCGATGGCGTCGCGCGCCCGCCCCAGCGCCCTGACGATGTCGGCCTCCCGGTCCGCGGTCAGCCGCGCCAGCGGGACCGAGCAACTGATCGCGTCCCCCGGCGGCTCCGCGTAGCGCAGGGGCAGCGCGAAGCACCGCACCCCCACCGTGTTCTCCTCCCGGTCCACCGCGTAGCCGCGCTCCCGGGTCAGCGCCAGCTCCCGCTCCAGCTCGGCCCGGTCCGTCAGGGTGTGCGCGGTCAGCGGCACCAGTTCCTCCGGGAGGTGCTCCGGCAGCTCCTCCGCGTCCAGCCCCGCCAGCAGCGCCTTGCCGAGCGCCGTGGAGTACGCGGGCATCCGCCGGCCGACCCGGCTCAGCGGGCGCAGGTACTGCCCGGACTCGCGGGTCGCCAGGTAGACCACGTCGCAGCCGGAGAGCCTGCCCAGGTGGAACGTCTCGTCCAGGTGCTCGCCCGCCCGCTCCAGCGCCGCCCTGGCGATGCGCACATACGGGTCGGCGTCCAGGTAGCTGGTGCCCGCGAGCAGCGCGCGGATGCCGATGCCGTACAGGGTGCCGGACACGTCCGTGCGCACCCAGCCGTACTTGGTCAGCGTGCGCAGCACCGCGTAGCAACTGCTCCTGGGCATTCCCAGCGCCTCGCTGAGCTCCCGCAGCCGCGCCGGGCGGTGCTGCCGCGCGGCCAGCAGCTCCAGCAGCTCCAGCGCCCGGGCGGTGGACTTCACGTCCCGGACCCCGCCGGTCCGCTCCGCCGGCCCCTCCGCCTCCGCGGCACCCCCGCGGGGACGATCGGTCGGTGCACCCATCCAAGCCTCCTGCCGCCTGCGGGGGCAACGCTACCGCCCACCGTGCCCGCCGCCGAGGCCCGCCCGCCCGCTCCCCGGGTCGCCCCGGGCGCGGCTCCCGGCCGCCCGCCACTGTCACCGGCGCGATCTAGGCTTGGGCCATGACTGCCACCGCCACGCTCGCCTGGACCGTCGCGCCGACCCCGATCGGTCCGCTGCTGCTCGCCGTCACCGAGCGCGGCCTGGTGAACGTGGTCTTCCACGCCGACGGGCCCGCCGCGGCCACCGCCCTGGAGAAGCTGGAGAAGAGCCTGGCCGTGGCCCCCGAGGAGGACCCCGCCGCGCTCGCCCCGGTGGTGCGGCAGGTGGACGCGTACTTCGCGGGCACCCGCACCGCGTTCGACCTCCCCCTGGACTACCGGCTCGCCACGGGCTTCAACCGCCGGGTGCTGCGGGCGCTGGCGGAGCGGGTGCCGTTCGGCCGGGTCGCCAGCTACCAGGACCTGGCCAACTGGGTCGGCGAACCCGGCGCCGCCCGCGCGGTGGGCGTGGCCATGGCGACGAACCCGCTGCCCGTGGTGGTGCCCTGCCACCGGGTGGTGGAGAGCGCCGGAGGGCTCGGCGGCTTCGGCGGGGGAGTGGGCACCAAGCGGGAGCTGCTGGCCCTGGAGGGCGTGCTGCCGCCGGCGCTGTTCTAGCCGGCGCGCCGGGCACCGGGCTCCGCGCGCGGCGCGCGCCGCGCGCGGCGGCGGGCCGGGGCGCACGCCCCCGCTCACCTGGGGCACACCCGCGCGGGCGGGCCCGGGCAGGCCGTGGCCGCGCCGTGGACGCGGTAGTGCAGACTCGTAGCCCGGATGAGCACAAAGGAGTATTGACACATGGCCGACAGCCCCGCCGACCGGCTCGTCGATCTGCTGGACCTGGAACGGATCGACCTCAACATCTTCCGCGGCCGCAGCCCCGACGAGTCCCTCCAGCGCGTCTTCGGCGGGCAGGTGGCGGGCCAGGCCCTGGTGGCGGCGGGCCGCACCACCGACGGCACCCGGCCGGTGCACTCCCTGCACGCCTACTTCCTGCGCCCCGGCATCCCCGGCGTGCCCATCGTCTACCAGGTGGAGCGGGTCAGGGACGGCCGCTCCTTCACCACCCGCCGGGTCGTCGCCGTCCAGCAGGGCCGCACCATCTTCAACCTCACCGCGTCCTTCCACGAGGCCGAGCACGGCTTCGAGCACCAGGTGCCGATGCCGGACGTCCCCGCGCCCGAGACCCTGCCCGCGCTGGCCGACGAGATCCGCGCCCACCTCGGCGAACTGCCCGCCCCGCTGGAGCGGATGGCCCGCCGCCAGGCGTTCGACCTGCGCTACGTCGAGCGGCTGCGCTGGACCCAGCCCGAGGTGGAGGGCGCCGAGCCGCGCAGCGCCGTGTGGATGCGGGCCATCGGCTCCCTCGGCGACGACCCGCTGGTGCACGTGTGCGCGCTGACCTACGCCAGCGACATGACGCTGCTCGACGCGGTGCGGGTGCCCGTGGAGCCGCTGTGGGGGCCGCGCGGCTTCGACATGGCGTCGCTGGACCACGCGATGTGGTTCCACCGGCCGTTCCGGGCCGACGAGTGGTTCCTCTACCAGCAGGAGTCCCCGATCGCCACAGGCGCCCGCGGCCTGGCCCGGGGCCTGATCTTCAACGCCCGCGGCGAGCTGCTGGTGTCGGTGATGCAGGAGGGCCTGTTCCGGAAGCTGGGCGACTGAGCGGCCCGGGCCCCGCCGCCGGCTGACGGGGCCCGGGCGGGGGCGCTCAGCGCCGCCCGGCGGTCTCCAGGCCGCCGGGCGCCCCGGAGGTTCCGGCGGGCGCCGCCGCGGCCGCCCGTCCCCGGCCCGTGCCGCGCGTCCGCAGCCCGGTGGCCGTGACCACCGCGCCGAGCACCACGAGCACCAGCGGCACCACCAGCGCCGCCCGGAACGCGTCCAGCGCCTGCCCCGCCGACCCGCCCGCGTCGGGCGCCGCCATGCCGTGCACCGCGGCCACCGCGGACAGGCCGAACGCGGCCCCGAACTGGATCGAGGTGTTCAGCAGCCCGCTGGCCAGGCCCTGCTCCTCCTCGGCCACGCCGTCCGTGGCGGCGATCGTCAGCGGCCCGTAGGCCAGCGCGAACGACAGGCCGAGCAGCAGCAGGGTGGGGAACATGGCCGCGTACGACCAGTCCGGGCCCACGGGCAGGAACAGGGCGTACGCCACCGCGGCCAGCACGCACCCGCCCAGGATCACCCGGACGTTGCCGAACCGGCTCACCAGCCTCGGGGTGAGCGTCGGCGCGAGCACCGCGTCGATGCCGACGACCAGCAGGGCCAGGCCCGTCTCCATCGACGACCAGCCGCGCAGCTCCTGGAGGTAGAGGGTGACGATGAACATGAAGCCGAAGAACGCGCCCACGACCAGCACCGCGCCCAGGTTCGCGCGCACCAGCGCCCCCGAGCGCAGGATGCCGAGCCGCACCAGCGGCGCCGCCGCCCGCCGCTCCACCCGCACGAACGCCGCCAGCAGCGCCAGGCCCGCGGCGAGCGCGGCGACCGTCAGCGGCCACCCGTGCCCTGGGTCCTCCAGCCTGACCACCGCGTACACCGTCAGCAGCATCGCGCCCGTCGCGGTGAACGCCCCCGCCACGTCGAAGCCCTGACCGCGCGCGGGCGCGGCGCCGCCGTCCCTGATCAGCGCGAGCGCGCCCACCAGGATCACCGCGGCGAGCAGCACGGGCGCGAAGAACACCCACCGCCAGCCGATCTCGGTCAGCAGCCCGCCGACGACGACGCCGAGCGAGAACCCGCCCGCCGCGGTGCCCGCGTACACCAGCAGCGCCCGGTTGCGGCGCGGGCCCTCGGGGAAGCTCGTGGTGATGATCGACAGACCGGCGGGGGTGAGGAACGCGGCGGCCGCGCCGGTGACGAAGCGCGCCAGGATCAGCATCCAGCCCTCGGTGGCGAACCCGCCGAGGCCGGAGAAGGCCAGGAACACCGTCAGCCAGAACAGGAACATGCGCCGCCGCCCCAGCAGGTCGGCCACGCGCCCGCCGAGCAGCATGAAGCCCGCGTAGCCCAGCACATAGGCGCTGATCACCCAGGACGCCGAGGCCGTGGACAGGCCAAGGTCGGCGCGGATGGACGGGACCGCCACGTTGAGCATCGCGGCGTCCAGGCCCTCCAGGAAGATCGCGCCGCACAGGACGAGCAGCACACCCCAGGATCTCGCGTCCATACGGGTGGATTCCTCCGTGACCGGTGAGGTCGCCGGGGCTGGTGAGGCGGACATGGGCAGGCTCCTTGTGGGGCACCGGGTGGATGGGGGAGTGGCGGAGAGACCCGGACGGAGCGGCGGGCCGCGGGCGCGGCGCGACGGGCTGCGGGGTCGCCGGGCGCGGCGCCGGGCGTGTCCGCCGGAGCCGCGCGTCCGGTCCGGCCGGGGAGCGCGCCCCGGCCGACCGGACGCGGCCCGTCACCGGCCCCGCCACCCGGTCACCGGGCATGGCGCGGGGCCATGGCGCGGCCCCCGCGCCGTCCACGGTTCCCTTCCGTGTCCGGGTTCTCTCTTGTAACCGCAAGCCATCCTGCGGCACCCTCGGGGACCATGGAAGAAGGCACTTTGAAGTCACCGACTGACTGCGCGGACACCGAGGACCCCTACGACGCCCGCCAGTGGGACCACCGCGAGGGCTGCGAGGTCCGCCAGATCCTGGACCGGGTCGCGGACAAGTGGTCCCTGCTGGTCATCGCCCTGCTGGAGCGGCGCACCCTGCGCTTCACCGAGCTGCGCCGGGAGATCGACGGCGTCAGCCAGCGCATGCTCACCGTGACGCTGCGCCAGTTGGAGCGCGACGGCCTGGTCCGCCGGATCGTGCACCCGGTCGTGCCGCCGCGGGTGGACTACCAGCTCACGCCCCTCGGCATGACCCTGCACGCGACGATCAGGTCGCTGGTCACCTGGACCGAGGAGCACCAGGACGAGATCGCGGCCGCCCGCGCCGCCTACGACAGCAGGATCGAGGCCGAGCGCAGAGTGGCGGCGGGAGCGCCGACGGGGGACTGAGCCGCCCCGGCGCCGCGCGCGGGTCGCGCCCCGTCCGCTCGCTCTCTCAGATAACAGGCCCCAAATGCGACCGCGGCCAGTCGCCGTCCGGCCACGGACAGCGACCGGCCGCGTCAGACCGGTGCGGCGGCGTTCACCGCGCGCCGAGGCTCGGCAGCGTCCGCACCCCGTGCGCGGTCAGGGTCACCGCCTCCGGCGCGCCGACGTCTATGGTCAGGGAGAGCTCGTCCGAGGGCCAGCTCCCGGCGAGCAGGGCGAGCGGAACCCGGTGGTAGCGCTGGATCTGCGGCAGGGCCTGCGTCAGCCGGTCCTCGGAGGTGAACACCGGCACCAGCCGCGCCCCGTCCTCCTGCTCGAACACGGGCAGCGTCATGACTCCCTGGTCGTCGCCGGGCGCCTCCTCGCCCGGGGCGGCCTCCGGGGTTCCGGGGTCGGGCAGCAGGACCTCGCTGGTCGCCAGGGTGCTCAGCGCCTGCTCGTCGGCGCCGTTCTGGGCCAGGGCGCGCAGCGCCTGCTGCGCGGGGGTGGCGGGGCCGCCGTTGAGGGCGTCGGTCATGGTCCGTCCAATCGTCGTGAGGGGGCGAGCGGGGGTGCCACTCGTCTCGTGCCGAAGTCGCCCGGCTACCCGGTATCCCGCCGCCCATGCGCGCCGGGCGGTGTGGCGGCGGCCACTGCGGGAGCGCGGGAGCGGGCCATGACCGGCCGCGCCCGGGGTATCCGTCGCCGTGTGCGCGCCCGCGTGCGCCCCGTCCGGCACCGCCCCGACCCCGCAGGAAGGCCCACCGTGACCAGCGACGAGCAGCCCGGCGGCGCCCGCCGGGACAGCGGCCCCGCCCCCGCCCCGGCCCCCGGCGAACGCAACGGCAAGGAGTGGGTGCGCACTCCGAGCCGCTTCACCGACCGCATCACCGGCGACGGCTCCTCCCCGTGGCCGGTGGAGGCGGGCCGGTACCGGCTGGTGGTCAGCCTCGCCTGCCCGTGGGCGAGCCGGGCCGTCCTGGTGCGCCGTCTGCTCGGCCTGGAGGACGCCCTCTCGCTCGCGGTCGCCGACCCCGTCCAGGACGAGCGGAGCTGGCGGTTCACCCTCGACCCCGGCGGCGTCGACCCGGTGCTGGGCATCCGGTACCTGTCGGAGGCGTACCGGGCGGCCGACCCCGACTACGACGGCGGGGTCAGCGTCCCGGCGATCGTGGACGTGCCCAGCGGCAGGCTCGTCACCAACGACTACCCGCGCATCACCCTGGACCTGAGCACCCAGTGGCGCGCGCTCCACCGGCCCGGCGCGCCCGACCTGTACCCGGAGCGGCTGCGCGACCGGATCGACGAGATGAACGACGCGGTGTTCCGCGACGTCAACAACGGCGTCTACCGGGCGGGCTTCGCCTCCTCGCAGCGCGCCTACGACCAGGCGTACACCCGCCTGTTCGACCGGCTGGACGACCTGTCCCGACTGCTGGAGCGGCAGCGCTACCTGGTCGGCGACACCATCACCGAGGCGGACATCCGCCTGTTCACCACCCTGGTCCGCTTCGACGCCGTCTACCACGGCCACTTCAAGTGCAACCGGCACAAGCTCACCGAGCTGCCCGTGCTGTGGGCGTACGCGCGCGACCTGTACCAGACGCCCGGCTTCGCCGAGACCGTCGACTTCGACCACATCAAACGGCACTACTACCTGGTCCACGAGCACATCAACCCGACCGGGATCGTGCCGCTCGGCCCCGACCTGTCCGCGTGGACCACCCCGCACGGCCGCGAGGAGCTCGGCGGGCGCCCGTTCGGGGACGGCACCCCGCCGCCTCCCCGCGACAGGCCCTGAGGACCGCCGGATCCCCGCCCGGCGGCCCCCCACGGCCTCAGCCGCGCCGCCGCCCGGCCAGGTCCGCGGCCACCTCGGCCACCGCCCGGCGCGCCGCGACCAGCACCGGGTCCCACACCGGGGAGAACGGGGGCGCGTAACCGAGGTCGAGCGCCGTCATCTGCTCCACCGTCATCCGGGCGGTGAGCGCCACCGCGCCGACGTCCACCCGCTTGCCCGCGCCCTCCCGGCCCACGATCTGCAACCCGAGCAGCCGCCCGGTGCGCCGCTCGGCCAGCACCTTCACCGTCATCGGCGACGCGTCCGGGTAGTACCCGGCCCGGTTGGTGGCCTCCACCCGCGCCGTCACGAAGCGGAACCCGGCGGCCCGCGCCTGCGCCTCCAGCAGCCCCGTCCTGGCGATCTCCAGCTCGCACACCTTGCTGACGGCGGTGCCCACCACGCCCGGGAAGGTGGCGTAGCCGCCCGCCAGGTTCGCGCCGATGACCTGCCCGTGCTTGTTGGCGTGCGTGCCGAGCGCGATGTGCTGGGTGGTGCCGGACACCAGGTTCAGCACCTCCACGCAGTCACCGCCGGCCCACACCCCCTCCACGCCGCGCACCCGCATCGCCGCGTCGGTGAGCAGCCCGCCGGACGGGCCGAGCGGCAGCCCCGCCTCCCTGGCCAGCGCGGTGTTCGGGCGCACCCCGAGCCCCAGCACCACCAGGTCCGCGGGGAACTCGCGCCCGTCCTCGGCCACCACCGCGGTCGCCCGCCCGTCGCCGTCGGTGCGCAGCTCCCGCACCGCGGCGCCCGTGACCACCTCGATGCCCATGCCGGTCATGGCGTCCCGCACCAGGGCGCCCATGTCCGGGTCCAGGGTGGACATCGGCTGCTCGGCCCGCTCGACCACCGTCACCCGAAGGCCCCGCCGCAGCAGCGCCTCGGCCATCTCCACCCCGATGTAGCCCGCGCCGACCACGACCGCGCGCCGTGCCCGGCCGCCGTCCAGGGTGCTCAGCAGCGCCTCGCCGTCGCCGAGGGTCTGCACCCCGTGCACGTTGGGCGCGTCGATGCCGGGCAGGGACGGGCGCAGGGGCACGGCGCCGGTGGCGATGACCAGGTGGTCGAACTCCGTCCAGCTCTCCTCGCCGCCGTCCAGGTCCCGGGTGCGCACCCGCCGCCGGTTCAGGTCGATCGCCGTCACCTCGGTGCGCAGCCGCACGTCGATGTCCCGCTCCCGGTGCTGCTCGGGCGACCGGGCCACCAGCTTGTCCGGCCCGTCCACGACACCGCCGACCCAGTACGGGATGCCGCAGGCGGAGTACGACGTGTGGTGCCCGCGCTCGAACGCGACGATCTCCAACTCGTCGTGCCCCTTGTGCCGCCGCGCCTGAGAGGCCGCCGACATCCCCGCGGCGTCGCCCCCGACCACGACCAGACGTTCCGCCATGCGCTTCCCTCCGTACCGCTGGACGGCCTGCCACTGCCCGCGGCGTCCGCTGCCCGGACGCCCTGGGGGAACCTTCCCACGTGGGGGCGCGGGGGTGGTGGGACGGGTGGGGTGGAGGGGGCGGGCGTGCCGGGGGAGGGGCCACCCCGCCGGCCCTGCGCCGCATCCCCCTGGCGTGCCCCGCGCCGCAGCCCACGCCTCCCGATCGCGCCGCCCCGCCGAGACCGCCCCGCCGAGACCGCCCCGCCCCGACCGCCCCGCCCCTCGGCCCGTCCTTTCCGCCGAGCGCTTTCCAGGCCGATGTCAGACCCGCCGGTTAACGTGATCGGCGGCTGGAAAGCAGGGACCGGGGCATCCCGGCCGCGGCGGAGGCGAGCGGGAGGCAGGCGAGGAACAGGGCAGGCGGTACAGCAGGCGAGGCGGCCCCCGCCGGGTCGCGGCGCCGTGGCGACCCGCCACCAGGACCACCCCCGGCCGCCCCGGGCGCGCCGCGGGAGCACACCCCAGGGAAGGACCGGCCGCATGATCCCGTTCTTCGACCGCTCGGGCACCAGGAGCGTGAAGTGGGCCACCGCCGGGGCGGAGGCGGACCCGCACCGCATCCCGCTCGGCGTGGCCGACATGGACCTGCCCGGCTTCCCCGCCCTGTTCGACGCCCTGCGCGAGCGCATGGCGCATCCGGCGCTCGGTTACACGCTGCCCGCCCCGGACAGCCGTGAGCTGGTCGCGGCCTGGTACCGGGACGGGTTCGGGGCGCGGATCGACCCGGCGTGGGTGGTCCGGCTTCCGTTCGGCCCGCGCGCCGCCGTCCGGTTCCTGCTGGACGCCGTGGACGGCCCGGGCCCGGTGCTGGCGCCGGGGCCGGAGTACGCGGGCTTCGCGCAGGTGGCCCGCGCGGCGGGCCTGGCGTACGAGGCGATCGCGCTGGAGCGGGCCGCGGACGGCCGCGGGTACCGCCTGCCGGTGGAGGAGTTCGAGGCCAGGGCGGGGAGCGGGCCGGTGCGCGCCGTGGTGCTCAGCAGCCCGCACAACCCGACCGGCAGGGTGTGGTCGCACGAGGAGATACGCCGCCTCGCCCGGGCCGCCGCGGGCGCGGGCGGGGTGCTGATCAGCGACGAGGTGCACAGCGACCTGGTGCACCCCGGCCGCGTCCACCCGGTGGCGGTGGCCGCGGCGGGGGAGGAGGGCCTGGCCGAGCACACCGTCACGGTGCACTCGGTGGGCAAGACGTTCAACGTGAGCGGGCTCGCCGACGCGTTCGCGCTCGTGCCGTCCCCGCGGCTGCGCGAGCGCCTGGTGCGGGCGGTGGAGGGGCACGGCTTCTTCGAGGGCGGCCGGGTCCTGCCCGCGCTGGCGCAGGACACGGCGCTGGCCCGGGGCCGCCCCTGGCGCGACCGGCTGGTGGCGTACCTGGCGGCCAACCGGGAGCTGGCCGTGGGCGCGCTGGCGGCGGTGCCCGGTCTGGTGGCGTGCGAGCCGGAGGCGTCGTACCTGCTGTGGCTGGACGGCTCGGCGCTGCCCGTCCCCGCGGGCCGCTCGGCGCGGGAGCACCTGCTGGCCGAGTGGGGTCTGGACGTGCAGGACGGCGCGGCGTACGGCCCGGACGGGGCGGGTTTCCTGCGGCTGAATCTCGCCCTGCCGCGTCCCCAACTGGAGGAGGCCCTGGCGCGGCTGGCCGCCGCCGCGGCCCAGGGGGCGCCGCCGTCCCGGGATGCGGGCGGCGGGCATGACCGGCGGACGGCTGGGCATGCAGGTTCAGGGCCCGCCCCGGGCCCGCCGTGACCGGCCGCCGCTCACCGGGCGTGCGCGGCACCGGGAATGCCCCGGTCGCCGCCCGTGCAGCGGCCTGTTTCAGCCAACCCATACCCAAAAAGCCGTTCTGCGAATAAGATCCCCATCTGCACCCCCTGTACCACCGATCGCATCCCCGACGCACACCCCAGCGGCACCCCCGATGGACCCGTCACCGCACCGGCCCATCCCGCTCCACCGTGGGCCGCGCGCCCGCGACCGCGGCCGGGCGAGCCCCGGCCGCGGGGACCCCGCCGGTCGCGGAGCCAAGCCGCACGCCCCGAGCCGGACACCGCCCGTCAAGGAGCCGACCACCGACAACCCACGCCCGCCCGCGGTCCGCAACCGGGGCCCGGCCGGGCACCTCGAGGTCCTCACCCACACATCCGAGACCCCTCCGCAGGAGGCCCGTATGCGCGCACTACCCCCGCGTCATCCCGTGCCACCGCCACCCCAGTCCCCGTCCGCCGTGCCCGGCTGGCTGCCGCCGCCCGACCCGCTCACCGCGGCCGCCGCCGAGAGCTATGTGCACGGCATCTGTTTCAAGACCGGCCCGCCCCGCCGGGTCGGCGTCGAACTGGAGTGGATCGTCCAGGACTCCTCCGACCCGGCGCTGCCCGTGGAGCCGTCCCGGCTCACCGGCGCGCTGGCGTCCCTGCCCGACCCCGGGCGGCTCCCCGAAGGAGCCCTGATCACCCGTGAACCCGGCGGCCAGGTTGAGCTCAGCTCCCTCCCCGCCGATTCCCTGCACGACTGCGTCACGGCCGTCCGCCGCGACCTCGGCACCCTGCGCGGCGCCCTCTGCCCGCATGGCCTCACCCTCGCCGGCTGGGGACACGAGCCCTGGCGGCACGCCGCGCGCGTGCTCGACCTCCCGCGGTACGCCGCCATGGAGGAGTACTTCGACCGGCACGGCCCCGAGGCGCGCGGCATGATGACCGCGACCGCGTCGGTGCAGGTCTGCGTGGACGCGGGCACCGAGGAGCCGGGCCCCGAGGGCTTCGCCCGCCGCTGGCGGCTGGCGCACCTGCTCGGGCCGGTGCTGCTGGGCGCGTTCGCCAACAGCCCGCTGCGGCTGGGCCGCCCGAGCGGCTGGCGCTCCACCCGCCAGGCCCTGTGGGCGCGGATGGACCCCGGCCGCACCCGGGCCCCGGCGCTGGACGAGGGCACCGATCCCCGCGCCGCCTGGGCCGCGTACGCGCTGGACGCCGCGGTGATGTGCGTCCGCGAGGACGGCGACGGGCCGTGGGCGGTCCCGGGAGGCGTCTCGTTCCGCCGGTGGATAGCCGAGGGAGAGCGCGCCTGCGACGGCGTGCGCCGGGCGCCGACCCTGGACGACCTCGCCTACCACCTGACCACGCTGTTCCCGCCGGTGCGGCCGCGCGGCCACCTGGAGCTGCGCATGATCGACGCCCAGCCCGGCCCCGACGGCTGGATCGTGCCGCTCGCGGTGGTCACCGCCCTGTTCGGGGACCGCGCGGCGGCGGACACCGCGGAGGACGCGGTGCGGGATCTGGCCCCGCCCGGGGTGCCCGCGCCGCGCAACCCGGTCTGGCTGCGCGCCGCCCGCCACGGCCTCGCCGACCCGGCGCTGCGCCGGGCCGCGCTCACCTGCTTCACCGCCGCCGCGCGGGCGCTGCCCCGCACCGGCGCGGACGACGCCGTCACCGCCGCCGTCACCGACTTCACCGAACGCTACGTCGCGCGCGGCCGCTGCCCCGCCGACGACCTGCTGGACGCCGTGCGCGGTGCGAGCCCGCGGCCCCTTCCCCGGGCCGGACGCTCCCGCGCACGCACCCCGAAGGAGAACCGAACGTGCTGATCCCGTCCACGCCCGACCAGCACAGCCCCGACCGGCACAGCCCCGACCGGCACAGCCCCGACCGGCACAGCCCCGCCCCCGCCGAGCAGCCCTCCCCGGAGCGCCTGCGCGAGCGCGTGGCCACCCTGCTCACCACCGCACGCGACCGCACCACCCTCCTGACCACCTGCGTGGACGACGCGGACCTCACCGCCCAGCACTCCCCGCTGATGTCGCCGCTGGTGTGGGACCTGGCGCACATAGGCAACCAGGAGGAGCTGTGGCTGCTGCGCGACGTCGGCGGCCGCGACCCGATGCACCCGGAGATCGACACCCTCTACGACGCCTTCGAGCACCCCCGCGCCAGCCGCCCCAGCCTTCCGCTGCTGCCGCCCGCCGAGGCCCGCGCCTACGCCGCCGAGGTCCGCTCCCGGGTGCTCGACCTGCTCGGCCACGCACCGCTCGAGGGCCGCGAGCTCCTCGACGGCGGCTTCGTCTTCGGCATGATCGCCCAGCACGAGCAGCAGCACGACGAGACGATGCTCATCACCCACCAGTTGCGCCGCGGCCCGGCCGTGCTCAGCGCGCCCCCGCCCCCGTCCCCGCCCGCCGGAGCGGCCCCCCTCCCCGCGGAAACGTTCGTCCCCGGGGGCCCGTTCACCATGGGCACCTCCACCGAGCCGTGGGCGCTGGACAACGAGCGCCCCGCCCACCGGGCGCACGTCGACCCGTTCTGGATCGACACCGCCCCCGTCACCAACGCCGCCTACACCGCCTTCGTCGAGGACGGCGGCTACGACGACCCGCGCTGGTGGACCGCCGAGGGCTGGGCCCACCGCAACCGCGCGGACCTCACCGCGCCCCTGTACTGGACCCGCGACGGCGGCCAGTGGCTGCGCCGCCGCTTCGGCGTGACCGAGCCCGTCCCCGCGGACGAGCCGGTGCTGCACGTCAGTTGGTACGAGGCCGACGCGTACGCCCGCTGGGCCGGGCGCCGCCTGCCCACCGAGGCCGAGTGGGAGAAGGCCGCCAGGTTCGACCCCTCGACCGGCCGCTCCCTGCGCTATCCGTGGGGCGACGCCGACCCCGGGCCCGAGCACGCCAACCTCGCCCAGCGCCACCTGCGGCCCGCGCCCGTCGGCAGCTACCCTGCGGGAGCCAGCCCGCTGGGCGTCCACCAGCTCATCGGCGACGTCTGGGAGTGGACCGCATCCGACTTCCTGCCCTATCCGGGCTTCCGGGCCTTCCCCTACCGCGAGTACTCCGAGGTGTTCTTCGGCCCCGAGTACAAGGTCCTGCGCGGCGGCTCCTTCGCCGTGGACCCGGTGGCCTGCCGCGGCACGTTCCGCAACTGGGACTACCCCGTCCGGCGCCAGATCTTCTCCGGGTTCCGCACCGCCCGCACCGCGGAGGAGGCCGTCTGATGTGCCGCCACCTGGCCTACCTCGGCCCCCGGGTCCCCCTGCGCGAGGTGCTGACCGAGCCCGAGTGGAGCCTGTACCGGCAGTCCTGGGCCCCGCGCAGGCAGGCGCACGGCACGGTCAACGCGGACGGGTTCGGCGTCGGCTGGTACGCCGAGGACGACCCGGTCCCGGCCCGCTACCGCAGGGCCGTCCCCATATGGGCCGACCCGTCCCTGCTCGACCTCACCCGGGTCGTCCGCACCCACGCCCTGCTGGCCGCCGTGCGCTCCGCGACCGCGGGCACCTCGGCGGACGAGTCCTCCGCCGCCCCCTACACCGCGGGCCAGTGGCTGTTCAGCCACAACGGCGCCCTGCCCGGCTGGCCGTCCACCGTCGCCGAGGCCGCGCGGAGCCTGCCCGCGGAGGAACTGCTCTCCCTGGAGTCCCGCTGCGACTCGGCGCTGGTGTGGGCCCTGGTGCTGCACGGCCTGAGGTCGGGCGCCCCGCCGCACCGGGCCCTCGCCGACACCATCGCCCGCCTCGGCACCGGCCGCCTCAACCTCCTGCTCACCGACGGCACCACCATCACCGCCACCGCCTGGGGCGACACCCTGTACTACCGCCAGGCCCCCGGGCGCGTCCTGGTCGCCTCGGAGCCCACCGGGGACGACCCCGACTGGACGGAGGTCCCCGACCACACCCTGCTCCGGGCCACCCGCTTCACGGTGGAACTCACCCCCCTCACGGGTCTCACCACCACCCCAACCCCCACCGCAGCCGCAGAGAGGACCCACCCGTGAGCCCGTACACCCTCACCCGCCGCATCCCCGCCGACGCCGCGGGCGCCGCCCTGCGCGACGACGTCCTGCGCGGCCTGACCGCCGCCCCGAAGTGGCTGCCGCCCAAGTGGTTCTACGACGCCAGGGGCAGCGAGCTGTTCGAGGAGATCACCCGCCTGCCCGAGTACTACCCCACCAGGACCGAACGGGAGATCCTCACCGCCCGCGCCGCCGAGGCGGCAGCCCTCACCCGCGCCCACACCCTGGTCGAGCTGGGCTCCGGCTCCTCGGAGAAGACCCGCCTGCTCATCGACGCCCTGCGGGCCACCGGCACCCTGCGCCGCTACACCCCCGTGGACGTCAGCGAGACCGCGCTGCGCCAGGCCGCGACGGCCCTCGCCGCCGACTACCCCGGCCTGGATGTCCACGCCCTGATCGCCGACTTCACCTCCCCCCTCGACCTGGACGACGCCTCCCGGGGCCCGGCCCTGCTGGCGTTCCTCGGCGGCACCATAGGCAACCTCCTCCCCGCGGAGCGCGCCGCCTTCCTCACCGCCCTCCGCACCCACCTGCGCCCCGGGGACGCCCTGCTGCTGGGCACCGACCTGGTCAAGGAGGAGAAGACCCTGGTCGCCGCCTACGACGACAGCGCGGGCGTCACCGCCGCCTTCAACAAGAACGTCCTGTCCGTCCTCAACCGCGAGCTCGGCGCGGACTTCGACCCCGAGGCGTTCGACCACGTGGCCCTGTGGGACCCCACCCACGAGTGGATGGAGATGCGCCTGCGCGCCCGCCACGCCCACACCGTCAAGATCCCCGCCCTGGACCTGGCCGTCCCCTTCGACGAGGGCGAGGACCTCCGCACCGAGATCTCCGCCAAGTTCCGCCGCGAAACCCTCACCACGGAACTCACCCGTGCGGGCCTCACCCTCACCCACTGGTGGCCCGACCCCGCCACCCGCTTCGCCCTGTCCCTCTCCACCCCCTCGTAACCCTCCGCACCCACCCCCTCACCCACCCGCAAGATCGTTACCACCCACCCCCCGAGATGCGGTACTGTTCTCTTGCTCGCCCAAACGAGCACCGGGACGTGGCGCAGCTTGGTAGCGCACTTGACTGGGGGTCAAGGGGTCGTGGGTTCAAATCCCGCCGTCCCGACACTGGTCAGAGGCCCCTTGGGATCTTCCCAAGGGGCCTCTGACATCAGCGGGTGACATCAACGCGTCACTCAGACGGCCGCAGGGCACCCCGCCGGGCTATCGTCGCCCTCTTCCTCGTCATCCGGACCCAAGCGCGTCGTCCATGCGCTCCGCGGCGGCCTTCAGCGTCGTGTCCATCACGTGCGGGTACGTGTCCAGCATCATCCTGATCGTGCTGTGACCGAGCGTTTCCATGATGGTCCGCGCGTCCACGCCCTGCGCCAGCAGCAGCGATGCCCAGGTGTGCCGCACGTCGAAGTCCATGTCGCCCCACTCAGTGCGAGCGCTTTCCCGTGACGCAGTCCTACGGAGAGCAGCGGCCGCAGCGCGTATAGCCGGTGTGACCGTGGCATTGAGCGGCATTCAGCACTCCTGCTCCTGCTAGAAGAGCAGACCGCGTCCAGGCAGCACAGGTAGCCGTCACGGAAGTAGGTGTCGAGGTGCAGCCGCGCGTCGGCGGGGCTGAGCCGGTGGACGGTACCGAGCCGACCGCGATCTTGGCGGCACGCCGCCCTCATCTACCGAAATGATCAGGAGGAACTCGATCTTGAGGGGCCTGAATGAACTGTTCGAACTGGTGTAGGCGTTTGCGGCTTGTTCGCTGACAATCGATGGTCGCTCTCGCTCGGGCATCACTCGACTCATCCACATAATGGTAGCGAATGGAGTGAACCTGGTGCATCGAGGTAGAAGGTGGCTCAACTTGGAACGCGCCAAACGCCAGTCGCGGACGGCTGCTGACGTATATGCTCGCTCACGATGACGTTTGAGCAGCTCTCTGTAAGTCCGTTAGCGGCGGTCGCACTCGGCTCCGTCCTCACTCTGTTGGGTGTTGCGGCTGGAGCCGCGGTAGTCATTGCTGGTCTCCGCTTCATTAGTGGAACGTCCTCTTGGCGTGACCCGCCTCCGCAATCCCCGCTGGCCCGGCTCTCTCGCCGTAGCCGCTTGACCCCTCGCCTACGTGCAAGACAGGATGAAAGGAGCGAGTTATCTGCCATGTCGAACCCCGCATCATCTGGGAATACGATCGACTCCCTGATCCGGCATCGGGAAGAGATTGCCGAACTTCGCCGTCAGATCAGGCTCACCCGCACGCGTAACAGCCTCATGTGGGGCTTTGGCGCGACCGCTGCTCTCGTGGTTCTCTGCTTTGCTGTGGCCACCGCGCTCACTTGGCGAGAGCAAGACATGCTCCGCCCCAATTTAGCTGGCGGTATCGTGGCCGCCGTCTTTGCGGTGCTTGCAGTGTCTGCCTACTACATGCCCGACGGTCAAGGTACTGTAAAGCATCCGGTCGCCAAGCTGAAACTGCAACTGGAGCTCGCTGAAGAACGCAGGATCCTCGAGGCTTCGAGGCTGAGTCAACCTGCATATGATCGGCAGTTCTCCTACAAAGATTCCATGCCCAAGGAGATCGAACGCCTGCGCAATGAGTCGCGTCACTATCGGCGTTTGCATAACCTATTGCAGTGGACCCTCATCCTTGCCTCCGCGGCGATCCCCGCGGTTGCGGCCGTATATGACCCGCCGCAACCAGGGAAAACAATCCTAATCGCTCTTGGGGCCATCGTCACCGTTGTAACCAGCGTCACCGGCTACTTTAAGTTCCGCGAGCGCAGCTTCAACCTCCAGCAGACTGCCGACGAGATTGAGAAGCACGCCACGGCTCTTGAACTGGCGATCCGCCCATACAATTCCACGGATGATAAGAATTTGGAGGCGTTTGCTGAGAATGTCGAGACCCTGCGCATGGAACAGCGTAAGCGAGAGCAGCAACTTGACCAGCCCCACGAAGGGCGTGACCAAGTTGTCTAAGTCTCGGATGATTCGCTGATTGTGTGCGGAATTAGCCCATGTGGCCCCGTTTCTGTGTCGTGGAGCCATCAGCATGTTGGAGATGTGAGCGGGGCCGTCCCTGGGCGTCAAAACGTGAACCATGATGCGCACAGGGTGCGGGGTACTCGCTGTGGCCGCTTCTCGGCCGGCCCGGTGCCACTCGGTCGGGTCTGCTCACCACGGTGTGGGGGAGGTGTGAGTGGCGCCATCACCTGGGGAGGGGCGTGGTGCGCGGCTATTGCGTCTGTGTCCTTGTACTCGGCCCCGAGTGGTTCGTCTGCTTGGGGCGCATCCGGGCGGCCGGAGGCTTCACCCAGGGCAGAATGCCGCTCCCTTCCGTCGGCGTGGGGGATCCCTAGGCTGAAGGGGTGAGTACTCATGCGCCGAACGAAGCCCGCGTCATTC
The DNA here is from genome assembly GCF_054782095.1 of Streptomyces capparidis. Classification (NCBI taxonomy): domain Bacteria; kingdom Bacillati; phylum Actinomycetota; class Actinomycetes; order Kitasatosporales; family Streptomycetaceae; genus Streptomyces; species Streptomyces capparidis. Next base: position 69,137 of record NZ_BAAGTD010000017.1, on the reverse strand, counting down.
CGTTGAGCCCGCAGGGCTCGCCGCCCGGGGCGCGCGGCCCGCAGCGGCCGGAGGGGGTTCCGCGGGCGCCCGCGCCGAGGGAGCCTCTGTGGCGCGATCTGGTGGGGGGTGTGCTGCGGCGGGAGCGGCTCGCCCAGGAGCGGACGTTGAAGGATGTGGCGGAGGCGGCTCGGATCTCGATGCCGTATCTGTCGGAGCTGGAGCGCGGGCGCAAGGAGGGGTCGTCGGAGGTGCTGGCGGCCGCGGCGCAGGCTCTCGGGCTCGGGCTCGGGGACCTGCTCTCGCTCGCTCAGGAGGAGCTGAGCCGGGTGGGACGGGGGCGTAGTACGTCGCCCACGGCGCGGTACGACGGTCTGTGCCTCGCCGCCTGACCGGTACGGCGGGGCGCGCCACCGCCGTACCGGCGTCCCGGCCGCGGGGTCAGGCGAACGCGAGCCGTCGGCTCAGCACCTCGTCGGCGACCCCGTAGGCGACGGCCTCCTCGGCGGTGAGCACCTTGTCCCGGTCCATGTCCGCGCGCAGCGTCGCCACGTCGTGATGGGTGTGCCGGGACAGGACCTCCTCCACCTGCGAGCGGATGCGGACCACCTCCTTGGCCGCGAGGCTGAGGTCGGAGACCGTCCCCTGCCGGCCGCCGCTGGCCGGCTGGCCGAGCAGCACCCGGGCGTGCTGGAGCACGAACCGCCGCCCGGGGTCCCCGCCGGCCAGCAGCACCGCCGCCGTCGACGCCGCCTGGCCGACGCAGAAGGTGGAGATCGGCGCCTGCACGAACGTCATCGTGTCGTAGATCGCCATCAGCGAGGTGAACGATCCTCCGGGCGAGTTGAGGTAGATCGAGATTTCGCGGTCCGGGTTGGCCGACTCCAGGTGCAGGAGCTGCGCGATGACCACGTTGGCGACCCCGTCGTCGATCTCGGTGCCGAGGAAGATGATCCGCTCGTTGAGCAGCCGGCTGAAGACGTCGTAGGACCGTTCGCCCTGCGCGGTCCGCTCGATGACGTAGGGAACCGTGTACGACCCCATGTCACAACCCCATCCGTCGGCGGGAGGTGGCCGGGCGGATGTCGGTGAGCGACTCCACCACCCGGTCCACGATCCCGTACTCCTTGGCCTGCTCGGCCGTGAACCAGCGGTCCCGGTCGCTGTCCCGCGCGATCGTCTCCTCGCTCTGCCCGGTGTGCTCGGCGGTGATCCGCTCGATGGCCTTCTTGGTGAACTGGAGGTTCTCCGCCTGGATCTCGATGTCCGCGGCGGTGCCGCCGATGCCCGCCGACGGCTGGTGCATCATGATCCGCGCGTTGGGCAGCGCGAACCGCTTGCCGGACGTTCCCACGGTGAGCAGGAACTGGCCCATGCTGGCGGCGAACCCCATCGCCAGCGTCGAGACGTCGTTCGGGATGAGCCGCATGGTGTCGTAGATGGCGAGGCCCGCGGTGACCGACCCGCCGGGGCTGTTGATGTACAGGCTGATGTCGGTGCGCGGGTCCTCCGCCGACAGCAGCAGCAACTGCGCGCACACCCGGTTGGCCGACACGTCGTCGACCTGAGTGCCGAGGACGACGATCCGCTGGGCGAGCAGTTGTGCCGCGAGATGGTCGTCGAAGCGGCTGGGCGGTGTGTCGCCCTCCTCCGAGCGGAGCGGGAGCGCGGTGAGTGAGGTCATCTGGTCTCCTTGCCGTGGCGTGGATGCCGTCGTTGGTGCCGTTGACTCCACTGTTGACCTCGGGGGATTCCCGGAAGCGGTTTCTTCGCCCGCCGCAGATTCGCCACGGGCAGAGTGACGGGGAGAGCGACGGGCCGAGTGACGGCTCCGGCCTTGGGGGCGAGGGGGCGGGGAGGGGCGGGCCGGGTGGGTGTCGCGGTTCCATGTCGAGTCGGCATGGAAGGGTGCAGGAGCGTATTGGCTCGCATGGGTGTGCGAGGGTGAGGGTGGTCCCGGCGCCGGTGGCCGGGCTTCGGGGTGGGATCGTGGCCCTCCGCCCTTCGGGGGGAGGGCGGGCAGGGCCCCGCCGGGGCACGGGCCGGCAGTACCGTCCGCGATCGCTCCGCCGCGTGCGGCGGGGGGGAGTCATGACAAGGAGAGCGTTCGATGAGTGATGCCGGAGAGGTGACCGGCCGGGGCCGCGGGCGTGCCGGGAAGGCGGCGGTGGCGGTGGGGCTGGCGCTGGTGCTCGCCGCGGGCGGGGCGTACGCGGCGGACCTGGGGCCGTTCGCGCCGGAGGGCGCCGGGCTCGACCCGGAGGCGACGGAGCAGGCGCGGGCCTTCCTGGACCACTGGGAGGCGGGCCGCATGTCGGAGGCGGCGGCGCTCACCACGAGCCCCGAGCAGGCCGAGCAGGTGCTGCGCAACTTCACCGCGGGGCTGGACATCAGCGAGCCGATCCTCACCCCGGCGCGGGCCGCGCTCGCCGAGGACGGGGCCGTCACCGTCCCGTTCACCGCCCGGATGCCCATCACCGACCTGGGCACCTGGACGTACTCCTCGGCGCTGCCGCTGAGCGAGCAGCAGGACGGCACCTGGCAGGTGGACTGGGCGCTGTCCCTGGTCCACCCGCACCTGAGCGACACCGAGAAGTTCCGCCTGGAGCGCGAGGACGACGCGGGGCCCGAGGTCACCGACCGCACGGGCGCCCCGCTGAAGGGCGACGCGCACCCCTCCCTGGGTCCGATCCTGGCCCAGTTGTCCGGCGCCGAGGGGGCGGGGCCGCGCGGCGCCGTCCGCCTGGTGGACCGGGACACCGGGGACGTCAGGGGCACGGAGGCCACGTTCGGGAAGAAGCCGGGCAAGCCCATCGCCACCACCATCGACGCCACCTGGCAGGCCGCGGCGGAGGAGGCCCTGGCCGGTGAGGCCGAGGGCAGGTACGGGGCGCTGGTCGCCCTGCGGGTCGACAACGGCGAGATCCTGGCCGTGGCCAACTCCCCGTCCTCCGGGTTCAACCGGGCGGTGTCCGGCACCTACGCGCCCGGCTCCACCTGGAAGATCGTCACCAGTGGCGCGCTGCTGCTCAAGGACGCCGTCAGCCCCGGCGACACCGTGGACTGCCCCAAGTACCTCACGGTGGGGAAGCGGTTCCAGAACGTCGAGACCTCCGAGTACCCGGGCGCGACCTTCCAGAAGGACTTCACCGAGTCCTGCAACACCGCGTTCATCAGCCTGCGCGGCAAGCTCGGCGACGGGGAGCTGGGCGACGTGGCGTCCGAGTACTTCGGCGTCGGCCAGGAGTGGCACGTCGGGATCCCCTCGTACGACGGGTCGGTGCCCGTGCCGCGCGACGAGACGGAGAAGGCGGCCTCGATGATCGGCCAGGGCAGGGTGCAGGCCAACCCGCTGATCATGGCGTCCGTCACCGCGACCGCGGTCTCCGGCAGGTTCCACGAGCCGTCGATCACCGGCGGCACCGAGGACACGACCACCACCACCCCGCTCCCGCGGGACGTCGTGGCGCAGCTTCGCCGGATGATGCGGGCCACCGTCACCGAGGGCACGGCCGGTGTCCTGGCCGATCTGCCGGGCGAGGTCGGCGCGAAGACCGGCACCGCCGAGGTCTCCGCGGAGGAGCCCAACAACGGGTGGATCGTCGCCCACCGCGGGAACGTGGCCGTGGCCTGCGTGGTCGAGAAGGGGGTCACCGGCGGGTCGTCCGCGGGGCCCGTCGTCCGTGACCTGCTGGCGGCGGTGCCGTCCGACCCGGCGTGAGCGGGGCGGTGAGCTGAGGGGGCGGTGAGCTGAGGCCCGCCCTTGCGGAGGAGGCCCGTCGATCCGGGGAAGCCCGGGTCGGCGGGCCTTTTCGTGTGCGGGGTGGTGAGGGTGGCGGGCGGGTGGTGAGGGGGCGGTGCGGGGGTGGTGGGAGCGCGCTGTGAGAACGTCGTCGCGGTAGGTAATTTATTCTTATATGTCGCGGACGTAGATATATTCGGGCAATAGTCGCATCCTGGGATTATTCGTAGCCCACGATCCGAGGCAGGCAATGATCATGAACAACGCCCGGATGGCTCTCGCCCTGGCCGGTGGCTATGCGCTCGGGCGGACCCGCAAGATGCGCTGGGCCCTCACCGTCGCCGGAGTCGCGGCGGGGAGGAAGGCCAAGGCGCGCGGGCTCGCGACCGAGGTGCTGAAGTCCCCGGAGATCGACCGGCTGACGCGGGAGCTGCGCGAACAGGTGCTCTCCGCCGGGCGGACGGCGGCGGTGGCGACCGCCGGGCGCCGCATGGAGGCCCTCAGCGACCGGCTCCAGTCCCGGGCCGAGTCCCTGCGCCCGGGATCGCCGGACGGTGGTCCAGCGGGTGGCGGGGGCGCGCGGGACGAGGGCGCGGGGGACGAGGACCGGGACCGGGAACGGCCGGAGGGCCGGGAGCGCCGCGAGCGGCGCCGGCCCCGGGACGAGGACGGGACCGGCCGCCGCGGGCGCGAGGCCGAGGCGGACGAGGCGGACGAGGCGGACGACAGGGATCAGCGCACCGGCCGGCGTGGGGCCGCCGGGAGGAGGCCCGGCGGAGCACACCGCACGGCGGAGCCGAGGGGATGACGTATGGCTGAGCACACTGACGGCCGGGGCGGACAGGGCGCCCTGGTCAAGGAACTGCCCACCGACCGGCTGCTCCACGAGGCGCAGAACCTGGTGACGGCGCTGGGCGAGCGCGCGCTCACCTCGCTCACGGACAAGGTCGGCGACGTCGCCAAGGGCGAGGGCACCGGCCTGGTCAAAGGGGCCGCGGAGGGCGGGAAGGCCCTGACCGGCGGCGGCTCCCCGCTGAAGGCGCTGGCCTCCACCGGCCTGGGGCACCTCAAGGAGAAGGTCAAGAAGATGCTGCCCGGCGGGGATGGCGGCAAGGGCGCGAAGGTGAAGGTCGTCAACATCGTCGAGGACATCGACGTGGGCGTCCCGATCCGCGTCGCCTACGACCAGTGGACGCAGTTCCAGGACTTCCCGAGCTTCATGAAGAAGGTCGAGTCCGTGGACCGGAAGTCCGAGACGGAGCTCGACTGGAAGGCGCAGGTCTTCTGGTCCCACCGCACCTGGCACTCCAGGGTGATCGAGCAGGTCCCGGACAAGCGGATCGTCTGGCGCTCCAAGGGCGCGAAGGGGTACGTGGACGGCGCGGTGACGTTCCACGAGCTCGGTCCCGAGCTGACCCGGATCCTGCTGGTGCTCCAGTACCACCCGCAGGGCCTCTTCGAGGGCACGGGCAACATCTGGCGGGCCCAGGGCCGCCGCGCCCGGCTGGAGCTGAAGCACTTCCGCCGCCATGTGATGACCGCGACGCTGCTCAAGCCCGACGAGGAGCGGGGCTGGCGCGGGGAGGTCCGCGACGGCGAGGTGGTGGTCAGCGACGAGGACGCCCGCGAGGACGAGCGGGAGCGCGGGGACGAGGACGAGGACGACGCCCGCGGCGGCGGGGACGACGGCGGGCGCGGGGGCCACGAGGAGGCGGAGGCCGCCGGACGGGACCGCGGGGAGCGGCGGGGGCGGGCGGAGGACGACGACGAGTACGCGGACGAGGACGCCGAGGACTACGCGGACGAGGACCGCGAAGCCGGGGACGGCGACCGCGACTCCGCCGATGAGGACCGCGCAGACGACCGTGACGCCGACGACCGTGACGCCGACGACCGTGACGCCGACGACGGCTACCGGGACGAGGACGAGTACCGGGACGAGGACGCGGACGAGGACCTCGAAGAGGAAGAGGAGGACGAGGACGTGGGGGGTGACGAGGACCGGCCCGGGCCCGCGCGCGGGCGCGCGGGGCCCTCGCGGACGGGGGGAAGGCGACCGGCGCCCGCGGCGCGGGAGCGGCGGGGCGAGGACCGGGTGAGGCGGAGGTGACCTGATGACCGTGAGCGGCCGGCAGGGCGGAGTGCTCGACCGCCCCTCGTCCAGCGGCCTGGCCGATGTGATCGACCTGATCCTGGACAAGGGCCTGGTCATCGACGTCTACGTCCGGGTCTCCCTCGTCGGGATCGAGCTGCTGACGATCGACGCGCGGGTCGTGGTGGCCAGCGTCGACACCTATCTGCGGTTCGCGGAGGCGGCCAACCGCCTGGACCTGGCCCGCAGCGGAGACGCCAAGGGGCTGCCCGAGCTCGTCGGCGAGGTGCAGCGCGGCGGTGCCCGGCACAAGACCAAGGGGATGCTGGAGGGCGTGAAGGGCTCGGTGAGCGACGCGCTCGGGCTCGGCGACGACGACCGGCGGGACGAGGAGGAAGAGGATTACGAGGAGCGGCCGCGCCGCAGGCCCCGGCAGCAGAGCCGGGCAGCGCACGAGGAGCGGGAACGGTGACCGCGGAACAGGTGGCCGGCGGGCCCGCGGCGGGGGCGCGGCAGGCCCTGACCGGATGTTATGTGTACGGCGTGGTGCCGCGGACGGCGGACGCCCGCCGGGTCGAGGAGCTTCCCGGAGTGGGCGACCCTGAGGCGCGGATCAGGTTCGTGCCCGGCGGCGGGGTGGCGGCGGTCGTCAGCGACGTCCGCACGGACCGGCCGCTGGGCATGCCGGAGGACCTGCGGGCCCACGCCCGGGTGCTGGACGCGCTGGCGGCGGCGGATGTGCCGGTGGCGCCGTTCCGGTTCGGCACGGTGCTGCCGGACGAGCGGGCCGTCTCCGACGAACTGCTCGGGCAGGGCCGTGACGACTTCGCCGCGGTGCTGCGGACGCTCGACGGGCGGGCGCAGTTCACCGTACGGGCGCGCTATGTGCCGGAGGCCGTGGTGGCCGAGGTGGTCGCCGACGACCCGGGGGTCGCGCGGCTGCGCGAGGAGGTGGCCGCGCTGCCCGAGGACGCGTCGTACTACCGGCGCATCGAGCTGGGCCGCGTGATCAGCGAGGCCGTGGAGGCCAGGCGCAGGCGGGACGCGGCGGTGCTGATGGAGCGGCTGGACGCCTTCGCCGTCGCCTCCAAGGCGGCCGAGGCGGCGGCGGGCGAGGGCCTGGTGGACGCGTCGTTCCTGGTGGAGCGCGGCAGCAGGGAGGCGTTCGAGCGGGAGGCGGAGCGGCTGGCCCACCAGTGGCAGGGCCGCGTCCGCGTCCGGCTGCTCGGGCCGCTGGCCCCCTACGACTACGTGGACGACGCGATGCGGGACGCACGGGAGGGGCGGCCGTCATGGGGCTGATCTCCGGAGTGCTGCTGGCGCCGCTGGCGCCCGTGCGCGCGGTGGTGTGGCTCGCGGAGCAGCTTCGCGAGGCGGGGCTGCGCGAGCTGTACGACCCGGAGTCCATCCGCAGGCGGCTGGAGCAGGTCGAGGAGGCGCGGCAGAGCGGGGACCTCTCCGAGGAGGAGGCCGCCCGCGAGGAGGAGGAACTGGTGGCCCGCCTGATGGCGTCGGCGGGCGCGGGGCTGCCCGGCGGCGGTCCTCCCGGCGGTGTCCCGGAGGTGTGAACGGTGCCGGGCCCGCGACAGCCCGCCCCCCGGCGTCCTGCGCCGGGGCGGGAGCGCGGCCGGGACGGCGAGCCGACCGGGGACGCGGCGGGCCGGGCGGGCGCGGGCGGCGGGAACGGCAGGGACCCGGGGCGCGGCGGCCGGGAACCCGGGCCGGGCCGGGCGCGGCGGCGGCTCACCGGGCGGGAGGCGGCCGTGTGCGCGGCGGTGCACGTGCGGGAGTTCACCGGGCGCGAACCCGAGGCCGTGGTCGCGCTGGAGCGGACCGGCGACGGCTGGCGGGTCGGGATCGAGGTGCTGGAGGCGCGGCGCGTCCCCGACACCACCGACGTCCTCGCCCTGTACCGCGTGGACGTGGACGAGGACGGCGAGCTGATCGCCTACCGCCGCGACCGGCGCTACTCGCGGGGACGGGGAGAGGAAGGCGAGCGATGACCGAGCAGCACACCTGGAGCGGGCCCAGCCGCAGGAGCGACTACGCGCCCGCCCGGCCGCACACCGAGTCGGCGAACCTGGCCGACATCCTCGAGCGGGTGCTCGACAAGGGCATCGTCATCGCCGGTGACATCCGCATCGACCTGCTCGACATCGAACTGCTCACCATCCGGATCCGGCTGCTGGTGGCGTCGGTGGACCGGGCCCGCGAGATGGGCATCGACTGGTGGGAGCACGACCCGTCGCTGTCCTCGGGCAAGCGGGACGTCCTGGCGGAGAACCGCCGCCTGCGCCGCCGCGTCGGCGAGCTGGAGGCCGGCGGCGAGGAGGCGGCGCTCGAGCCGGCGCACGGCGGACGCGGGGCCCGGCGGCGCCGGGAGGACGGGCAGCCGCGGGGGGTGCCGGAGGAGTACGGGCCGGAGGAATACGAGCCCGAGGAGTACGGGCCCGAGGAGTACGGGCCGGACGGGTACGGGTCCGGCGGCCGCGGGCCCGGGGCTCACGGCTCCGGTGATCACCGGCCCGAGGGGGAGCCGTGACCGGTGGGCAGGCCACCTGGCTGTACGCCGTCGTCCCGGCGGCCCCGCCCGGCGGTTTCGCGGGCGTCACCGGTGTGGCGGGCGAACCCGTCCGCGTTGTCGCGACCGCGCGCCTGGCCGCCGTGGTGGGCTCCGTGCCGCTCGACGACTTCGGCCGGGACGCCCTCACCGCGCACCTGGAGGACCTGCGCTGGCTGGAGGCGGCGGCCCGCGCCCACCACCGGGTCATCGCGGCGGCGGCCCGCGCCGGTGACGTGGTCCCGTTCCGCTTCGCCAGTATTTATCACGACGACGCCCGGGTGCTGGCCCTGCTGGAGGAGCGGCACACCGAACTGGCCGACGCGCTGCGCGGCGTGGCGGGGAGCACCGAGTGGGGCGTGAAGGCGTTCGTGGACCAGCCGGGCGGGGAGCGCCCCGGGCCCCGGGCCCCGGCCGCGGGCGGCGGCCGCCCCGGCACCGCCTACCTGCTGCGCCGCAAGGCGCAGCGGGAGGAGCAGGACACCGCGCACCAGCGGGCGCTGGACCGGGCCGAGGAGATCCACGGCGCGCTGGCCCGGCTCGCGCGCGGGTCCGCCCGGCACCGGCCGCAGGACCCGCGGCTGGCCGCCTACCGGGGCTGGATGGTCCTCAACGCCTCCTATCTGGTGGCCGACACCCGCACCGGCGAGTTCGCGGACGCGGTGGCCGCGCTCCGGGAGCGGTTCCCGGACGTCCGCCTGGAGCTGGTCGGACCCTGGCCGCCGTACTCCTTCGCGGCGGGCGAGCGGGAGGAGACGGCGGGGCCGGGCGTCGGCACCGGCGCGGGGGAGGGCCGGCCGTGACCCTGCCCGAGCTCCCCGAACTGCCCGAGACCCGCCCCGGCACCCCCGGCGGGCACGTCCTGGCGGGCCGCGACGTCGCCCTGGTGGACCTGCTGGACCGGGTGCTGGCCGGGGGCGTCGTGGTCACCGGCGAGGTCACGCTGTGCATCGCCGACGTCGAGCTGGTGCGGATCTCGCTGCACGCCCTCGTCGCCTCCATCCGCGCGGTGGACGGCGGGACACCGGCGCTGTTCCCGGACCCGCCGGAGCCCTGGGAGCCCCGGCCGTGACCGGCCGCCAGGATCGCGGCGACGGCCGGGCCCGTGCCGGGGACCGGGCCCGGGGCGTGCCCGAACGCGTGGTGGCGGACCGGGAGTCGGTGGAGCGCGGCCTGGCCGGGCTGGTGCTCACCGTCGTCGAGCTGCTGCGCCAGTTGATGGAGCGGCAGGCGCTGCGCCGCGTCGAGCAGGGCGACCTCACCGACGAGCAGGTGGAGCAGGTGGGCCTGACCCTCATGGCGCTGGAGGAGCGCATGGAGGAGCTGCGCGAGCACTTCGGCCTCGCCCCGGAGGACCTGAACATCGACCTCGGCCCGCTCGGCCCGCTCCTGCCCCGCGACCGGTGACGCCCCCGGGGGTGCGACCGGCGCGCGACTCCGGCGGCCGGGCCCCGTTCCGGCCGTCTCGGGGCGTTTGACCGTTCATGTACCGGATAGCCGCTGCAACGCAAGGAGTGACGATTCGAGGAGGATGCGGCATGACCACGGCCCGCGACCTGATGACCGAGGGCGCCACCTGCGTCGGCGCCGAGGACAGCGTGCTGGACGCGGCGCGGAAGATGACCGACCTGGGGGTCGGCGCGCTGCCGATCTGCGGCTCCGACGACCGGCTCAAGGGTGTGCTGACCGACCGGGACATCGTGGTGAAGGTCCTCGGCGCGGGACAGGACCCCGCGAGGGTCAGGGCCGGTGAGCTCGCCCAGGGCGAGGCGGTCACCATCGGCGCCGACGACGACGTCGAGGAGATCCTGCGCACCATGGGGTCGCACAAGGTCCGCCGCCTGCCCGTCATCGACGGCCACCGCCTCGTCGGCATCGTCGCGCTGGCCGACGTCGCGCGCGCCCTGCCGGACCGCACGGTCGGCGACGTCCTGGAGGCCATCTCGGTCGACTGACCCGCGGCGCCCGCGGGACGGGCCACCGTGCCGCCGGGCGCGGTGGCCCCGCGCGGCCGGGGCTGATCCGCTGATCGAGGGGTACTGGGCGCGGCATGGCCGAAGTGGTGGAGTCGGGCGTGTGGGGCGCCGTCGCGGGCTCCGCGCTGCTGCTTGGCGCGGTGCTCGGGTACGCGGTGCGGATCCCGCGGCTGGTGATCGCCTCGGTGATGGCCTTCGGGGCCGGGGTGCTGCTGTCCGCGGTGTCGTTCGAGCTGATCGCCGAGGCGCACCGGGAGGGCGGGCTGGCCCCGGCGGCGGTCGGCGCGCTCGGCGGCGCGGCGGCCTACACCGTCGGCAACGTCGCCCTGGCCCGCCGCGGCGCTAGGCACCGCAAGCGGTCCGGCCACCGCAGGAGGCAGCCGTCGGAGGCGGAGCAGTCCGGTTCCGGGCTCGCGCTGGCGCTCGGGGCGCTGCTCGACGGGGTGCCCGAGTCGGCGGTCATCGGGGTCGGGCTGGCGCACGGCGGCGCGGTGAGCACGGTGACCGTGGCGGCGGTGTTCATCAGCAACGTCCCCGAGGGGCTGTCCAGCTCGGCGGGGATGCGGCAGGCGGGCCGCGGCCGCGGGTACGTCTTCGGCGTGTGGGGCGCGATCGCGGCGGCGGGCACGCTCTCGGCGGTGCTCGGCTACGCGGTGGTCGGCGGGCTGTCCGCGGTGGTGGTGGCGACGGTGACGGCCGTCGCGGCGGGGGCCATTCTGGCCATGATCGCCGACACGATGATCCCCGAGGCGTTCGAGGACACTCATTCGGCGATCGGTGTCATCACGGTTTGCGGCTTTCTGGTGTCGTTCAGCCTGTCCCACGTCTGAGGGGTGCGCTCGGGGGTGGCGCCCTGGAGTGGTGCCGTACGGCCCGGGTGGGCGGGTCGGAGAACCTTGCTCAGGGGGCCGTGTCGCGGCGCTCGGGGCGGGTAGCCGGGGGGCGGTGCTCCGGTGGTCCGGTGCCGGGGCCGTCCAGTCGGCAGTGAGGAGGCGTCCGACATGGCGGAGCGAGGCAGCAACCCGATCGGCCCGCGTCGGGACGACGAGATGAAGCACGAGCTCCAGGGCTATCTGCGGTCCGGGCAGCACACGCACGTCGAGGAGGCGAGCGACCCCGAGCCGCGCGCGGAGGACGACATCGCCGCGGGCGGGAGCGGGCCCGTGCCGCCCCCGGGCGAGCAGCGCGAGCGAGCGCGGGCGCAGGCCGAGGCCGAGGAACTGCGCCTCGAGCTGGCCCGCCACCTGGACCGCACCGCGTTCCCCGCCGACCGGGACGCCCTGGTGGCGGCCCTGCGGGAGCGCAGCGCGCCGGACGCCCTGGTCGAGGCGGTGGGCAGGCTCCCCGACGGCGGCAGCTACGGCAACGCCCACGAGATCGTCACCGCCCTCGGCCTGCGGCCCCGCGGCTCCGGCGGCGTGCCCGCCTGAGATCGCGACCCGTCCGCGCCGCCCCGGTCCGGGGCGCGCGGGCCCCCGCGGCCTGGGAGCGGGTGGACCGGCAGGAGGCGTGGACGCCGACCGCCGTTCCGCATCCGAGGCCGCGCGCCGGAACGGCCGCCGCGTCCGGCCAGTGCGGGGGAGCGGGGGCATGGCGTGCCGGGTCCGGTCCGGGCGTGAGGGCTCGGCGGGATCGGGTGCGGGTGCGTGACGTGGGCGCGGTGGCTTGTCGTGCCCGCCCAGCGATCGGATCGGAGGCGGCCCGGTCGAGTACGTTGTCCCGGCCGCCGCCGTCCACGAGACCCGCGTCCGGTCCCCGCGCCGGAGCACGCGCACCGAGCCGCCCCGTCGGCTCTCGGCCGACGCCCTCACCCGCGGAGCAAAGCGCCACCCCACCGGCACCGAGCCGCCCCCGTCGGCCCTCGGCCGCCCGGCCTCGCGACCGCCCCGGCTGCCCCGCCGCCCCCGCCGCCCCCTCACCGACCGAGCCAAGCCGCCCCACGCCGCCGCCGCACCGAACCGCCCCGCCGGGTTTCCCCGCCGGGTGGGGGGAAACCCGGCGGGGGTCAGGAGCGCGTCGGCGGGGAGACCGTCGGCGGCACCGGCCCGGTGGGTCGGCCCAGTCGTCCGCCGGGCGTGGCAGAGGGCGAGAGCGTCGTGAGACTTTCCTTCCTGGACACGCTGTACGCCGCACCCGGACCGCTGGCGGGCGTCTATCTGGACACCTCACGCGATGTCCGCGACCCGGACGAGGCCGTCGGGCAGCGCTGGCGGCACCTGCGGGACGAGCTGGTGCGGCAGGGCGCGGACGGCGAGACGGTCTCCACGCTGGCCGGGGCCGTCGGCACCGACGGGGACCTGCCCGGCCGCCACGGGCAGGCGCTGTTCGCCGCGCGCGGGCGGCTGCTGCTGGCCGAGGAGCTGCCCGAGCCGCCGGGCCGCGACACCGCCCGCTTCGGCGAGGTGCCCGACGCCATGCCGCTGGCCGTGCAGCACGCGCCGGACATCCCCTACCTGGCGGTGGACCTCGGCCGCGAGGGCGCCGGTGAGGAGGGGGCCGAGGTGGTGGCGCGGATCCAGGCGGGGCGGTGGCCGACGGGCCGCCTCACCCGGGAGCCGGTGCTGGAGCGGCGCGGGCCCGCCGCGCGGTGGCACGAGGAGGCGGCGGGGCTCGCCCGGGAGCTGGCGGAGCTGGCGCACCGCGGCGGCGCCGAGGTGGTCGTGCTGGGCGCGGAGGCGGGCGAGCCGTGGGAGCGGGGCTTCCTGGTGGACCTGATGCCCGCGGCGCTGCGGGAGCGCACGGTCACCGTCGCCTCCGGTGGGCGTCCCGCGGCGGCCGGGCGGGCGCTGCTGGAGGAGGAGCTGGACGAGATGCTGTCCGGGCGGCTGAACGTCCGGGACCTGATGCACCTCGACATGTTCCGCGCCCAGCTCGCCCGGCACCCGGACGCGTCGCAGGGCCTGGACGCCGCGACGGCCGCGCTGCGCCGCGGCCGGGCGCAGGCCCTGCTGGTCAACCGGCCCGCGCGGCCCCTGGGGCAACTGTGGCGCGGCGAGGACCCGGCGCAGGTCGGCAGGTCGGCCGAGGAGCTGCGGGCCGCGGGCGCGACCTCCGTGCGGGCGGAGCCGGCCGAGTCCGCCCTCCTGCGCGCGGTGGTGGGCACCGGCGCGGAACTGGTCGTGGTGCCCCGCGACGAGCTGCCCCTGGCCGACGGCCTCGGCGTGCTGCTGCGGACCGCCGCCGGGTGACGCCCGCCCCGCGCCCCTCACCCGTCCGCCACCGCGCGGTCCGGGCGGTGAACCCGCCCGGGGCTCCCCGGTAGCGTGGCGCGGACGACAACGGAGGTGAGGGACGACGATGTCCGCTGACAAGGCAGCGCTGGACGGCGCCTTCCACGCCGCGCGGGACTTCCTGCTCGCGCACCGCGAGGACTACGACACGGCGTACCGCGACTTCAGTTGGCCCGCCCCGGGCGAGTTCAACTGGGCGCTGGAGCACTTCGACGCCGTGGCGGCCGACCCGGTCCGCGGCGCCCGCGCCGCGCTGCGGATCGTCGGCGACGGCGGCGACGCGTCGTGGACCTTCCGGGAGTTGTCCGAGCGCTCCCACCGGGTCGCGAACTGGCTGCGCGGCCTCGGCGTCGCCCGCGGCGACCGGATCATCCTGATGCTGGGCAACCAGGTCGAGCTGTGGGAGACGCTGCTCGCCGCGATGAAGCTCGGCGCCGTCGTCATCCCCGCCACCCCGCAGTTGACCGCGGACGACCTGCGGGACCGCGTGGCGCGCGGCCGGGTCGCGCACGTGGTGGCGGCCGCCGCCCACACCGGCAAGTTCGACGCCGTCGAGGGCGGCTACACCCGCATCGCCGTCGGCGGCGCGCCCGAGGGCTGGCACGGCTACGCGGACGCCGGCGCCGTGTCGGCCGACTTCCGGCCCGACGGGCCGACGAAGGCCGACGACACCCTGCTGCTGTACTTCACCTCCGGCACCACCGCCAAGCCGAAGCTGGTCGAGCACACCCACAGCTCCTACCCCATCGGGCACCTGTCCACGATGTTCTGGATCGGCCTGGAGCCCGGCGACGTCCACCTCAACATCTCCTCGCCCGGCTGGGCCAAGCACGCCTGGTCCAGCGTGTTCGCCCCGTGGAACGCCGAGGCCACCGTCCTGGTCATGGACTACGCCAGGTTCTCCGCCGGGAACCTGCTCGACGTGCTCGGCCGCTGCGGGGTGACCAGCTTCTGCGCGCCGCCGACGGTGTGGCGCATGCTCATCCAGGCCGACCTGTCGGCGCTGGCCGCGCCGCCGCGGAAGGCGGTCAGCGCGGGCGAGCCGCTGAACCCCGAGGTCATCGAGCAGGTGGAGCGGGCGTGGGGGGTGCGGATCCGGGACGGGTTCGGGCAGACCGAGTCCAGCGTGCAGATCGCCAACCCGCCGGGCCAGCCGGTGCGGCCCGGGTCGATGGGGCGGCCCATGCCCGGCTTCGCCGTCGAGCTGGTCCACCCGGTGACCGGGGAGAAGGCGGAGGAGGGCGAGATCTGCCTGGACCTGGCGCGGCGCCCGGCCGGGCTGATGGCCGGGTACCACGGCGACCCGGAGCGCAACGCCGAGGCCATGGCGGGCGGCTACTACCACACCGGCGACATCGCCTCCCGGGACGCCGACGGCTACCTGACGTACGTGGGCCGGGCCGACGACGTGTTCAAGGCCAGTGACTACCGGATCAGCCCCTTCGAGCTGGAGAGCGTCCTCATCGAGCACCCGGCGGTCGCCGAGGCCGCCGTCGTCCCCTCGCCCGACCCGGTGCGGCTGGCCGTGCCCAAGGCGTACGTCACCCTCACCGCGGGACACGAGCCGACCGAGGAGACCGCGCAGGACATCCTGCGCTTCGCCCGCGAGCACCTCGCCCCGTACAAGCGGGTGCGGCGCCTGGAGTTCGCCGAGCTGCCCAAGACCATCTCGGGCAAGATCCGCCGCATCGAGCTGCGCGAGCGGGAGCGCGGCCTGCACGCCGACCCGCAGGCCGCGCCGCCCGGCGAGTTCACCCTGTAGCGCCCGGCCGCCTCACCCCGCCCCCTGGCCCGTGATGATCCGCGTGGCCAGGGCGGTGGGCTCCCGCGCCGCCTGGTCGTGGTTGGCGAGCACCACCACGACCCAGTCCCGGGCCGGGGCGAACAGCCGCAGCTCGGTGGACACGCCGGGGGAGCCGCCGTTGCGGGAGACCACCCACTGGTCGCCCGTCAGCTCCGCGATGGCCCCGTACGCCTCGAACGCCGCCGGCCGGCCCGGCTCCCGGCGCATCGGCATGGGCTGCTTGGGGCTCAGCAGCAGTTGGGCGTACGGCGGGCCCACCAGGCGGCCCCCGGTCAGGGCGCGGGCGAAGCGCTCCAGGTCGGCGCAGGTGGCGAAGGAGCCGCCCGCCGGGGAGCCGACCACCTCGTGCCGGTCCAGGGCGTCGACGCGCTCCCCGGAGGCGGCGGTGGCGTAGGGGCGGGCGGCGTCCGGGTCGTCGCGCCACTGCGCCTGGGTGAGGAAGTCCGACCCGGTCATGCCCGCGGCGGCGAACACGTGCTCGCGGACGTGGTCGAAGTAGGAGCGCCCGGCCACCCGCGCCACGATGGCGCCCAGCACGGCGAAACCGGAGTTGCTGTAGGCGTACCCGGTCCCCGGCGGGAACCGCGGCGGGGTGTCCCGGATCAGGTCCAGCACCCCGGCGAGCACTTCGTCGTGGGTGCGCCAGGAGTCCTTGCGCTCCGCGAACCGCGGGTCCTGCCGGAAGTCGCCCATGCCCGCGCCGTGGGTGAGCAGGTGGTGCACCGTCACCTTGTCCGCCACCTCGGGCGGGAACCCGTCCAGGTACTCGCCCAGCCTCCCCTGGAAGGCGATCGCGCCGCGCTCGGCGAGCTGGGCGACGGCGACGGCGGTGAACAGCTTGGTCACCGAGCCCAGGCAGAACCGGGTGCCGGGGCCGTTGGGCAGGGCCAGGGCCCGGTTCGCCATGCCGTGGGAGCGGGCCAGCACGGTGCGGCCCCGGTGGGCGAGCAGCACACCGCCGGAGAACGCGTCCTCGGCCGCGAGCCCGGCGAGACGGCGGTCGAAGGCGCCGCCCGGCCGCAGCTCGGGCGGCACGGTTCCGGCGGACCCGGCCCCGGACCCGGGCCCTGTCCTGGACGCGGCGTGCGCCGCGCCCGGCAGGGCCCCGGCGGCGAGCGGGGCCGCCCCGGCGGCGCCCAGCAGGCCGAGTACGGATCGGCGGGAGGTGTTCATGAAGGCGGTCCTTTCGACGGCTCGGGAGGACGGTGGCAACTACACCCGGGCGGACCTATGGCCGGCCGATCGCCGCTCCTCACACCGGCCATATGCCGGCGCTGCCACGCTGTGCCGCATGCGGGTGCTGCTGGTCGAGGACGAACAGCCGCTGGCCGGGTATGTCGCGGCCGGGCTGCGCAGGAACGGGTTCGCCGTGGACGTCGCCCACGACGGCGCGACCGCCCTGGACAAGTGCGACCTCGCCCCGTACGACGTGGTGGTGCTCGACCGCAACCTGCCGGGCGTGCACGGCGACACCGTGTGCCGGCGCCTGGCCGGGCGCGGCACCGCCCGCATCCTGATGCTCACCGCGTCCGGCGCGGTGCAGGACCGGGTGGACGGGCTGACCCTGGGCGCCGACGACTACCTCGCCAAGCCGTTCGCCTTCTCCGAACTGGTCGCCCGGGTGCGGGCGCTGCTGCGGCGCAGCGCCCCGGCGCGCCCCCCGGTGCTGCGCGCGGGCGACGTGGTGCTCGACCCGGCGCGGCGCACCGCGGAGCGCGCCGGGCGGGCGCTGCCGCTGACCCCCAAGGAGTTCGGCGTGCTGGAACGGCTGCTGGCCGCCGACGGCGCCGTGGTCAGCGCCGAGACGCTGCTGGAGAAGGTGTGGGACGAGCACGCCGACCCCTTCACCAACGCCGTCCGGATCACCGTCGGCACGCTGCGCCGCAAGCTGGGCGGGCCGCCGCTGGTGGAGACGGTGACCGGCGCCGGCTACCGGATCCGCCCGTGCCCGTAACGCTGACGCCCCGGCTCACCGCCCGCGCCCGGCTGGCGCTGCTGCACACGGCGCTGGTGCTGGTCTCGGGCACGGCGATGACGGCGCTGACGTACGCGCTCACCCGGCGCCGCGCCCGCGCCCGCGTCGTCGTCCTGCACCTGCGCCCCGGCGACGACGGGCAGGCGCCGCCGCCCCCTGCGGTGTCCGAGGCGCTGGAGCGGACCCGGGAGGCCGCGCTGGCCGAGCTGCTCACCCACGCCGCGCTGGCCCTGGCCGCGGTGACCGCGGCGGCTGCCGTGCTCGGCTGGCTGGTGGCCGGGCGGGTGCTGCGCCCGATCCGGGACATCACGGCGACCGCCCGGCAACTGTCGGCGGAGAACATCGGCGAGCGGGTGCCGGTGCGGGCGCCCCGCGACGAGCTGGCCGACCTCGCCGCCACCGTCAACGGCATGCTGGACCGCGTCCAGCGCGGCATCGCCGAGCGCGACCGGGTGCTGGACAGCCAGCGCATGTTCGCCGCGAACGCCGCGCACGAGCTGCGCACCCCGCTGACCACCGTGCGCACCGCCATCGACGTGACGCTCGACGGGGAACCCACCACCGGGCAACTGCTCACCATGGCGGCGGACATCAGGGACGCGGTGGAGCACGGCAGGCGCACCCTCGACGGGCTGCTGCTGCTCGCCGGCAGCCAGGCGGGGCCGCGCACGTCCACCAGGGCCGACCTGGCCGGCACCGCGGGACGGCTGCTCGACGACGCGGCGGCCCGGGCGGAC
This sequence comes from Streptomyces capparidis, assembly GCF_054782095.1. Classification (NCBI taxonomy): domain Bacteria; kingdom Bacillati; phylum Actinomycetota; class Actinomycetes; order Kitasatosporales; family Streptomycetaceae; genus Streptomyces; species Streptomyces capparidis. The sequence continues at coordinate 51,042 of NZ_BAAGTD010000017.1, read as the reverse complement.
GCCCTGGGCCTCGCGGTGCGCCGCCACCTGGCGCCGGCGCCGGTCGACGGGGAGCCGGTGCTGCTGGAACGGCTGGTCGGCAACCTGGTGGACAACGCGCTGCGGCACAACGTGCCGGGCGGCGAGCTGGCGGTCACCACCGGGACGGCGGGCGGCGCGGCGTTCCTGCGGGTGGAGAACACGGGCCGGCCGCTGTCCGCGGAGGAGGCGCGGCGGCTGCCGGAGCCGTTCGTGCGCGGCGAGGGCCGCCGCCCGCACCCGGAGCGCGGCGTGGGCCTCGGCCTGGCCATCGTGCGGGCCGTCGCCACCGCCCACCAGGGCAGCCTGACCCTCGCCCCCCGCCCCGGCGGCGGCCTGAGCGTCACCGTCCGCCTGCCGGGCGCGCGGCGGCCCGGGAGCGGGGGCGGGCCCGGGTGACCGGGCCGGGCGGCGGCCGGCTCAGCCCAGGGCCCGGTCCAGGTTGAAGGCCGCGCTGATCAGGGCCAGGTGGGTGAACGCCTGCGGGAAGTTGCCCTGCTGCTCCCCGGTGTGGCTGATCTCCTCCGCGTACAGGCCCAGGTGGTTGGCGTAGGTGAGCATCTTCTCGAACGCCAGTCGCGCCTCCTCCACCCGGCCGGCGCGCACCAGCGCCTCCACGTACCAGAACGAGCAGATCGAGAACGTGCCCTCCTCGCCGCGCACGCCGTCGGGGCTGGCCTGCGGGTCGTAGCGGTAGACCAGCGAGTCCGACACCAGGCCCGCGGTGAGCGCGTCCAGGGTGGACAGCCACTTGGGGTCGGTGGGGGAGACGAACTTGGCCAGCGGCATCATCAGCACCGCGGCGTCCAGCACGTCCCCGTCCTCGTGCTGGGTGAACGCCCGCCGCGCGGGGGACCAGCCGTCCGCCATGATCCGCCGGTAGACGGTGTCCCTGGCCCGCCGCCAGCGCGGGATGTCGGCGGGCAGCCCGCGGTGGTTCGCCAGCCGCATGGCCCGCTCGATCGCCACCCAGCACATCAGCCGCGAGTACAGGAACCGCTTGCGCCCGCCGCGGGTCTCCCAGATGCCCTCGTCCGGCTGGTCCCAGTGCGCGCACACCCAGTCCACCAGGGCGCACACCCGGTCCCACTGGTCGCTGGAGATCGGCTCCCCCCACTTGTCGTACAGGTACACCGAGTCGATCAGCGCCCCGTAGATGTCGAGCTGCAACTGGCCCGCGGCGGCGTTGCCCACCCGCACCGGCGCCGAGCCGCGGTACCCCTCCAGGTGGGGCAGCTCCCGCTCGCGCAGCCCGGTGCGGCCGTCGATGCCGTACATGACCTGCAACGGCCCGGAGGGCCCGGCGCCGCCCGGGTCCACCCGCTCGGTGAGGAACCGCATGAACGCGGCGGCCTCACCGGTGAAGCCCAGCCGCAGCAGCGCGTAGACGCAGAACGCGGCGTCCCGCACCCACAGGTACCGGTAGTCCCAGTTGCGCTCCCCGCCGAGCTGCTCGGGCAGGCTGGTCGTCGGCGCGGCGACGATCGCCCCGGTCGGCGCGTAGGTGAGCAGTTTCAGCGTCAGCGCGGACCGGTGCACCATCTCCCGCCACCGCCCCCGGTACCGGGACGCGGCGAGCCAGCGCCGCCAGAACGCCACGGTCGCGGTGAACTCCCGCTCCGCCTCCAGGTGCGCGCAGCCGCGCGGCGCGACCTCGCCGCCGACCCGGTCCAGCGCGAACACCGCGGTCTCGCCCTCGGCGAGCTTGAAGTCGGCCCGCGCGTCCCGGCCGTCGCACTCCACCGGCACGGTGGCGGTCAGCGACAGGTCCAGGTCGGCGGACTCGAACAGCGTCACCCCGTCCGCCGTCCGCGCGGTGTGCGGCCGCGCCCCGTAGCCGAACCGCGGGGCCACCCGGGCGCGGAACCGGACGGTGCCCCGGACGCAGACCACGCGCCGGATCAGCCGGTGCCGGTCGGCCTCGCCGGTGTCGTCGGTCACCGGCATGAAGTCCTGCACCTCCCCGGCCCCCTCCTCGGTGAAGAACCGGGTGAGCAGCACATTGGTGTCGGGGAAGTAGAACTGCTTGGTCCTGGCCCGCGGGTCGGCGGCGGCCAGCTCGAAGGACCCGCCGCGCTCGGCGTCCAGGATCGACGCGAACACGCTCGGCGCGTCGAAGGACGGGCAGCAGTACCAGTCCACGGTGCCGTCGGTGCCCACCAGCGCCACGGTGCGCAGGTCGCCGATCAGGCCGTGCTCGGCGATCGGCAGGTAGCGCCCGGGGTCGGCCGGTTCCGGGCGAGGGGGGTGGGGTGGTTCGGCCATCGCGGCCTCCGGTGTGCCTCCCGGGGAACACGCGCGCGCACGTGTCCGGTCTCGCCTCCAGCGTAGGCGGGCACCCCGCGCCGCGCCCCCGCCGCCCGGACGCGGTGGCGCGGGCGGCGCGGGGGCGAGGCGGTTCAGGGGCGAGGCGGTTCAGGGGCGCCGTGCCGCCAGCAGCCGCAGGCCGAGGGCGGGGTCGGCCCAGGCGGTGCGCACGTGGCCGAGGCCCGCGGAGCGCAGCAGCTCCTCGACGACGCCGGGCTCGGGCGCCGGGGCGCCGGTGAGGGCGAGGTCCAGGCGGGCCGCGGCGGCGCCGAGCGGGCGCTTGGGCAGCAGCGGGCACGGCACCACGAGCCAGCCGCCGGGCACCAGCGCGCCCGCCGCCGACGCCACGGCCTCGCCCAGCTCGTCGCCGGTCAGCCCGGCCGCGGGCAGCCAGGCCAGGGCGAGCCGGTCGTCCTCGGTGAACGCCGCCGCGCCGCCGACCCTCACCCGCACCCCGGCGTCCGGCAGCTCCCGCGGTTCCAGGGCGAGCACCGGCGTGAACGGGATGTGGCGGGCCAGCTCGGCGGCGGACCTGCCCCCGTCCCCGGCCGCGCAGCCCACCGCCAGGCCGGGCCGGTCCAGCAGCACCGGCAGCCCTTCCAGCCGCCCGAGCAGCGCGTTGACGAGCACGTCGGCGAGGGCCGCCGCGTCGGCGCCGCACCCGGCGGCGAGCCGCCGCCCCGAAGCCGGCCCGGCGGCGCGCAGCCGGGCGGCGCCGTCCACCGCGCGGCGCAGCCGGGCGGCGAACGCCGCGGCGCGCGGCCCGCCGATGAGCACCCGCTCCAGGCCCTCGGCCACGGTGTGCCGGCCCTGGTCGTCGCGGCGCACCAGCGAGGCGTCCACCAGGGCGTCGAGCACCTGCCCGGTCAGCGCCTCGGGGAGCTCGCCGGCCGCCTCCCGCACCGTGCACGGCTCCAGCAGCCGGGCCAGCAGCCCGGTCCGGTGCGCGACGGCGCACGCCAGCAGCCGCCACGCCTCCTCGGCGACCCGCGCGGCCCGCCCGTCGAACAGCCCGGCGGGGCACTGGGGAAGCTTGTCGGGCAGCCGCCCGGCCGCGGCGTCCGCCAGCAGCCCGTGGGCGCGCTCCAGCAGCGCGTCCAGCTCCCGGCGCGGCCCGTCGGCGACGGCGCCGAGACCGGCGGCCTCCACCGTCTCGGCCACCGCGGGCGCCCACGCGTGCGGGGCGGAGCCGTGGACGGACGCGGCGTGCAGCGCCCACCAGGAGTCCGCCAGCGCGGTGACGGCCCGCTCGGCGGCGTCCTGCCGCACCCGCGCGCCCTCCAGGTCCACGATCGCCCGCTGCCCCAACTGGAGCAGGAGGATCTCCTGGGAGCCCTGGCCGCCGATCATGCCCATCAGGTCGCGCATCCACCGCTCCCAGGGGAAGGCGCTCATGTAGCCCTCGCCGCCCTGGAGGTGCATCACCAGCTCCCCGATGCGCAGCGCGCACGCCGAGGCGTGGTGCTTGGCGATGGTGGCGAACTCGTCGAAGTACGGGTCCCGGTCCGGGGAGCGGGTGTGGTCCAGCGCCCGGTACACCGCGGCGCGGGCGGCCTCCAGCAGCGCCCGCATCTCGCCGACGGAGCGCTCCACGTTCGGGTAGTCCAGCACCCGGCGCCCGCCGCGCCTGCGCTCGGCCAGGGACTCCACGCAGGCTTCCACCAGGCCGTCCACCGCGCCGACGATCCCGCAGGCGCTCATCGTCCTGCGGATGCGCGCGTAGGTGTTGAGCTCGCTGAGCGCGTCCGCCCGCCACAGCAGGCGCCACTGCGGCAGCCGCACCTCGTGCAGCACCACCTGGCCCAGGCCCATGCTGTGCAGGCCCATGGTCTCCAGCGGCACCGGGGTGACGCCCGGGTCGTCCCGGTCGACCACGAACGCCAGGATGTCGTTGGACGCCGCGTCGCGCAGGAACAGCACGTACACGTCGGCGAACCTCGCCCCGGCCAGGAAGCGCTTGGCCCCGTTGAGCACCCACTCGTCGCCGTCGAGCCGCGCGGTGGACTCGTAGTCCCACGGGTCGCGGCTCTCGAAGGCGCCCTGCACCCCGAAGCGGCGGCCCGCCACCAGGTCGGGCACGTAGCGCTCGATCAGCTCGGGCCTGCCGCTGGAGTAGATCAGCTCGGTGATCTCGACGGTGATGTCGAGCAGCACCGCGAACCCGGGGTCGCGGGAGAGGCGGGCCAGCTCCTCCACGACCACGCCCCAGGCCAGCTTGTCCCGCCCGTCGCCGCCGATCTCCGGCGGCAGCGAGAACCGCATCAGCCCCAGGTCGCCCGCCCGCTCGAAGATCCCGTCCTGCGGCGGCCGGCAGTGGCGGTTGCGGAAGTACGAGCCGGGGTTCGCCAGGTCCAGCACCAGGCCGCCGAAGCGGCGCCGCGCCTCCCGCCTGACCTGCTCGATCTCCGCCTGGAGGGTGCGGTGCCCGGCGGCGGACCGGTTCATCACGTCGGCGGCGTGCACCCGCTCCGTCATGCCCCGGCCCCCTTCGCGGCGCCGCGCTCCGCCTCGCGGGCCAGCTCCGCCAGGGTCGACTCGCCGAGGAAGCGCTCCAGCGGGATGGTGGCGCCGGTGCGCTCCTCGACCTCGACGGACAACTGCGCCGCGGTGAGCGAGTCGATGCCCAGCTCGCCCAGCGGCCGGTCGGCGGGCACCGGCTCGCCGTCCAGGCCGAGCAGCTCCCCGATCAGCGATGACAGCCACGCGCCGACGGGCTCGGCGGTGCTGTCGCGGTCTTCGGTGATGATGGTGTCCTCCCCGGTTCAGGACGGCGTCCGCCCCCGGTGCCGCGGGGCGAGCCGCAGCGGCACCAGGGAGAACGCCCGGTCGTCGTCGTCCAGCTCCACCAGTCGGCGCAGCAGGCGGTCCTCGGCCTCCCGGTCCGGCCCCGCGGGGCGGCCCAGCCGGTCCAGGACGCGGCGCAGCGCCACGGAGAGCCAGGCCCGGCCGCCGTCCGGGCCGCCGTCCCCGCCGGGCGCCTCCCGGCGCAGCAGCCAGGTGTGCAGGCAGCAGGCGCCCGCGTGCACCAGGCAGTGCCGGCGGGCCCACTCGTAGGCGTCGGCGGTGCGGGGCGTGCGGGAGGCGGCGAGCGCGCCGAACGCCTCCCTGGTCTCGTCCCGCACCGCCAGCAGCGCCCGCCCCAGGGCGGCCAGCTCCGCGTCGCCGGCCAGCGCGGCCACCGCCTCGTCGAGGGAGTCCACCACCTCGTCGGCGCTGCCGTACACCAGCCTGGGGCGCTGCTCGCGCAGCCCGGCCGGGGCGGTGGGCGCGCCGAAGGAGAACAGCGCCGGCAGCACGGGCTCGGCGCGCCCCCTGCCCCGCCGGGCCGCGCCGACCAACTGCGCGCGGACCGTGTCCAACTGCACCAGCTCGGTGCCCTCGAACACCGGGGTGATCGCCACGTCCCGCAGCAGCTTCTGGAAGGCGCCGTCCGCCACGCCCTCCCGCAGGTGGGCGCGGGCGCTGAGCACCTCGCCGCAGGCGTTCACCGCGTCCACCGCGAACCGCGGCACCACGTACTTGGCCACCGCCGACCACAGCGCGGCCCGCGGCCGCGCCACGTCCAGGGCGCGCGCCGCCGAGAGCGCCACGCACTCGGCGACCAGCACGTCCGCGAAGGCCCGGGCCAGCAGCGCCCCCACCGGGGCGAGGTCCAGCGCGGGCCGCCCGTACAGCACCCGGCCGCGGGCGTGCCCGAGCGCCACCCGCAGCGCGGTGTCGGCCGCGCCGAGGCTGCTGCCGCCGATCAGCGTCCGGGTGAACTGGAGCGCCCCGGTGAGCATCTCCACGCCCCGTCCCGGCCGCCCGATCACCGCGCCGGGGCCCACCCGGCAGTCGTGCAGCGCGAAGCCGCTCAGGTCGTGGCCGCGCAGGCCGTGCGTGCGCACCTTCGGCAGCCGCTCGACGGCGCCGGGCGGCGTGTCGGCGAAGTCCACCAGGAACAGCCCGAAGGACGGGTCGGAGGCGGCGAGCACGGTGGCGAACGAGGACCGCCGCCCGTTGCCGACCAGCCACTTGCGGCCCGTCAGGCGGTACCCGCCGTCCTCCTCCGGCACGGCGCGGGTGACGGTGGCCAGCAGGTCGCTGCCGGCCGCCTCCTCGCTGATCCCGGCGGTGCCCCAGGCCCGGTCCAGCACCAGCTCGGCGACCCGGCGCCGCTGGGCGTCGTCGCCCCAGACCCACACCGGCATCGCGGCCAGCAGCGTGGAGCCGAACCCGACCGCCACGGCCAGGTCGCGGCGGGAGACGGCCCGCACCACGCCCAGCAGCGACTCGAACGACTCCAGCCGCCCGCCCTCGTCCGCGGGCACCAGGTACGCGTGCAGCCCGGCCGCCCACGCCGCCTCGTACGCCGCGACCGGCTCGGCCTCCTCCTCGTCGGCGCGCACCCCGCCGGCCAGCGACATCCCGGTCGCGGGGTCGAACGGGCAGCCGAGCTGCCGCTCGGCCTCCTCCGCCGCCCGGAACCCGGCCGGGACCGGGTCCGCCGCCGTGCCCTCCACCGGGTCCGCCGCCACGCCCGCCACCGAGTCCTCCACCGGGCCGTCCACCCGCGTCATGAGCGCTCCACCACGATCGCGCACGGCCCGCCGCCGTCGCCGTCCAGGCCGAGCTCGTGCACGAACACCACGTCCCCGGCGTGCCGGTACGCGGTGGTGCGCACGTGCAGCAGGTCCCAGAGCTGGCCCGCGCGCAGCCAGGTCACGTCGATCCGGCGCACCCCGTCGACCAGGCCGCGGCGCAGCTCGGGCGCCGCCGAGCCGTGCCGCAGCACGCACTCCTCCCGCGCCCCGCCGGCGAACCCCAGGGTCTCCGCCCAGTACCACTGGTCGGCGACCTCGCAGTGGTGGCGGTGGACGCGGAACCCGCAGGTGTGCTCCGCCAGGAGCTCGCCCTCCCGCTCCAGCGCGGCCCGCAGCGCGGGCACCCGGGACCGGAACACCGAGCGCTCGACCTCGTCGGGCCGGAACGCGGCCACCACCTTCTCCGGCAGGGCGGTCGGCGCGCCGGACAGCGCCAGGTCGCCGCTGAGCCGCAGCGGCACCGAGGCGGCGCGGGTGCGCACCGCCACGCCCGCGGGCCCGGTCAGGGTCATCTCGGCCTCGAACTGGGACGCCCGCGGCCCGCGGACCCGGCCGCGCACCTCGACCCGGGCCTCGTCGGCGTCGAAGAAGCCCAGCGGCCGGTCGTACTCCAGCTCCCACGCCCAGAGCACGAAGCCCACCTTGTGCTCGGTCAGCAGGGTGCGGTGGCTGCCCACGTGGTCGCGCATCCAGCGGGTGCCGGCCTGGAAGGCGAGCCGGGCCACGGCGGTGGGCTGGAGCCGGGTCGGGGTGAACAGGCCGGTGTCGAGCACGACCTCGTAGGAGGAGCTGCGCGGCATCCGGCCTAGCCCCCGGAGACCGCGGTGACGATGTCCACCCGGTCGTCCTCGGTGGCCTCCCGGTCCAGCTCGCTGTGCGGGAGCTGCTCGCCGTTGAGGGCGATCAGGTGCGTGGCGCGCACCGTCCCCTCGCGGTCCAGCAGCACCTCGCGCAGACCGGGGTAGCGCTCGGTCAGCGCCGCCAGGCCGTCGCGGACCGTGCCGCCGTCGACCTCGATCTCGTTCTGGTAGTCGGTGAAGCGGAGCAGTACGCCCCTGACCTTGAAGATCACCGCCCGGACTCCTTCGTCGATGGTGGCGGCCGCAGCAGCGCGGTCCGCGGGTGTGTGGCCGTCACGTGCCCGGCGCGGGGGCCGGCCGGGCGGGAGCCTGCCAGCGGGCGACCTCCTCCAGCTCGCCGGCGAGGAAGTGACGGCGGGCCAGCCAGCGCTGCACCTTGCCGCTGGACGTCTTGGGGATGGTGCGCGGCCGCACCAGCACCACGGCGCGCGGGGGGACGCTGACCTCCATCGACACGGTCCGCCGGATCCCCTCGACGGCCGCCCGGTACCGCTCCTCGTCGCCGGGCTCGGCCTCGTAGACCACCACCAGGCGCTCGGCCGCGCCCGCGTCGTCCTCGACCGCGAACGCGGCGCCGCAGTTGCGGCGGATGCCCTCGACGGCCGCCTCGCAGGCCCGCTCGATGTCGGTCGGGTGGACGTTGCGCCCGTTGACGACGACCAGGTCCTTGGTCCGCCCGGCCACGAACAGCTCACCGTCCAGGACGAACCCCAGGTCGCCGGTGCGCAGATAGGGCCCCTCGCCGGCCGCCGTGCGCGCGCCGAACACCTCCGCGGTCTCCCGCGGGCGCCGCCAGTAGCCGTCGGCGACGCTGGACGAGGCCAGCCAGACCTCGCCGACCGCGCCGTCGTCCAGCGGCTTCGCCGTCGCCGGGTCCACGACCAGCATCCGGGTGCCGGGCCCCGGGCTGCCGCAACTCACCAGCGACCGCTCCGGCTCGCCCGGCGCGGCGGGCCTGGCCGTGCCCTCCAGGTCCAGCGCCTCGCGCGCCACCCGCACCGAGCGCCAGCCGCCCAGCGGCCTGCCGCCGGTGACGAACAGCGTGGCCTCGGCGAGCCCGTAGCAGGGGTAGAACGACTCGGCCCGGAAGCCGTGCGGGGCGAAGCGCGCCGTGAACCGCTCCAGGGTGTCGGCGCGAACCGGCTCGGCGCCGGTGAACGTCACCTCCAGGCCGGACAGGTCCAGGCCCGCCAGGTCGGCGTCCTTGGCGCGGCGCACGCACAGGTCGTAGGCGAAGTTCGGGCCGCCGGTGATCGTCCCGCCGTGGCGGGAGACCGTGCGCAGCCACGACAGCGGGCGGCGCAGGAACGACACCGGGGACATCAGCGTCGCCTCGCACCCGAAGTACAGGGGCGTCAGGATGCCGCCGATCAGCCCCATGTCGTGGTACGGGGGCAGCCAGAACACGCCCGAGCTGCCCTCGTGGAGGCCGAACCCGCGCACGATCTCCGCGCAGTTGGCGATCAGCCGCTCATGGCTGAGCATCACGCCGCGCGGCAGCGCGGTGGAGCCCGAGGTGTACTGGAGCAGCGCCAGCGGGTCCGGCCGGAACGTTTCGTCACCCGGCGCCGCGTCGAGGGTGTCGGTGGCGATCAGGCGGGGCGGGTGCCCGGCGAACTGCTCGGCCAGCCACTGCTCAAGCAGCGGCGCGATGTCCGACGTGGTCAGGACGGTGTCGGCCTCGGCGTCCTCGATGATGGCGGCGAGCCTGGGCAGGGTGCGCGCCAGGCGGGTCGGGTCGGGCGGGAACGCGGGGACCGCGGGCACACCGGCGCGGAAGCAGCCGAACAGGCCGGCGAGGTAGTCGAGGCCGGGCGCGAACAGCAGCAGCGCGGGCCCCCGGCGGCCGGTGGCGCCGGCCAGCCCCGCGGCGACCGCCGCGGCGCGCGCGTCGAGTTCCGCGTAGGTGATCTCGCGGGCCGATTCGTCGTCGCCGACAAAGCGGTAGGCGACGGCGTCAGGAGAATGCGCCGCTTTTTCCCGCAGGATGTGAGCAAAACTGTCGGCCTGGTGCCGATGTGAAGGAGTCACCCCCGTGCCTTCCCCCTGCTCCATTGTGGCGAGCAGTGTGGCAGCAAGATAACGCGGCGGTCAACGAGCGTGGTTCCGGGGTGCTTTCCGGGGTGCGGACGGGCGGGCGGCCGCGGCGGGCGGGCGGGTGGGGCGGGCGGGTGGGGCGGACGGCGTGGCCGCGGGTCCGCGGGGCGGGGGGTTCGGCAGAGGTCCGGGAGTTCCGCGTGGTCAAGCCGGGCGCGCCAGGAGGGGGTTGACACCCGCGGGGGTCAACCAGCATCGTGACCGGTGGGTAACAAGGAACACGGTGATCAGCCGCACCAGGGTGTGCGGGAGGTCGGGTGCGAGAGGATCGGCACACGGCGGGACCGCCGGTGCGGGTACTCGCGCTGCTTTTCCCGGCGCTTTCCCGCTTTCCCCACCGCTCGGGCGGGAAATCGGCCGCCAGGACAACCCGCGCCCACCGCGGCGCGGTGCCGGGGGAAATCCCCGGTGCGGGTGCGGCGGTATTCCGCGGGAGCGCGGCGGCGGCCGCGTGAGGGAGCGGCACGTGCCGCTCGGACGCCGGTCCGGCCGGCGGACGGCACACCGGCACCGGATCACCCGCCCGGCAGGACCGCCCGGAATGAGGACGCACGCATGGCCGACACACCGGCCGCCACCGGCGAGACCCGGGACGTCGTCAGGGACGAACCCGCCGCCGGGCCGTCGGCCCCGCTGGTCCTGCTGTGCTGCCTCGGCGCCTTCATGGCGTTCCTGGACAGCACGATCGTCAACGCCGCCTTCCCCAGCATCACCGAGACCTTCGACGGCTCCGACCTGCCCACGCTGTCCTGGGTGCTCAACGGCTACAACGTGGTGATCGCCGCGCTGCTGATGCCCGCGGGCCGGGCGGCGGACCGGCTCGGCTGCCGGCGGTCCTTCGCCGTGGGCCTGACCACGTTCACCCTGGCGTCGGCGGTGTGCGGGATCGCGGGCTCGGCGGCGGTGCTGATCGGCGCCCGGCTGGTGCAGGCGGTGGGCGCGGCGATCCTCGTGCCGACCTCGCTGGCGCTGCTGATGCCGATGTTCCCGATGGCCAGGCGACTGGTGGCGATCACCATCTGGGGCGCCGCCGCCGCGGTGGCCGCTGGCATCGGCCCCGGCCTCGGCGGGATGCTCGCCGAGTACTGGACGTGGCGGGCGGTGTTCCTGGTGAACATCCCCATCGGCATCGTCGCGGTGTGGGCGAGCCGGTACCTCGGCGAGCAGCGGGAGCGCGGCGGTCCCACGCCCGACGTGCCCGGCGCGGTGCTGCTCGGCGCCGCGCTCGGCCTGGTGGCGCTGGGCCTGGTCAAGGGCGAGGAGTGGGGCTGGGCCGGCGCGGGGACCCTGGGCTGCCTGGCCGCCGGGGCGCTGCTCGCGGTCGCGGTCGCGCTGCGCAGCGCCCGGCACCCGGCGCCCGTCGTCGCCCTGGACCTGCTGCGCTCCCGCGCGGCCGTCGGCGGCAACATCGGCACGATGCTGTTCGCGGTGACCTTCTACGCCGTCATCCTGAACAACATCCTGTTCCTGACCAACCACTGGCACTGGTCCCTGATCGCCGCGGGCCTGGCCACCACGCCGCCACCGCTCGCCAGCGCCCTGGTCGCCAAGCCCGCCGTGCGCCTCGCCGAGCGGTTCGGCGACGGCCCCGTGATCGTCGCGGGCTGTCTGACCTACATCGGCGGCACCCTGCTGCTGTCGTGGGGCGGCGGCGGGGACCCGGACTTCCTCACGCACTGGCTGCCCGGAGCCACCGTCATGGGCCTGGGCGCCGGCCTGGTGTGGCCGGTGCTCGGCGGGGTGGCGCTGGCGGGGGTGGAGCCCGCGCGGCTGGCCACCGCCAGCGCGGCCAACGCCGCCTTCCGCCAGCTCGGCGGGGTGCTGGGCACGGCGTTGACGGTGTCCATCCTGACTTCCCACGCGACCGACCTGCTCGGCGGCGCCCGCAGCACCTGGTACATGGCGGTGGGCTTCGCCCTCTCCGTGGCGGTGCTCGCCGCGGCGACCGTGCGCGGCTCGGCGGCCCCCGCGCCGGGAGGCCGGTGAGGGCACCGGACCGTGACGGGGGCGGTGGCGCCGGAGGCGGAAAGCGCGGAGCGCGGGGAAAAAGCTTCCCGGGCTCCCGGGCGGTGTTTCCCGAATACCGTGCGCGGCAATGCGCGGCAAATCCGGGCACGCGCTTTCCCGAATTTTCGGCGAACGCGTGGCAAGGTGGTCACGCGGCTGCCGAACGGATCGTTCCGCATCCGTCGGGGCGTGGCAAAACGGACGAACCGCCAGGCTGACGGACGGTAATCGACGCTGGTGAACGGAGGGTTGTGGGACGTTCATACGCCGCGGCTCCCGAGAACTCCTCGAGGGCGGCTCGAGCATCACCCCACAGGACGCACGGGTCCCACTGAACCGGGGTATTTCCGTGCGCCGTTACCCGTGCCGACGGTGAAATCGTCACTTGATGACGGCACTCAACAACTTGTACGATTCTGAACCATGGAGACGCCTGGGGTGGAGGCCTACATCCGGCAGAAGTTCGCCGAGCATGCGGGTCTCGCAGACGAGGAATTGTTCGCCGACGACGTGACATTGGCCGCGGTGATCAGCCGCAGCCCGCGAATGACCAACAGCATCGATCTCATGGAGGCGTTCGCCCGGACCTCCAACTCGCTGCGCAAGGACCACGGGGTGCGCGTGCGCCTGCCCGCGCTGCCCCTCGACACACCGACCACGACGGTGCTCAAGGTCTTCCTCGAGGAATTCGAGCGGCAAAAGGAGAAGGCGGAATGACCAGTGTGCAGACGGAGCGTACGGCCACCCGACGGTCGGCCGTGCCCGCAGAGCCCCCCGCCATCATCACCGACCTGTACGACGCGCTGACCAAGCGTGAGATGTCCCTGGTCGAGGTCACCTGGGAGCAGCACCGGCTGCACGAGTCCCGGCGCTGGAGCGTGGTGGACATGCTGTCCGCCGTGGACCTGGACCGCCTCACCCCGCTGGACCGGGTGCTGGTGTGGAACGCGGGGCGGGCCGAGCTGACCACCAAGCCGGGCGCGGACCGGCTCGAACGCCAGGCGGAAGCGGAGGTCCGTCGCTGGCAGGAGAAGAACCCGACGGTGGCGGCGATCATGGAGGCCTGCGGCACCTGGAGCCGGTACTGGAACGAGGAGGAGGCCCACCACGAGACGGTCTTCATCCGGCTGGCGCAGGCCACCGGCATGGAGCCGATCTCGGACGAGACCTTCATCGAGTTCCGCCAGGTCTTCCCCGACGACGACATGCTGCGCACCCTGGTGCTGCTCGCCATCTCGGAGATCACGGCCGCGGTCAACTACGGCCAGTGCCAGCACGTGATCGAGGACCCGGGGCTGCGGCGGATATTCAAGCAGGTCGCCGCGGACGAGATCCAGCACCGCAACTACTTCATCTCGTTCGCCAAGGCGCTGGTGGACAGCGGCGAGTACCACGCCAAGGACGCCTTCGCGGTGGCCCACCTCTTCCTGCGCGAGGACGGGGAGATACTGGGCAGCTCCCGCGAGCACCTGGAGCGCCGCGGCACCCACGTGAACTGGTGGGACACCCTGGACACGGGCGACACGGACTTCCGCCCGGAGGCGCTGGAGAAGAAGGAGCAGCTCATCTGCGGCGCCCTGAAGAAGATCACCGGGATCGAGGTCCACTCCCGGGAAGAGGTCGAGGACACTTGGATGGATCTCGTCGGGAGCTGATCGGCCTGGGGCACGACCTCCAGTTGATCAGTGAGCTGGAGGTCGCGTCCGGCCTGCGCGAACCCGGCGTCTTCTTCACCGAGGGGGAGCTGCGCCGCTTCGCGTCCTCGGTCGTCCCCCTGCAAAGCATGGCCGGCGGGTTCGCCGCCAAGGAGGCACTCTTCAAGGCGCTGCCCGCCACCGGGGGAACGTGGTTCTGGACCGACGCGGAACTGGTCCACGACCGCCACGGCGCGCCGGCCTTCCGCACCCACGGAGCGCTGGCCGACCACCTGGCCCGGCACGGCCTGCGGGTGAGCGTCTCCCTCTCGCACAGCGGCGGCTTCGTGTCCTGCGTCGTCATCGTCACCGGCACGGGCCCCTCGGTACCTTTCATCGGCACGATCGAACGGGCGGTCAGGCGTGTATTTCGGCGAGTCACGGCTCCTGCTTCCGGTGCGACCCAATGACCTCGATGCCCTGGGGCACGTGAACAACGCGGTCGCGCTCGAGTACCTGGAGGCGGGCCGGTGGGACTGGCTCGCCCGCAACGGGCTGGTGCACGCCGAGCGCGTGATCTCCGTGGTCGCCCGCGTGGAGATCGACTACCTGGCGGAGATCCCCCGCGGCCGGGTCGAGGTGCGCACCGTCCTGGAGTCGCCCAGCGAGCGGGAGTTCGACGAGGACGACCTGACGTTCCGGGCGCGGTTCCGCCAGCGCATCCACCTGACGGAGGCGGAGCGGCCCGCGGTGGACGCGGCCGTCACCGTGGCCTTCCTGGACGCGGAGCGGCGCTGCCTGGTGTCGATGCAGGACTTCCTCACGGCCTCGGTCCCGGACTGAGGCGCCCCGGCCGCGCACGGGCGGCCGGGCACCGCCGACAGGCGTCCGCACCCGGGAAGGGCGGGAAGGAGAGCGATGAGCACGGCTGGTCCTCGGGCGGTCAGCGAGCTGTGGGTGCCCACGTCCGGCGGGCACCACCTGCACGTCAGGCGGGTGCGGCCGGGCCCGGAGCGGGAGGGCGCGCCCGGCGTGCTGTTCCTGCCGGGGCTCTTCTCCGACGGGGAGTTCTTCCTCGGCGCGTCCGGCCGCGGACCGGCGAACGCCTTCCTCGAGGAGGGGTTCACCGCCCATCTGGCCTCGCTGCGCGGGCACGGCCGCAGCCGCTGGCCCGAACGGCGCGCCTGGGACTGGGACTTCGACACCTATGTGCGCCACGACATCCCCGACCTGGTCCGCGCGGTGTCCGCGGAGCACCCCGGGCCGCTGTTCCTGCTGGCGCACAGCATGGCCGGGTACGCGGCGCTGGCCGCGCTCGGCGTGGAGCCCGCCCTCCAGCGGCGGCTCGCCGGGGTCGTCACGCTCTCCTCGGCGGTCAACGACTACAGCGACGGCGGCTGGTCCAAGCGGGCCCGGATGACGTTCGCCACGGTGGTGTCCCGGCTGGCCGGGCGCTTCCCCGCGCGGGCGCTCAAGCAGGGCCGCTGGGACGAGCCGGCCGGACTGATGCGGCAGTTCACCGACTGGGCCCCGCACGGCGCGTTCCGCAGCGCCGACGGCGGCACGGACTACTGGCAGGCCCTGGGCCGGGTGGCGCTGCCCGCCCTGGTCGGCGTCGGGGCGGGCGACACCTTCCACGCCTCGCCCGCCCGCGCCCGCAGGCTCGCCGACCACCTCGGCGGACCGGTGGAGTTCGCCGTCCTGGGGCGGGAGACGGGCCTGAGCTGGGACCCGGGCCACTTCGACGTGGTCCGCGGCGCCCGCGCGGAGGCGGAGGTGCTGCCCAGGGTGGTGGCGTGGATGCGCGGGCTGCCGTCCGGCGGCGCCGCGGAAGGCACGGCCGGGGAATCCCGGACGGCCGGGGAATCCGGGGAATAGGAGGGGGCGCGGTGCTCGAGTACATCCAGCGCAACCAGGAGTGCCCGCCCGAGCGGGGCCTGCACCTGTACGAGAAGTTCACCGACCCGCCGGAGTTCGTCGCCTACCGCGACTTCCCCGAACGGGTCGCCGGGCACGCCGACTTCTTCCGCGACCAGGGCGTGGGTCCCGGCACGCGGGTGCTGTTCCCGTTCGAGACGTCCACCTCGGTCATCATGTCCTTCCTCGCCCTGATGGAGATCGGCGCGGTGCCGCTGTCCGTCAAGCCGCTGGTGATGAACACGCCGCGGGACACCTACGAGGACTTCATCGGCCGGGTCGCCCGCGACTTCGGCGCGGCCCGGGTGCTGCGGGTGCCCACCCTGGCCGCGGTGGACCTGCCCGCCCCCGCCCTGCCGCTGCCGCCCGAGGGGATCCGCACGCCCGGCGCCCGGCTGCGCACCCCCGGCGACGACGAGCTCGCCTTCGTCCAGTTCTCCTCCGGCTCCACGTCCTTCCCCAAGGGCGTCCCGATCCGGCACGGCAGGCTGCGCGCCAACCTCGGCATGATCACCCGCACGGACGGCCGCACCCCCGAGGAGCGGGTCAGCAGTTGGCTGCCGCTCTACCACGACATGGGCCTGGTCGGCGGCATGCTCTCCTGCTTCGCCATCGGGTGCGACCTGCTGCTCACCGAGCCGGTGACGTTCCTGTTCGACGCCCGCGGCTGGTGGGAGCACATGTCCCGGGAGCGCTGCATCGGCACGGTGATCCCGAACTTCGCGGTCGACTACTCGCTGAAGCTGATGCAGGACCTGGAGCCGGACGAGCTGGCCGCGATGGACCTGTCCGCGCTGCGCTGCATCTACCTCGGCAGCGAGCCCATCAACATCCCCAACCTGCGCGCGTTCCTGGAGCTGATGGCCCCCGCCGGGCTCCGCGGCGACGTGTTCATGCCCTGCTACGGCATGGCCGAGGCCGTGCTGCTGGTGTCCAGTCGCCCGGCGGGCAGCGAGCCCCGGGTGGTCACCGCGCCCAACGGCGTGCCCGCCATCTCCGTGGGCCGTCCCATGCCGGAGTTCACGGTGCGGCTGCGCGACGAGGCGGGCCGGGAGGTCGGGGAGCGGGAGCTGGGCGAGATCGAGCTGGCCGGCGGCACCCTGGCCGACTTCTACTTCGAGCGGGAGGAGCCGCTCGGCGGCGAGGAGGGCTACTACGCCACCGGCGACGTCGGCTTCACCGACGGCGGCGAGCTGTTCGTCACCGGCCGGATCAGCGACCGGATCAAGGTCGGCGGCAGCAGCTACTTCGCCTCCGACTTCGAACAGGCCATCGAGCAACTGCCGTTCGTGCGCGAGGGCCGCACCTGCGTGGCGCAGATCGACGGCGACATCGTCGTGCTCGCCGAGGTGGACCGCCCGGCCCGCGACGACGTCGAGTGGAGCCGGGCGCGGATCGTGGACCACCTGGTGCGCACGGTCGGGGTGACGGTCCGCACCGAGGACGTGCACTACCTCAAGCCCGGCCAGTTGGAGCGGACCAGCAGCGGCAAGCTGCGGCGGCGCTCCATCTGCGAGGCGTACCGGCAGGGCCGGCTGGTGGGCATCACCCTGCCCCCGCCCGCCGGGTAGCCACAGGACCCGAGCCGCCCCCGGGACCGAGCCCCGGGGCGGGCCCGCAACCCCGGCGCGCGGCCCGCCCCGGGCCCCGGGCGCGCCCCGCTCAGCCGGGAAAGGCGCCGGCGCACTCCACGGCCAGGACCTGAGCGCCCCGGGCGTTGGTCACCGCCGCGGCCAGCGCCACCGAGCGCGGCCCGTCCTGCCCCGCGGCGGTGATCCGGGTCTCGCACTCCACGGTCTCCTCCGCGAACACCGGGCGCAGCAGCGCCAGGGACACGGACGCGGCGTGGAAGCCGCGGTCGCCGCGCAGCAGCGGCACCGCGGCCGCCGTCAGCAGCCCGTGGGCGATCCGGCGCGCCCCGAGGCCGGGCGCGTGGTGCGCGCCGTGGTCACCGGTGAGCTCGGCGCAGCGGGAGATGTCGGCGTGCGTGGCGCGGTGCGCGCCGCGCAGCACGGTGCCGGGCGCGAGCCCTTCCGGCAGGGCGGGGCGGGCGGGCGCGCGGTCCGGCGCGGGACCGGCGGCGGGGGCGGCCGTGGACGCGGCGGGGGAGGGGGCGCCCGGCTTCAGCACGACGCCCTCGCTGCTGCCGGTCAGGACCGTCGAGCCGCTCGCGCGGACCCGGGCGTCGAAGGTGAGGCGGTGGAACGCCTCCTCCTCCGCCGACCGCACCAGCTCCAGCTCGGCCTCCAGCGGCTCGCCGACGGCCACGGGCCGCTCCTGCCGCCACGTCATCGCGCGGGCGATGTAGTCCAGTTCGCCGCCGAGCCTGGTCAGCGGCGCGAGGACGAGCAGCCCCGGCAGGACGTCCGCGCCCCGCGGGTCGGGGGCCCGGCCGGTCAGGTCGTCGAAGGCGGCGACGTCCCGGCGGGTGTACCGGTGGGTGCCGGTCAGCAGGGCGCCGGGGGAGATCTCCCCGCGGGACGGGACGAGCGGACCCATGGTGCCTTCCCTCGCGGTCGCGGCGGTGCCGCCGGTGCGGCGGCACCCGGATGCTACTTGCCGGTAGGCAGGTGCGGCCAGAGCCTCACTCGGGGGCGGGGGCGGGGGCGGGGGCGGGGGCGGGGGCGTCGCGCACGTGCAGGGTGAGGTCGTTGCCGGGGTCGAAGACCGGCCGGACGGTGACCTCGCCGCGCACCGGGTGGACGAGGGTGCGGGCGGGGTGGACGTCGGTGCGCCTGCGGTCCACGTTGTCCCCGGCGATGCGGCCGACCGGTACGACCGGTGCGCAGTCGGCGCCGCGCAGCTCCGCCCGCCACACGGTGTGCTCCGCCGTGTGCCCGGCGAGCAGCGCGCCGTAGGGGACGGTGCAGGCGAGCCGGCCGTCCCCGGTGTCGGTGACCGGCACCTGCACGGTCGCGGGGACGCCGTCCGCGCCGTCCCGCGCCGGGTCCCCGGCGGTGAGGACGAGGCGGGTCGGGGTGCCGGCCCGGCCGTGCGGGACCGCGGTGAGGGCGAGGTGGTCCTCGCCGGCGCGGAGGGAGGTGAGCTCGGCGTGGGCCGGGCGCAGCCAGGTGCGCAGCGTCAGCGAGCCCGTGACGGTGGTGTAGGGGATCCACGCCGTCACCCCGTCCGGGGTGGTGACCAGGGGCAGGGTGAGCAGGCGGGCCTGCTCGACCAGGGCGGCGGCGACCCGGGCCCGCCCGCCGTCGTCGGCGCGCTCGACGTGGAAGTCCCAGCGGCCCTCGGCGAGGCGGTGCCCGGCGCGGGGGAGGCGGGCGACGAGCGGGCCCCTGCCGGAGGCGGGCGGGGTGAGGGGGACGGCGATGCGCTCGCCCTCGCCGGTGCCGTCGGTGCCGCGCAACCGGGCGGTCAGCGTCAGGCGCTCGCCGGTGACCCCGCCGCGGGGCAGGCGGACCTCGAGGCCGCCGTCCTCGGTCACCCGGCAGCGGGCCGCGGGGCGCAGCGGCTTCAGCACGAGCGCCCGGGGCGCGGGGGCGGGGGCGGGGGCGGGGGCGGGGCGCAGCCGCCGCACCAGGGCGGCGGCGGCCCGGCGCCGGGCGCGGCGGGCGGCGGGGGCGGCGGGCGCGGGAGCGGCGGCCGGCCGGGGCGCGGGCAGCAGTTCGGGCCGCAGGTCCCGGACGACCTGCTCGAACTGCTCGGCGACGCGCTCGGGGGCGTAGCGGCGCGCGGTGGCGCGGGCGGCGGTGCCCATGGCGCGGCGCAGCGCGGGGTCGTCGATCAGCTTGAGCAGCGCGGCTTCGAGCGCCACCTCGTCGCCCACGGGGACGATGAGACCGTCGGCGCCGTCCTCGATGATCTCCCGGGGGCCCACGCAGTCGGTGGAGACGACCGGCACGCCGCAGTGCATGGCCTCCACCAGGGTCAGGGCGAAGGACTCGGCGTCGGAGGCGGACACCGCGACGGCGGCCTTGGCCCACTCGGTCTCGATGGGGGAGTGCGGCCCCATCAGGAACGCCCGGTCGCTCAGGCCCAGGTCGTCGATGAGCGCGCGCAGCCTGGCGCGGTCCGGGCCGCGGCCGTAGATGCGCAGGTTCCAGTCGGGGCGCTGGTCCGCCAGGCGGGCGAAGGCGCGGACGAGCAGGTCGAAGCGCTTGCCCTCCAGCAGCCTGCCGGCGGCGACGATCAGCCGGGAGGCGCCGTCGGACGGCTCGGTGGCGGGGACGGGCACCACGTTGGGTAGACGGCGCAGCACCCGCGGGTGCCGGGCGAGCCCGGCCCGGTGGGCGGCCACGTCCAGGTCGGTGAGCGGCAGGTAGGCGTCGAGGCGGGGGACGGCCTCGTCCAGGGCGGCGCGCACGGCGGGGGCGTGCTGGGTGTACGTCAGGTGCTCCTGGCCGAGCCGCAGCCAGGGGGCGGCGGAGTGCTCGGCCAGGTACACCACCAGGCCGGGCCGGGTGGCGACCACCACGTCCGCCTCGGCGGTCTCCAGATAGGCGTTCACCCGCTCGTCGGTGAGGCGGGTGAACGCCGGGGGCGTGCCCTCCGGCTCCGGCAGCAGGGCGCTGGGCCGCGCGTGGAGCGGGTGGTCGGCCTCGCTGCCTGGGGAGTCCTTGCGCAGGTCGATCAGGGCGCGCAGGCCGACCTTCGGGCTCGCCGGGAGGCGGGGGGCGTCGGCGCCCCGGACGACGGAGACGATCTCCACCCGGTGGCCCCGCGCGGCGAGGGCGCTGGAGAGGTTGGCGGTGGCGCGGATGGCCCCGCCGATGCCGTAGGCGTTGTGGATCAGGAAAACTATCTTCATTTGACGTGCGGACGCGTGCGGCTGTCTGGGCCGCGTGCGAGCCCCTCCCTCGGTGTGCCCGACGACGCCGGTCCGGTCCGGACGGCTGCTCGCGTGGGCGCGCGGTGGGGTCGCTTGCTTGTTCGAGCTGGATGAGTAAACGTTTATGTGAACAATCTGTCAAGCTGTGGTGAATGCCCCGCGGTGCCGCCCGGCGGCACTCCGGCGGTGGAGTCCGCCCCCGCCGGCCGGTCGCGGTGCGGCACGGCGTGGCCGGCGCCCCGCCGCCGGATGCGGGCGGGCCCGCGCCCGGCCGCGTTGTTGGCCAGGGCGGGGGACGGGGCGGGCCGACCCGCGGCCTGGTCCGCGCCGGTGTCGCCGGCGTCGGGCCCCCCGCGGCGTTCGCGGCCGTCTCGGCTCGTTCCTGTCCGCCCTGTCCGCCCTGTCCGCTGTCCGGGCTGCCCCTCCCGCCCCCGCCCTTTTCCCCGGCCGCCCGGCCCTCCCGGTCACGCCCCGGCCTCCCCCGCGCCCTCCTCCCGGCTCCCTCCCCGGCCCTCCCGGCCCGCTTTACCCTCCGGTTCGGGCCGCCGGTCGGGGGAAGGAGGGGTGGAAGAGGGTGGTTTTTACTGTTCCTTTACTATCGCTTCGGGGAAACTTCTCCGCAGGAGGCTCCCGCCGGGAGCCCGCCCCGCCGCTTCGTGCGGTCGGGTGACTCGTGATCGTGAGCAGGAAGGAGCAGCAGGCCCGCGATGGGTGAACCTCCCAGTACCAGCCGTGCCGCGTCCCGTGGAGCCGAGTGCCAGGAACGGGGGGTGGCACGGTGACCGAGACCCTGCTCCTCCTGCTCGCCCTGGCACTGACCCTGGCGTGCGCCGTCTTCGTCGCCGCCGAGTTCTCCCTCACCACCGTGGAGCGCGGTGACCTCGAACGCGCCGCCGAAGCCGGCGAGCGCGGCGCCGACAGCGCCCTGAAGGCGGTGCGGCGGCTGACGCTCCAGTTGTCCGGCGCCCAGCTCGGCATCACCGTCACCTCCCTGGTGATCGGCATGCTCGCCGAGCCGTCCCTCGCCACCCTCCTGCGCGGCCCGCTGGAGGCGCTCGGCCTGGGCGGCGCCGCCCCCTCGGTGGCCACCGTGCTCGGCGTGGCCGCCTCCACCGTCGTCCTCATGGTCGTGGGCGAGCTGGTGCCGAAGAACTGGGCGATCTCCCGCCCGCTGGCCGTGGCCAAGGCCGTGGCCGGGCCGCAGCGCGGCTTCACCGCCGTGTTCGGCCCCTTCATCCGCCACCTGAACGCCACCGCCAACGCCTTCGTGCGCCGCGCCGGCCTGGAGCCCGCCGAGGAGCTGGAGGGCGCCCGCACCCCGGAGGAGCTGGTCGCGCTGGCGCGGCACTCCGCGGCGCAGGGCGCGCTCGAGGCGGACTCGGCCGAGCTGTTCGTGCGCACCCTGCACCTGGGCGAGCTGACCGCGGAGAACGTGATGACTCCGCGGGTGGACCTGTACGCCCTGGAGGCGGGCAGCACCGCCGCCGACGCCGCCACCCTCACCCACGCCACGGGCCTGTCCCGGTTCCCGGTCTACCGGGAGAGCCTGGACGAGGTGATCGGCACCGTCCACATCCGCGACGTCCTGGCCCTGGAGGAGGACAAGCGCGCCCGCACCCCGGTCACCGACCTGGCCGTGCCGCCGCTGCTGGTGCCCGACAGCCTGCCGGTGGACGTCCTGCTGGGCCGGCTGCGCACGGAGCGCACCATGGCCGTGGTGATCGACGAGTACGGCGGCACCGCGGGCGTGGTCACGATGGAGGACATCGTGGAGGAGGTCGTCGGCGAGGTCCGCGACGAGCACGACCCGGTGGAGGTGCCCGATCTGCTGCGCGCCCCGGAGAAGGACGGCCGGGCCTGCTGGGAGGCGGACGGCAGCGTCCGCATCGACCAGTTGGAGGCCATCGGCCTGGCCGCGCCCGAAGGCCCGTACGAGACCCTGGCCGGGCTGATCGCCACCCGCCTCGGCCGCATCCCCGCGGAGGGCGACACCGTGCACCTGGACGGCTGGGACGTCGCGGTGCTGGACGTCGACCACCACCGCGCCGACCGGGTGGCCCTCACCGCCCCCGCCGAGCAGGAGGCCGTCCGATGACCGCGGTGCAGCTCCTCATCGGCGCGCTGACCCTGCTGACGAACGCGTTCTTCGTCGGCGCCGAGTTCGCCCTGATCTCGGTGCGCCGCAGCCAGGTCGAGCCCGCCGCCGAAGCCGGCGACAAGCGCGCCAGGACGGTCCTGTGGGGCCTGGAGCACCTGTCCGCGCTGATGGCCACGGCCCAGCTCGGCATCACCGTCTCCTCCCTGGTGCTGGGCGCGGTCGCCGAACCGGCCATCGCCCACCTGCTGGAGCCGGGGTTCGAGGCGGCACACGTCCCGCACGCGCTGGTGCACCCCATCGCCTTCGCCATCGCCCTGTCCGTGGCGACGTACCTGCACATGCTCGTCGGCGAGATGATCCCGAAGAACATCGCGCTGGCCGCGCCCGTCCCGTCCGCGCTGCTGCTCGGCCCGCCGCTGGTCGCGCTCACCCGCGCCCTGCGCCCGGTCGTGTTCGGCGTCAACGCGCTGGCCAACGGCCTGCTGCGGGTGCTGCGGGTGGAGCCGAAGGACGAGGTGGAGTCGGTGTTCACCGATGACGAGCTGGCCCGCCTGGTCACCGACTCCAGCCAGGCCGGCCTGCTCGACCCGGCCGACGGCGAGCGGCTGCGGGACGCGCTGGAGCTGGGCACCCGCCCGGTCGGCGAGATTCTGGTGCCGCTGAACCGGATGACCACGGTCAGCCACCGGATCACCCCCGCGGAGCTGGAGCGCACCGCGACCGCCGCCGGGTACTCCCGGCTGCCGGTGATCGGCCCCGGCGGCACGGTGCTGGGCTACCTGCACATCAAGGACGCCCTCGGCGTCCCCGACCGCCACCGGCCCTTCCCCAGGTCGGCGCTGCACACCGTCACCCGCGTGGAGATCGACACCCCGCTCGACGACGCCCTCACCGCCATGCGGGCCAGCGGCACCCACCTGGCGGCGGTCACCGGCGAGAAGGGCACCGTGCTGGGCTTCGTCACGATGGAGGACGTCCTGTCGGAGCTGGTCGGCCCCACGGCCTGAGCCCGCCCCGACCCGCGGCGCCCCCGCCCCCGGCGGCCCCCGGCCCACCACGGGCCGGGGGCCGCCGGGCCCGCTCTCAGGGCCTGCGCCCCACGCCGGTGCTCAGCTCGCGCAGCCGCCCCCCGCGCACCCGGGAGGCCAGCGGCGGCGTCGGCAGGCCCGCGCCCTCCCGCAACCCGGCGAGCACCTCCTCCAGCGCCTCCTCCGCGGTGTACCGGGGCGTCCAGCCCAGCTCCTCGCGGGCCCTGCTGGTGTCCATCACCGGCAGGCGCAGCACCGCGTCGAACAGGTGCGGCGACGCGGGCACCAGGTGCAGGCGCCACGCGGCCGACAGGGCCAGGCGCAGCGGCGCGGGCCCGACCCGCACCGACCTGGCCCGCAGCAGCCGCGACAGCACGGCCGCGTCCACCACGGGGTCGGCCGCGATGTTGAACGCGCCCCGCACCGGCTTGGCCGCGGCCAGCCGGTACGCCTCGGCGGCGTCCGCGGTGTGCAGGGCCTGGAAGCGCAGGCCGGGGATGTCCGGCACCACGGGAACCAGCTCCGGCCTGGCCAGCGCGCCGGGCAGCAGGGGCCCGGCGAACAGGCGCCGCTGCTCGGAGGCGGAGCCGCGGGTGAAGATGAACCCCGGCCGCAGCCGCACCACCCGCAGGTGCGGCGCGGCCCGCTCCACCCCGTCCAGGACGCGTTCGAGGTACGCCTTCTCCCGGCAGTAGGCGGCGTCGGGCCAGCCGTGGGTGGGCCAGGACTCGTCGACGGCGCGGTCCTTGGGGCCGGGCGAGTAGGCGCCCACGGAGGAGGCGTGGACGAGGGCGGGGACCCCGGCGGCCACGACCGCGTCGAACACCCGGACGCTGCCCAGCACATTGGTGCGCCAGGTCGTCACCGGGTCGTGGGTGGGCTGGAAGATCCAGGCCAGGTGGATCACGGCGTCCGCGCCGCGGAAGTGGCGGACGAGCTCCTCCTCGTCCGCCTCGGCGATGTCGACCGCCGCCCACTCGGTCTTCGGCGGGCTCCACTCCGGGAGGCGCCGGGCGAGGCCGAGCACCGAGCCGACCCGGGGGTCGTCGCCCAGCGCCGTGACCACTCCCGTGCCCACGTTGCCCGTCGCGCCCACCACCACGACGCGTGAGCCGGTGTCCCGCGTGCCGCCTTCGCTGCTCATGTCCCTCCCGAGGCTCGACCGGGCCTGCCGGGTTCCCGCCCCGGCGGCCGGGCAAACCCCGGGGGTCACCAGGTGCGGGACGGCCCCGGCCGGGCGGCGGAGCGGCCCACCGCGGTCAGCAGCCGGCCGATGGCGAAGCCCAGGACGAGGTACACGGCCGCCGAGCCGACCTTCGCCGACGTGGCGACGGAGAAGGTGAACGGGACCAGCACCATCGCGGCGGTGGCCAGGCCCACGATCCAGACGAAGAACCGCTCCGGCTGCGGGGTGGTGAGGGTGAGGACGTGCAGCAGCAGCGTCGCCACCAGCGCGGCGGCAGCGGCGGCGGTGGCCAGCAGCCCGGTCGAGGCGTCGCCGAACGCGCCGTCCCCCTCCGGGGCGAAGACCGGCACGTCCAGCACCCCCCGCACGAGCAGCACGCAGACCAGCGCGGTGAGGGCGGCGACCACGGCGGTCATGGCGCCGCCCGCCCACAGCCGGGCGGCGTTCACCCGGGACGGCTCGGTGACCGGCTCGGGCTCCCGCACGGCGGTGGACGCCGCGTAGGGCGGCGCGGCCCCGCCGGGGGCCTGCCCGTATCCGCGGCCGTGGTCGTAGGGGTGGGCGGGGTCCTGGGCATGGCCGTGTCCGCGGCCTCGGTCGTAGGGATGGGATGTGCTCATGGCTCCTCCCGAACCACTCGGGGGACTTGGCTTCGCCGGCCCGGCGCACGGCGGCGCGGCGGGGCCGCACCCGCGCCGCGCGACCGCGGCCGGGCCGGGTGGGCCGACGGCCCGTCAAGGCGACGCCTACCCGCCGACGGGCCGTTCACCACTCCCGCGCCCGAGCGCCCCCGCCGCCGCCGGCCTCCCGCGACCCCGTACCCTGCGGTGCGAAGTCCCCTGCCCCTTCCGGAAGGTGAGCCCGTGACCGTGCGGCAGGCCGTCGAGGCCGCGGACGCCGAGATCCGCACCGACCCGCTGCTGGCGCACACCGAGCACCTGGTGGTGGTCAGGGACGGGCGGGTGCTCGCCGCCCACGCCTACGGGCCGCGGGGCCTGGACGAGCCCGGCGACATCTTCTCGATCACCAAGAGCGTGCTGTCCACCCTGGTGGGCTGCGCGGTGTCGGACGGCCTGCTGACGATCGACGCCACCCTCGGCGAGCTGCTCGGCGGGCGGGTGCCCGCGGCGCACCGTCAGGTCCGGGTCCGGCACCTGCTCACGATGACCGGCGGCGCCGACCCCTCGGGCCCGTACGACATCGACGAGGTGAGGCGACTGCCCGGTGACTGGGTGGGCGCGCTCCTGGCCGCGCCCCGCCTGTCCCCGCCCGGCGCGGAGTTCCGCTACGACAACGGGGCCGCGCACGTGCTGGCGGCGGCGCTGGCGGCGGCCGTGGGGGAGGACCTGGCGGACTACGCCGCGCGCCGCCTGTTCGGCCCGCTCGGCATCGGGCCGCGCCCCTGGCCGCGCGACCCCGACGGGCTGCCGTACGGCTTCGGGCACCTGCGCCTGTCCCCGCTGGACCTGGTGGCGCTCGGCCGCCTGTGGCTGGACGGCGGGACGGCGCCGGACGGCGGGCGGTTGTTCTCGGCGGACTGGGCGCGGGAGGCCACCCGCGCCCACACCCCGGGCGGGCCGCCGGAGCGCACCGGCTACGGATTCCTGTGGTGGTCCACCGAGATGGCCGGCCGCACCGCGTTCTTCGCCGGCGGCTGGGCCGGGCAGCACCTGGTGGTGGTGCCCGCCCTGCGCCTGATCACGGTGACGACGGGCGACGCCTCCGCCCTGGCCCCGGGCTGGCGTCGCGGCCGCGAGCTGACACCCGCCATCGCGGCGGCCGCGTCCGCGCCCTGACGCGGCCACGGACGGCCCCGTCCCGCCGGGCGGGCCCCGCCCGCACGCCGGCGGCCCCGCCCGCACGAGCCGCCCCCGCCCGCACGAGCCGCCCCGGCACGCCGCCGGGCCCCGGCCGCGGTGCGGCGGCAGGTGCGCCGCGACGCGAAGAAACGTTTTATCGAATTCCCGTTCCTTTACCGGAATCCGTTTTTCCCGCCGTTTTCCCCGGCCCCCTTCCCTGGCGCCCCATTTCCCTATTTCATATGTCTCATTTGATGAGCGGACAGCGCCCCGCCAAGGAAAGGATCCCCCTTGAAGCAGCCCTTCCGCCTCCCGGAGTTCTACCTCCCCCACCCCGCCCGCCTGAATCCGCACGTCGAACAGGCGCGCGGGCACTCCACGCAGTGGGCGCGCGACCTGGGCATGCTGGAGGGCTCCGGCATCTGGGAGCAGAAGGACCTGGACTCCCACGACTACGCCCTGCTGTGCGCCTACACCCACCCCGACGCGTCCGAGGCGGAACTCGCCCTGGTCACCGACTGGTACGTGTGGGTGTTCTTCTTCGACGACCACTTCCTGGAGACCTACAAGCGCACCCAGGACCGCGAGGGCGCCAAGGCGTACCTCGACCGGCTGGCCGCGTTCATGCCGCAGGACCCGTCCGCCGCGATGCCCGAACCCACCAACCCGGTGGAGGCAGGCCTGGCCGACCTGTGGCCGCGCACCGTGCCCGGCATGTCCGCCGCGTGGGTGGCGCGGTTCGCCGAGAGCACCGCGAACCTGCTCAACGAGTCGCTGTGGGAGCTGTCCAACATCAACGCCCACCGGATCCCCAACCCGGTGGAGTACATCGAGATGCGCCGCAAGGTCGGCGGCGCCCCCTGGTCGGCCGACCTGGTCGAGCACGCCTGCTCCGCCGAGGTGCCCGCGCCGATCGCCGGTTCCCGGCCGCTGCGCGTGCTCAAGGACGCCTTCTCCGACGGGGTGCACCTGCGCAACGACCTGTTCTCCTACCAGCGGGAGACCGAGACCGAGGGCGAGGTCAACAACGGAGTGCTGGTGCTGGAGACGTTCTTCGGCTGCACCACCCAGCAGGCCGCGAACGCCGTCAACGACGTGCTCACCTCGCGGCTCCAGCAGTTCGAGCACACCGCGCTCACCGAGGTCCCGCCGCTGCTCGCCGAGCACGGCCTCGACCCGCTGTCCTGCGCCCGCGTCGCCGCGTACGTCAAGGGCCTCCAGGACTGGCAGTCCGGCGGCCACGAGTGGCACATGCGCTCCAGCCGCTACATGAACGAGGGCGCCGCGGACACCGGCGCCTGGCGCCCCTTCCCGCTCACCGGGCTCGGCCTGGCCTCCGCCGCGCCCCGCCCGCCGGTGGACCGGGCCGCCGCGGCCAGGGTCCGCTCCCACACACATGTGCCGTTCCGCCGGGTCGGCCCCTCGCTGCTGCCCGACATCCCCATGCCGTTCCCCCTCACCCTCAGCCCGCACCTGGACACCGCCCGCCGCAACCTGGTGGCGTGGTCGCACCGCATGGGCCTGCTCCGGCCGGAGCCCGGGGTGCCGCACTCCTACGTCTGGGACGAGCGGGCCCTGCACGCCCACGACCTCCCGCTGTGCGCCGCGGGCCTGCACCCGGACGCCTCGCCGGACCAGCTCGACCTGGCCTCGGGCTGGCTGGCCTGGGGGACGTACGGGGACGACTACTTCCCCGCGGTGTTCGGCAGGACCCGCGACCTGGCCGGGGCCCGGCTGTGCGTGGAGCGGCTGGACGCGCTGATGCCGGTGGACGGCGGCCCGCCCCCGCCGCCCGCGAGCGCCCTGGAGCGGAGCCTGGCGGACCTGTGGTCCCGCACCGCGGGCCGGATGGAGCCCCCCGCCCGGCGCGCCTTCCGCCGGGCCGTCACGGACATGACGACGAGCTGGCTGTGGGAGCTGGCCAACCAGGCCCAGAACCGGATCCCCGACCCGGTGGACTACGTGGAGATGCGCCGCCGCACCTTCGGCTCCGACCTGACGATGAGCCTGGCCCGCATCGGCCACGGGCGGCGCGTCCCGCCGGAGGTGTTCGCCAGCGGTCCGGTGCGGGCGATGGAGAACGCCGCGGCCGACTTCGCGTGCCTGCTCAACGACGTCTTCTCCTACCAGAAGGAGATCGAGTGCGAGGGGGAGCTGCACAACGGCGTCCTGGTGGTGCAGAACTTCTTCGGGTGCGACTACCCGACGGCGGTGCGCGTCGTCGGTGACCTGATGGCGGCCCGGATGCGGCAGTTCCGGCACATCACCTCGAGTGAGCTGCCGGTGCTCTACGACGACCTGCGGCTGGACCGGGAGGCCAGGGCGGGCATGGGCGGCTACGTGCGCGAGCTGGAGAACTGGATGGCGGGCATCCTCAACTGGCACCGCAGCGTGCTCCGCTACCGCGAGCCGGAGATCCGCCGGGTCCCCGGCTCCCGCTGGCCGCTCGGCGGCCCCTCGGGCGTCGGCACGGCGTCCACCAGGGTGCTGTCGCACATCGTGGCCCGCGCCTGACCCGCGCCGCGGGGGGCGGGCGGCGCGGCGCGTCACCCCGCCCCCCGCGGCACCGCGCGGCGGAGCGCGGCCCGCCGGGGCGTCAGCCCCGGGCGCCGTGGGCGGTTTCGACCAGCTCCACGGCGATCCGCAGCAGTGTCCGGTGCCGGTCCCGCAGCGGGGCCGCGGCGCAGCCGTCGAGGACCAGCGTGCCGAAGTGCAGGGTGAGCAGCGCGCCCATGCAGCGCAGTTGCGCGTCCGGCGGGGCGTCCGCGTCGGTGAGCAGCTCGCAGACGCCGGTCGTCTGCCGGTGGTACTCCCGGCCCACCTCGAGATCGCGCAGCGTCGCGTCGTTGTCCCGCAGGCAGCGGAACAGCGGGGCGGCGGCGTGCACCGCCTCGCCGTACCTGCGCAGCACCTCCCGTTTGGTCTCCAGGGTGCGCGGCTGCTCCCGGCCCCAGGCGATCAGCTCCTCCACGGGGCGGCCCAGCTCGCGGAAGACGCTGAGGAGGATCTCCTCCTTGGAACCGAAGTGGTAGTAGATCGCGGGCTTGGTGATCCGCACCGCGTCGGCGACCTCGCGCAGGGAGGTCTTCTCGTACCCCTGGCGGACGAACAGGTCGAGCGCCGCCCGCTGGATGCGCCTGCGGGTGTCCCCGCCGCCCTTCCTGCCGCCGTCCGCCGTGCCGCCGTGCGCGGTCTCCGTGTCGTCACCGGTGCCGCTGCGGGCCATGCTCGCCCCTCCTCGCTCCGCGCTTCCGGGCCCCGCGACCCGCCCGGATCCGCCCGCCACTCCCGGCGGCCGGGCGCCGCGGACCCCGAGTGTACGTTTCCGCGCGGGCGGCACCGGCGCGCGGTGCGCGGGTGCGCGGCCCCGGGTGACGACCCGTCGCGGCGGGCCCCGCCGCCCCGCGCCGGGCCCGGAACGGGCCGCTTCGAAACATCGTCGAAACGCGTGCGCGCCCATTGTCCCCGCGCGGAGCTCCCCTCAGTATTTGTCACGGCCCTGAACGAATAGCCGTGGGCGACGGCCCTGCCGCGCCGCGGACGGAGGAGCGCTCATGGACAGGAACGCCCCCGCGGGGAACGGATCCTCGGGCCCCAGCCGCAGAGCCGTGATCGGCGCCGGGGCGGGCGCCGCCGGGCTCGGCTCGCTGGGCGCGCTGCCGGGGCTCACCGGCGGGGCCGTCGCCGCGGAGGCGGCCGGGGGCATGCGGGTGACCGACTTCGGCGCCTACATCTCCTTCGTGCCCAGGCCCGGCGCGTTCCCCCTGGTCCGTGCGGGCCGGGCGGCGCCGCTCATGGTCGCCGCCGCCGACTTCCCCGGCGTGGTGCGGGTCGCGGGCGACCTGCGGGACGACATCGAGCGGGTCACCGGGGTGCGGCCCGACCTGGCCAGGGACACCCCTCCGGCGGGCGCCCGCGAGGTCGTCATCGTCGGCACCGTGGGCCGCAGCCCCCTGATCGACGGCCTGGTGGCCGCGGGGAAGCTGGACGTGACCGGGCTGCGCGGCCGGTGGGAGACCTCGCTCCAGACCGTCGTGGACTCCCCGCTGCCCGGCGTGGACCGCGCGTTCGTCGTCGCGGGCAGCGACCAGCGCGGCACCGTCTTCGGCGTCTACGACGTCTCGCTCGGCATCGGCGTCTCCCCCTGGTACTGGTGGGACGACGTGCGCCCCGTCCACCGCGACGCGCTCTACGCGCTGCGCGGGCGGCACACTCAGGGCACCCCGGCGGTGAAGTACCGCGGCGTCTTCATCAACGACGAGAACCCGGCGCTCGGCACCTGGGCGCCCGCCCACTTCGGCCCCGGCAAGGCGCCCGGCCACCCCAACGGGTTCACCGCGGACTTCTACGCCCGGGTCTTCGAGGTCGTGCTGCGGCTGAAGGCCAACTACCTGTGGCCCGCCGTGTGGGGCCGGGCGTTCGCCGAGGACGACCCGGAGAACCACGCCCGCGCCAAGGAGTACGGCATCGTCATGGGCACCTCCCACGAGGCGCCGATGATGCGCGGCATCGAGGAGTGGAACCGCCACGCCGTGCCGCCCGTGCGCGACGGCGCGGGCAACGTCGTCACCCCCGGCCGCGACCCCTACGGCGGCACCGGCGAGTGGTCCTTCCGCCGCAACGCCGAGGCGATCAAGCGGTACTGGGCCGACGGCGTCCGCCGCATGGTGGACGAGGACTTCGAGGGCGTGATCACCCTCGGCATGCGCGGCAACGGCGACACCAGCCTGCCCGACGGCGACGGCGTGGAGCTGATGAGCGAGATCATCGCCACCCAGCGGCAGATCATCGCCGAGGTGACGGGCCGGGACCCGGCGGACCTCCCGCAGGTGTGGACGCTGTACAAGGAGGTCCAGCGCTACTGGGACCGCGGCCTGCGCGCCCCCGAGGACGTCACCGTCGTCTACACCGACGACAACTGGGGCAACATCCGCAAGCACCCCGACCCGGCCGAGCCGCCCCGCTCCGGCGGGTACGGGCTGTACTACCACTTCGACTACGTGGGCGCCTCCCGCAACTACAAGTGGGTGGACACCGTCTCGCTGCCCGCGATGTGGGACCAGCTCCACCAGGCGATCGCCTACGGCAACCGCACCCTGTGGATCACCAATGTCGGCGACCTGAAGGGCATGGAGCGGCCCACCCAGTACTTCCTGGACTACGCCTGGAACCCCGGGCGCTGGGAGCTCGACGCCGTCCCCGAGTGGGAGCGCCGCTTCGCCGCGCAGAACTTCGGCGAGGCGCAGGCGGGCGCGATCGCCGCACTGCTCGCCGAGTACGGGCAGCTCCAGTCCCGCCGCAAGCCCGAGCTGCTCAACCGCCGCACCACCCTCGACCCGGCCAAGGACCCCGCCGACCCGGCGGCGGTCGTCAACGACGACAAGGCGACCCCGTTCTCCCTGGAGCACCACCGCGAACTGGAGCGGGTCACCGAGGAGTGGCGGCGCCTGGCCCGCGAGGCCGAGCGCATCGCCCGGCACCTGCCCGAGGCCGACCAGGATGCCTGGTTCGAGCTGATCGGCTACGAGGTGCTGGCCACCGCGAACGTGTACGAGCTGCGCGAGGCGGAGTTCACCAACATCCTGTACGCCGCGCAGGGCCGCGCGGCCACCGCGGAGCGCGCGGCGGCGGCCGAGGCCAGGCTGGCGGAGGACTTCGCGCTCAACGACCGGTTCAACACCAAGGTCGCGGGCGGCAAGTGGAAGGGCTTCCAGACCCAGCCGCACATCGGGTACGGGGACGTGGAGCGGTACGGCCCGGACGCGTCCTGGCAGCAGCCGGAGAGGAACCACGTCGCCCTGCCCGACGAGATCTTCCCGCCCGTGCGGCGGATCACCCTGCCCGACACCGCGGAGATGGGTGTCGCGGTGGACGGCTCGCTGTCGTGGTGGCCCGCCGCCGCGGAGCCCTGCGTGCTGCCGGAGTTCAGCCCGTACCAGACCCGCCCCGCGCAGTACCTGGAGGTCTTCAACCGGGGCTCGCGGCCCTTCGACTGCACCGTCACCCCGTCGGTGCCCTGGCTGGTCGTGGACCGGCCGCGGAGCCGGGTGGAGCGGCAGGTGCGGGTGACGGTGCGGGTGGACTGGGCGAAGGCGCCGCGCGGCAGGGCCGAGGGGCGGCTCACCGTGCGCGGGCCCGGCGGCGCCGCCGTCACCGTCACCGCGGTCGCCCACCGCCCGGACCGGGCGGGGCTGCGCGGCTTCGTGGAGGCGGGCGGCTACGTCGCCGTGGACGCCGAGCACTGCTCCCGGGCGGTCGGCTCCCGCGGGGTGCGGTGGCTGCGCGTCGACCGGGCGGGCCGCACCGGCGCGGGCATGACCCCCTTCCCGGTCACCGCGCCCCGCCTCACCCCGGGCGGCCGCTCCCCGCGCCTGGAGTACGACGTGAGCCTGCTGACCGCGGGCGAGGTCACGGTGTGGGCGTACCTCTCGCCCCGCAACCCCACCCTGCCCGGCGGCGGGCTGCGCTACGGGATCTCCTTCGACGACGACCCGCCGCAGGTGGTGGATGTCATCGCGGCCACCGGCTCCGACGACGGCACCATGAACCGCGGGTGGGGCCGCAACACCGGCGACAACGTCAACCGCACCGCCACCCGGCACACCATCACCCGCCCCGGCCACCACCGCCTGGTCTTCTGGATGGCCGACCCGACCGTGGTCCTCCAGCGCCTGATCGTGGACACCGGCGGCCTGACCGGCACCTACCTTTACCTGGGCCCGCCGGAGAGCAGGCGGCTGGGCTGAACTCCCGCGGCGGGGGCCCGTCCCGCACACGGGCCTCCCCCTCGGGGCGGGCGCGGCCGAGCCGTGGAGGGACGGCTCCGGCCGCGCCCCGGACGGGGACGGCGTCAGCGGATGCCGTCCCCGTCGTCGCGGTGGACCACGCGCAGGCGGGCGGCGTGGGGGCCCTCGCGGACGAGGAAGGCCGCGGCGGTGCGGTGGTTCTTGCGGGTGCACGAGGTGTAGCTCGCCACCTGCCGGGACGGCCGCTCCGTCAGGTGGTAGGCGTGCCTGCCCACCAGGTCGCAGTCCCGGTAGGCGACCACGCCGGGGTCGTGGTACTCGTGGGCGACCAGGGACGCGGAGTGCTCCTTGAAGCCCCAGGCGGTGTCGCTGCACCCCTCGAACAGCACATGGCCCTTCCAGCGGGAGCGGATCACCTGGGTGGTGGCGTGCCGCAGCTCGAACCGCACGTCCCGTACCGCCAGGTGCTGCACCGCGTCGTGGTGCCCGGCGGTGGGCAGGTGGAAGAAGCGGCTGGTGCCGCCGTCGGGGCGGTGGCCCTTGACGATGTAGGAGCCGCCGGTGCAGGAGATGAAGCCGCCCTTGTCGAAGCGGAGGAAGTCGCCCCAGTCGTACTCGACCTTCATGTCGCGGAACCAGAAGTTGAGGAACTGGTCCTGCTGCGCGTGCTGCGGGCTCATCCCCGACCACAGGAACGCCTTGTCGTACGCCCCGTTGACATGGCAGTTGACGAAGCCGAACTCGGAGTTGGTGTTGGACTTCTCCGGGCCGTCGAGGCCGATCCCGTAGGCCCAGCGGCCCCGCCACTCGCAGTTCTCCCACACCCAGTCCTGCGCGGCGCCGGTGGAGTACGAGTACAGGTAGGCGCCCTTGGGGTCGGCGGAGCGGAACGAGCAGTCCCGCCAGCGCACGTTCATCCACCGGTCCTGGTTGACCAGCAGCGGGCCCTCGCCGGTCAGCACGATCTCCGAGGCGCGCTTGCCGAGGCCCTGCACCGTCAGCGCCTGCGCCCGGCCCGCCCGGGGCCGCATGATCGGCCCCGACACCAGGTAGGGGCCCTCGCCGAGCAGCACCGCCGCCCGGCACACCGGCACCCCGCCCCCGCCGTCGGCCTTCAGCCGCTTGGTCTCCAGGGTGTCCATCAGCGTCCGGAACGCCGTGGTGCAGTCCTTGCCGGGACGGGCCCCGAAGTCCTCGGGGCGCAGCACGACCCCGGCGGCGGCCGCCGCGGAGCCCTGCTCGGGGGCCGGTTCCTCCGGCGTGGACACGGTCGCGCTCACTTCTGCCGCCTCTCCTCGCCGTTCCGCCCCGCGGCCCCTCCGGCCCTCCGCGGCCTGCCGAGCCGTCGGCGGAGCGGCCTGCGGAGCGGAACCTTCCCCTCTGAGCGGGATTCCCCCCGCGCGGCCCGGCCAGTCCGCCGCGGGCCGCCGGGCGGGCGGCGCGCGGGGTCGTTCCGCCCCGCCGCCGCGGACCGCGAACGCGCCACGGGCCCCCGCGCCCACCCCCGCGCGCCGAGCGCACGCCGGGGGCCTCTGCCGCCTTCCCGCGTGCGGACGCGCCGTCGGGCGGCGGCTCCCGGGGCGATTGCCTCCGGCAGTGGCGAACTTTCACAACTTCTTACGAAGACACTCCCCATTCCCCCATGAAAACCTGGCCTCAGCCACCCCACCCGGCTGAAGGGGGAACCGTCGTGCGTCCAGCATCAGGTGACACCGTGGTGGCCGAGCGGCAGGCCGGGGTGCGGCGGCGGACGCGACTGCTGCGGACGATGCTGCGGATCCGGGCGTTCGAGGACGCCGCGCTCGACCTGGCCCGCCGCGGCCTGGTCCCGGGCGCGGTGCACCCCTCCACCGGGCATGAGGCCGTCGCCGCGGGCGCGCTGGAGCGACTGGGGCCCGCGGACTCCGTCGTCAGCTACTACAGATGTCATGGGCATGCCCTGGCGGTGGGGGTGCCGCCGCAGCCGATGTTCGCCGAGCTGCTCGGCCGCGCCTCCGGCGTCAACCGGGGCAAGGGCGGCTCGATGCACCTGGCCCTGCGCTCCCGCGCCTTCCTCGGCGGCAACTCCATCGTCGGCGCGGGCGTCCCCGCCGCCGCCGGGCTCGCCGCCGCGGCGCGGATCCGGGGCCACGACGGCGTCGCGATCGTCTTCCTGGGGGACGGCGCCATGGGCGCGGGCGTGGTGCTGGAGACCCTGCGCATCGCCTCCCGCCAGGCCCTGCCGCTGCTGCTGGTGTGCGAGAACAACGGCTGGCAGGACCGCACCGCCAGCCCCCGCGTCACCGACCTGGCCCCCGCCCGCGTCTCCCAGGGCCTCGGGGTGCCCGCCCGCACGGTGGACGGCAACGACCCCGCCGAGGTCGCCGACGCCGCCGGCGCGCTGCTCGGCGAGACCAGGTCGGGCGCCGGGCCCCGGTTCCTGGAGGCCGTCACGTACCTGAGGGACTTCCACTGCCAGTTCGGGCCGGTGCCGCCCGACGAGTACCGGCCCGCGGACGAGGTGGAGCGCTGGCGCGAACGCGACCCCGTCGCCCGCGCCGAGCGCGAACTCGCCGCCCTCGGCGTGCCGGAGGAGGACCTGGCGCGGGAGCGGGCCCGCGCGGAGCGGGAGATGGCGGACGCCGCCGAGGCCGCCCTGGCCGAGCCGTTCCCGTCCGCCGAGGAGGCCGCGCAGGACCTCACCGTCGCCCCCTGGGGGCAGCGGTGATCGCCCGCAGCGTCGCCACCCTCGACGCGCTCGACGCCGACCCCGACCTGGTGTGGCTGTGCACCTGGCTGCCGGAGGACCTGGTGGCCGAGTACGGGCCCGAGCGGCTGCGCGCCATGCCGATCGCGGAGAACGCCATGCTCGGCTTCGCGGTGGGCCTGGCCGCCGCCGGGCTGCGGCCGCTGGTGGACATCGCGCGGGCCGCGTTCCTGTTCAGCGCCATGGACCCGCTGGTCAACCAGGCCACCAAGCTGCGCTACACCACCGGCGGCCAGTACGCGGTGCCGCTCACCGTGCGCGCGCTGACCCGCGGCGGGGAATCCCTCGGCGCGCAGCACGAGCACGTCCCGCACGCGATGCTGGCCCAGGTGCCCGGCCTGGTGGTGGCGGTGCCGTCGAACGAGCTGGACGCCGCGGGGCTGCTCGTCACCGCGCTCACCCACCCGGACCCGGTCGTCATCCTGGAGTCGCCCGCGATCTTCGACGACGCGCGGGACTGGGCGGGGCGGCCGGTGCCCGCCGTGCCGTTCGGCGAGGCGGCCACCGTCAGGCACGGCGACGACCTGACGGTGATCGGTATCGGGCTCGCCGTGCGCCACGCGCTGCGCGCGGCGGAGGCCCTCGCCGAGGACGGCATCGGGGTCCGGGTGGTGGACGTGCGCACCGTGGCCCCGCTGGACGTGCCGGGCCTGGCCGCGGCCGCCGCCGCCACCGGGCGCGTCCTGGTCGTGGACGAGGCGCCCGCCCTCTGCTCCGCCGCCTCGGAGATCACCGCCCGGCTGCTCGCCGCGGGCGCGGTGCCCCCGTCCCGGATCGACCAGCTCAACTCCCTGCCCGTGCCCGCCCCGTTCAGCCCCGCGCTCCAGAGCGCGGTCTTCCCCGGGCCCGAGGCCGTCCGGGCGCGGGTCCTCGCCCTGCTCGGAGAGGGGCCCGTCCGATGACCCTGCTGCGCCCCGACGAGGACCGGCTGACCGCCTCGGCCCGCGAGCTGTTCCGGCGCGCGGCGCACCGCGCCCCGTGGTCCGCCCGCGAGCTGATCGGCTCGGGCCGCACCGAGCTGACCGAGGACGCCCAGGAGCGGGCCTGGCTGCTGGCGTCCACCGGGTACTACGCCGAGCAGGCGGGCCTGGTCGCCGCCGCGGAGCTGGCCGCGCAGACCGAGGACGTGGCGCTGCGGATGGGACTGGCCACCGCGGTCGCCGACGAGGCCAGGCACAGCGACGCCTTCCTCGCCTACGCCGTGGCCCGCGGCGGACGGATCGCCGACTGCGCAGGCGACGACTACCTGACGGACCTGCACGCGATGCTGTCCTCCGCCGAGTACCTGGAGAAGTGCCTGCTGCACACCGTGCTGGAGGGCCTGGCCGCCGACGAGTTCCTGCTGCTGCGCCAGGTGTTCGCCGGCGACCCGCTCGCCGACATCTACCGCCATGTGCGGGCGGACGAGCTGCTGCACGTCGCCATCGGCCTCGACTACCTGCGGCGCTCGGCCGCCGACCCCCGCGACCGCGAGCAGTGGGCGGCGCACGGCGCCGCGTGGGAGCGGCGCTGCCTGGAGCTGGCCGCCCTGCCGGCGGTGAGCCAGGGGCTCGGGCAGTTGCTGGGCCGCCCCCCGGAACGGGTCGAGCAGTGGTTCACACGCCGGCACCGCGCACGGCTGCGCGGCGCCGGAATACGGCTCGAGGAGGGAGGTGACACCCGATGACGCTGAAGAAGGTGAGGATCAGCTCCGCGATGGCGGCGAGCTGCCGCTACCTGGCCCCGCCCAAGGCCCCGGCGGCCAAGAGCGAGAAGTCGGAGAAGTCCGGCAAGGAAGAGTGACGGGCACACCGCCCGGGACGCGCCGGACCCGCCTGAGCGGCCCGGCGCCGCGCGGCCGCGCCCGGGCGGTGCGCGGTGACTCGGTACGCGCCGCGGGCGCCCGCAGCTCTCGCCGCGGGTGCCCGCGGTGCCGCGCGGCGCCCCGGGCCGGCCCCGGCCGCCGCCCGCCCACCCGCGCAGGTACTCCAGTTGGGACCCGTCATGACCGAACTGCGCGTCTGCCTCACGGCCATGCCGTGGCAGGGCCTCGACTCGCCGTCCCTGCCGCTCGGCCTGCTGCGCGCGGCCTGCCGCGGCGCCGGCCGCGAACTGCCCGCCACCTACCACGGCAACCTGCGCTGGGCCGAGTTCCTGCTCGACCGCAGCGGCGGCTCCCTCGGCACCACCGACTACACCGACGTGGCGGAGAACGGCATCTTCCACGGCGTCGGCGACTGGGTGTTCAGCGGCGCCCTGCACGAGGACGACGACTTCGGCCGGGCCGCCCTCGCCGCCTACCTGCGCGACCGGGGCGTGGACCCGGGCCGCGCCGCCGAGATGCGCGAGCACGCCGCCGACTTCGTGGAGCTGGCCGCGCGCGAGCTGCTCGACCTCGGCCCGGACGTGGTCGGCTTCAGCACCACGTTCATGCAGAACGTGCCCAGCCTGGCGGTGGCCGCGCGGCTCAAGCGCCTGGCCCCGCACGTCGTCACCGTCTTCGGCGGCGGCAACTGCGACGGCCCGATGGGCGCGGCGCTGCACCGCAACTACCCGTGGGTGGACTTCGTGGTGCGCGGCGAGGGCGAGACGGTGCTCCCGGCGCTGCTGGACGCGATCGAGTCCGGCGCGGAGCCGGAGCGACTGCCCGGGGTGTGCTGGCGGCGCGGCGGCGAGACCGTGGCGAACCCCGAGAGCGGCACCCCGCTGCCGCCCGGCCGGATCCCCACGCCGGACTACGACGACTGGTTCGAGCGCCTGGAGAGCTCGCCGGTGGAGGGCCACGTGGAGCCGAAGCTGGTGCTGGAGTCGGCGCGCGGCTGCTGGTGGGGGGAGGCCCACCAGTGCACCTTCTGCGGGCTCAACGGGTCGCTCATCCAGTTCCGCAGCAAACCCGCCGACCGCATGCTGGAGGAGCTCACCGGCCTGGTCGCCCGGCACCGCACGCTGGACGTGATCATGGTGGACAACATCATCGACAACCGGTACTTCACCGAGGTGCTGCCGCGCGTGGCCGCGCTCGGCTGGGACCTGCGCGTCCACTACGAGGTGAAGTCCAACCTCACGCCCGCCCAGGTGCGGGCGCTGCGCGCGGCCCGGGTCGCCCATGTGCAGCCCGGCATCGAGTCGCTGAGCACCCGCGTGCTGAAGCTGATGGACAAGGGCGTGGACGGGGTGCGCAACGTGCGCACGCTGCGCGAGTGCGAGTCCGCCGGCCTGACCACGACGTGGAACTTCCTGTACGGCTTCCCCGGCGAGCACCGCGACGACTACCTGCCGGTGATCCGCGGCCTGCCCGCCCTGGTGCACCTCCAGCCGCCCACCGACGCCACCCCGATCCTGCTGGAGCGCTTCAGCCCCAACTTCGACCGCCCGGACATCGGCTTCACCCGCAGACGCCCGGCCCGGTTCTACGACCACGTCTACGATCTGCCCGAGAGCGAACTCAGTGAACTCGTCTACCTGTTCGACAGCGACTACCTCGGCGTGGAGGACGACGTGGTGGACGCGCTGGACGCCGCGATCGGCGAGTGGAAGAAGCGCTACCACGACAGCACCCTGGTGCGGTACACCACCGGCGAGGGCCTGGTGCTGGAGGACCGCCGCTCCGGGTGGCCCGCCCGCGACCACCTAGTGGCGGACCCGGCCCTGATGGCCGCCTACGAGGAGCTGGAGCACGGGCGGTCGGCGCCCGCGGTGCTCACCCGGCTCACCGACCGGGGCATGGTGCTCACCCCCACCCGGCTCGCCGCGTGGCTGGACGAGCTGGAGGAGGCCGGGCTGGTCTTCCGCGAGGGCGACCGGTACGTGGCGCTGGCCACCACCGGTGTGCCGGTGAGGATCCGCTCGTGAGCGCCGGGCCGCGCGAGCGGCGCGTGACGGGGCCGCTGACCGCCGCCCGGCTGGCCGGCCTCGACCCGGGCGCGCTCACCGAGGAGGGCTGCGAGCGGCTGGTGCTGGCCGAGCCGGTCGGCCTCGGCGCGGACGACGAGTTCGACGTGCGCTTCCTGTGGCTGCTGCGCGAGGCGGTCTCGCGGAGCCTGCGGGTGGAGTGGACGGCCGGCGGGCCGCTGCCGTTCGACGACGCGGCGGTCTGCCACATCCCGCCGCCCCGGGCGGAGCGGGGCGGGGGCGCCGACGGCGGCGACCGGACCGGCGACCGGACCGGCGACCGGTGGCGCTCCCGCTACCGGTTCGGGCTGTGCTACTACCGGGTCGGGCCCGCCTTCGTGCTGCTGCGGGACGTCCGCGACAGCGGGGAGGGCGCCCGCTACCGCCTGGAGGAGCCCACGGCGGTGGCCGCCTGGCCCGGCCTGGAGGCGCCCGTCCGGCTCACCTCGGCGGACGAGGGCGTGCGGGAGCTGGCCGCGCTGCTCGAAGCGGAGCGCCTGGTGCTGCGGCGCGGCGAGTGGGCGACCCTGCTGCCGTTCCGGATGCGCCACTGGCCCGTGCCGTTCGACCAGGTCTGAGGCCCTATGAGCCGCTCGGCGCCCGGGCTGCTGCGCCGCAACCGCGCGTTCCGCCTGCTGTGGTCGGCGCGCGCCGTCAGCCTCCTCGGCGACCGCTGCTCGCTGGTCGCCCTGCCGTTCCTCGCGCTGCGCGAGACCGACGCGACCCCGGGCCAGGTGGCGCTGCTGTTCGCGCTCCAGGCCCTGCCCGGCGCGCTGCTGGCGATCCCCGCCGCCGCCCATCTGGTGGGCCGCTCCGAGCGCGCCGTGATGGTGGCCTGCGACGCGGTGCGCGCGCTGACGCTCGGCGGGGTGTTCGCCCTGGCCGCGCACGGCTCGCTGACGCTGTGGCACCTGGTGGCGGCCGTCGTCCTGGTCGCCGTGGCGGGCTCGTTCTTCGACGTGGCCGGCCAGGCGTACCTGCCCAGGGCGGTGGACCGCGCCGACTACCTGCCCGCCAACAGCAGGCTCGCCCAGGCCGCGAGCGCCGCCGATGTCGTGGGCCCGGTGCTCGCCGGGCTCCTCATCGGGTTCGCCGGGACCCGCACGGCGATCCTCGCGGACGCGGCCAGCTATGTGCTGTCCGCCGCGCTGCTGGCCGCCATGGGGGACGCGCCCCGGCCGGCGGAGACCGAGGCGGAGGAGGAGGCGGCCCGGGAGCTGAGCCTGTTCGCCAGGGCCCGCGAAGGGGTGGCGTTCGTCGCCGCGCACCCCGCGCTGCGCGCCCTGGTGACCGCGATCGCCCTGTTCAACCTGGGCGGCGCCACCGTCGGCTCGCTGTGGTTCCCGTTCCTCTACGACGGCCTGGATCTTTCGCCCTCGCTCGCCGGGACGCTGATCACCGTGGGCGGGGTCAGCGCCCTGCTGGCCGCGCTCGCCGCCGGGCGGGTGCTGAGCCGGGCGTCGCCCCGCACCGCGCTGCCCGCCGCCTTCTGCACCGCCGTGCTCGCGCTGTGGCTGGTGCCGGCCGCGGGCGTGACCCACCCGGTGGCGTGCCTGGCCGTGTACCAGCTCGTCTTCAGCTCCGCCGCGGTGTTCCTCGGCATCGCCGCGGCCACGCTGCGGCAGACCGCCACCCCGCTGGAGCGGCAGGGCCGGGTCTACGCCGCGGTGTACGCGCTGTCGCTGATCGCCGTGCCCGCGGGCGGGGCGCTGGCCGGCCTGATGGCGTCCGTGACCTCCGAGGTGGGCGCGATCACGCTCGGCGCGGCCATCGCCAGCACCAGCCTGCTGGCGCTGCCCGCCCTGTCCCGGGCGGCCCGCCCCGCTCAGGCCGCGGTGTCCCCGCAGGGCTGAGCGGGGCGGCGCACCCCGCCGCGGGGTCAGGGCAGGGCGACCTCGGTCGCCGCCCCGTCCGGCCAGCGCACGGTGACCAGGTGCCCGCCGCCGTCGCGGGGGCGGGCGGACACCCGCGGCGGGTCGGCCGCCGCGCCGCCGCGGTCCAGCGCGACCGCGGCGGCGACGACCTCCCCGAGCGGCAGGGGAGAGGCGGTGGCGAGCCAGGGCACCGCGGTCCACTCGCCGAGCGGCGAGGTGCCCCGCTCCACGGCCACCCCGCCGGAGGCGATGCCCGCCAGGCCGTGCAGGTACGAGCGCAGCCCGCCCGCGCGGGCCCGCGCCGCGCCGGGCCCCGACGCCGTCTCGGGCTCGTCCGCCGACGCCACCGGCCAGCCGCCGATCCGCAGCGGCCCCCACCCCGGGCCGGGCCCGCCCGCCTCCGGCGCGTCCCCCTCCGGCGCGTCCGCCCGGACCAGGCGCACCTCCACCCCGTCGCGCAGCACCGAGGCGACGGTGAGCAGCGGTCCGCGCACCACCGGGCCGGTGCGGCCCGAGCCGTGGTCGGGCGAGGTGTCGCCGCCGGTGTCCACCCAGTGCGCCCGGCCGCGCGACGCCCCCGCGAGCACCCCGCCGGGCAGTCGCTCGGTGTACAGGGTGGTGAAGCCGCAGCGGTGGGTGGCCCGGCCGTCGCCGTCCAGCACCACCACCGAGCCGTCCACCGGGTCGGCGACCGTCGGCCCGGTCAGCGGCGGCACGGTGGCGGTGGAGTAGCCCAGACGCGCGTACAGCGGCGAGTCGGCGGCCTCGTCGCCCGGGACGGCGTGGTCGGTGCCGTGGTTGAGCACGACCGCGAAGCCGTCCCGCCGCCGGGCGGACACCAGCCAGCCCGGGGCGGCCACCACCCGCGCCACGTCCCCCCGCTCCACCGGCAGCGGCAGCTCCGTGGCGGTCCACACCTCGTGGTCGGCGGGCAGCGCCAGGCCGAGCAGCCCCTTGGCGGCCCAGTACGGCGACCCCGGCCCCGAGTAGGCCTGCCGCATCGCCGGCCACGGGCCGTGCCAGCCCAGTGTGAGCAGGCCGTCGGCGTCGGGGGCGCCGCGCTCGGCGAAGTGCCGCACGATGCCGCTCGCCGCGCGGCGCAGCAGCCCGGGCGGCAGGCCGCCGGCGCCGGTGACCGCGGCCGTCCAGAACGGCGCCGCGGCGGCGAAGCGGTACACCAGGCTGCGGCCCTGGAGCAGCGGGGAGCCGTCCGCGCCGACGAGGTGCACGGCGTCGTCCAGCCAGCGCGCCAGGTCCCGCTCCCACCGCTC
Organism: Streptomyces capparidis; assembly: GCF_054782095.1. Taxonomy (NCBI): domain Bacteria; kingdom Bacillati; phylum Actinomycetota; class Actinomycetes; order Kitasatosporales; family Streptomycetaceae; genus Streptomyces; species Streptomyces capparidis. Next base: position 8,218 of record NZ_BAAGTD010000017.1, on the reverse strand, counting down.
GCGCAGTCGCGGCGGGCACAGCGAGCCGGTCACGTCGAACAGATGGGTCCACAGCAGCGGGTACAGGTGCAGCGCCCAGCCGGTGTAGTGGTCGTACGCCCGCTCCTGCCCGTCGGACAGCCAGCCGTCCCGGCGGCGCAGCGAGGCGTGCACGGCCAGGTCCTCCTCGATGTCGGCGGCCGACCAGGGCCCGCCGACGTCGCGCAGGAACGACTCCACCACCACCCGGAACCACACCCAGTTGATCGGCGGGTACGGCTGCCCGACCACCGTGGCCAGCCACTCCACGGTCCGCTGCCGCACGGCGTCGTCCAGCCGGTCCCACAGCCACGGCCGGGTCAGCCGCAGCACCAGGGCGACGGACGCCGCCTCCACCTTGGCCTGCGGCACCAGGTCGGGGCGCGGCCACGCCTCGGGCGAGCCGGGGTCGGTGCCCGCGGCCAGGCCCTCGGCGTACCGGGTCAGCAGCCCGCCCGGGTCGGCGCCGCGCTCGCCCGCCACCCGGAACCCGGCCAGCAGGAACGAGCGGGCGAACCCCTCCAGGCCGTCGGACTCCCGCCCGGAGCGGCTCGCCGGTCCCGGCAGGTCGTAGCGGGCCCCGGTGGGGGAGCGGTAGGGGGCGAGGCCGGCGAGCATCCGGTCGGCGAGCGCGGCCAGGTGCGCCCTGGTCCAGCCGGTGTACGGGGACAGCTCGCGGTCGGGCGGGGGCCCGGGCGGGGGCGGGGCCCCGGTGCGGCCGGTCACGCCTGCACCCGCAGGTTCCTCGGGGTGACCGGGTCGAGCGGGGGCAGCCCCGCGGCGTAGCGCTCCAGCTCGGTGAGGGCGGCGTCGGCCATGCGCCGGGTCTCCGAGCCGAGGGAGCCCGCGATGTGCGGGGTGACCACCACGTTCGGCAGGTCGTACAGCGGCGAGGAGTCCGGCAGCGGCTCGGGGTCGGTCACGTCGAGCACGGCGTGCAGCCCGCCGCGCAGGCAGGCGTCCTCCAGCGCCGCGGTGTCCACCAGCGCCCCGCGCGCGGTGTTGACCAGCACCGCGTGCCGGGGCAGCGCGGCCAGTTCCGCGGCGCCGATCATGTGCCGGGTCTCGGGCAGGGACGGGGCGTGCAGGCTGAGCACGTCCGCCACCGGCAGCGCCTCCTCCAGCGTGGTGACGGACGCGCCCGCCGCGGTGATCTCCGCCGGGTCGGCGACGGGATCGACGACCAGCACCCGGGCGAGTCCCAGGTCGAGCAGCAGCCGCGCCACCCGGCGGCCCACCCGGGACCAGCCGACGACCACCACGGTGCGGTCCCGGCCGCTCAGCTCGCCGTGGCGCTCCCGGTAGCTCCAGTCGGAGCGGAACCGCCTGGCCTCCGCGGCCAGGAACGGGGCCTTCTTGAACGCCCACAGCACGGCGCCCAGCGTGTACTGGGCGACGGGCTCGGCGTTGGCCTCGGCGGCCGTGGTGACCAGCGCGCCCCTGGCGAACACGGCGTCGCCCACGTGCAGCCGCACCGTGCCCGCCGCGTGCAGCACGGCCCGCAGCCTCGGCGCGTGGGCCAGCACCCGCTCGTCCAGCATGGGGCAGCCCCAGGAGGTGATGAGCACCTCCACCTCGGCCAGCCGCCGCAGCACGGCGGGCGACTCCAGCTCGTGGGCGGCGGGCGGCTCGCCCAGGCGGGCGGTGGCCCGCAGCCGCGCCATCTCCTCGGGCCCGAACTGCACCCGCAGCGTGTCCCGGTCCATCACCAGCAGCGTCTGCGGCCCGCGCCCGCCGGGCGCGCCGCCGGTCACTTCAGGCTCCCGGTGGCCAGGCCCGACCGCCACTGGCGCTGGAGCAGCACGAACGCGGTCACCAGGGGCACCACCGCGAGCAGCGAGCCGGTGATCACCAGCGGCACGTAGTCGGGGAACTGGGTGGCGCGGCTGCTCCAGTGGAACAGGCCGAGCGTCATGGGGAACAGCTCCGGGTCGGTGAGCATCACCAGCGGCAGGAAGAAGTTGTTCCAGATGGCGACGAACTGGAACAGCAGGATCGTCACCACGCCGGGCCGCATCATCGGCAGGGCGATGGTCCAGAAGGTGCGCAGCTCGCTGGAGCCGTCCACGCGGGCGGCCTCCACCACCTCGTCGGGCACCGCCGCGTCGGCGAACGCCCGGGCGAGGTAGACGCCGAACGGGTTGGTGAGCAGCGGCAGGAACACCGCCCAGAAGGTGTCCACCAGCCGCAGCTCGGTGGCCAGCAGGTACAGCGGCAGGGCCAGCGCCGTGGTGGGCACCAGCACCCCGGCCAGGGTCACCGCGAACAGCAGGCGGCGGCCGGGGAAGTCGAGCTTGGCGATGGCGTAGCCGCAGGCGGCGCAGATCAGGGCGCCCAGCACGGCGCCGACGCCCGCGTACAGCAGGGAGTTGACGATCCAGGTGAGGAAGATGCCGTCCTCCTCGGCGAACAGGTCCCGCAGGTTGCCGCCCAGGTTCCAGTCGCCGAGCTCGAACGCGCCCGTGGTGGAGAAGTCGCCGAGCGACTTGGTGGACGAGGTGACCAGCCACACCAGCGGCAGCACGCTGTACAGGGCGGCGAGCAGCAGCACGGCGTGCACGGTGCCCCGGGACGTCCAGCGGGACATCGGCCGCTTGGGGGCGGAAGCGGGGGCGCTCAACGGGACCTCCGGGCGGACAGGCGCATCACCAGCGCCGACAGCGCCGCGGACGCGGCGGCGAGCAGCAGGGAGGCCGCGGCGGCGCGGCCGTAGTCGTTGCTGATGAAGGCGGCCTCGTACACGTACAGGCTGGGCGTCCAGGTGCTGGTCACCGAGCCGGTGAAGTTCCGCAGCACCAGCGGTTCGGTGAACAACTGGAGGGAGCCGATGACGGTGAAGACCAGGGCGACGAACATGGTGGGCCTGATCATCGGGACCTTCACCGACAGCGCGGTCCTGAGCGCGCCCGCGCCGTCCACCCGGGCCGCCTCCAGCACCTCGCGGGGCACGGTGCGCAGCGCCGTGTAGAAGATGATCATGTTGTAGCCCATCCACTGCCAGGTCGCCATGTTCACGATGGACGGCATGACGCCGTTGCCGCCCAGCGGGTCGAACGGCAGCGCGTTGTTCAGCGGCCCGATGTCGGGGCTGTACAGGTAGGCCCAGATCAGGCCCGCGATGACCCCAGGCACGGCGTACGGCAGGAACACCGACAGCAGCCACACCTGGCGCAGCCGGGTCACCGCGTCCACCAGCAGCGCCAGCACCAGCGCGCCGCCGAGCATGACGGGGATGTGCACCAGCGCGTACAGGGCCACGTTGCCGACGCTGTCCCAGAAGGCGGACTCCGACAGCACCGTGCCGTAGTTCTCCAGGCCCACGAACACCTGGCGGGGCCCGTCGAACCCGAGCCCGGACAGGCGCTCGGTGAACAGGCTGAGGTAGAGGGCGTAGCCCACCGGCACCAGCACGGTGGCCAGCAGCAGGACGGCGAACGGCCCGGCCAGGGCCCACGCGGCCGCGCCGGAGCGGCGCCCGCCGGCCCGGCGGCGCGGCGCCTGCCCGGAGCCCGCGCCGGGGGTGCGGGAGGGAGCGACGACGGTCATGCCCGGCCCCCTTCCCGACCGGTGCGGCCGGCGCCCGCGGCGGCGGCCGCCCGGCCGCCCGCCTCGCGCACGGCCAGGCCGCGGTCCCGCATGGTGCGCACCGCGGTGGACTGCACCCGCCGCACCGCGGCGGGCAGCGTGGTGCCGCCCGCGGAGACGCGGCCGAACGTGTCGGCGACGGTGGAGAACAGGCCGAGCGCGTTGGGCCCCCACGTCCACCGCGGGACCCGCAGCGCCGCCTCGTCCAGCACGTCGTAGACGGGGTCGCCGACGAAGAAGTCGTCCTTGAACGCCGCGCGGGCGGCCTTGCGGTTCTCCAGGTGGGCGGGGAACAGGGAGGTGAAGGCGCTGGCGATGCGCGGCACCTCGGGGTTGGTGCTCAGCCAGCGCAGGAACGTCACCGCCGCCTCGGGGGCCTCGCTCTCCTCGGAGACCCCGAACGCGGTGCCGCCCTGCATCCCGTTGGCCGGGTCGGCGCCCGCCCAGGCGGGCATGGTGGCCAGCGCCCAGCGCCCCTTGTCGTCCGGCAGGGACGACTTGAGCCGGCCGACGCTCCACGACGCGCCGAGCAGCCCCCACAGGCGGCCCGCGTGCATGGCGCTGATCCAGTCCTGGGTGCCGGTCGGCCCGGTGCCGACCAGGTCCGCCTTGATCAGCTCCTGCCAGTACTCGGCGGTGCGCACCGTGCCCTCGCCGTCGACGTTCACCAGCCACCGGTCGCCGTCGATGCGCCACCACGGGTCGTTGGCGCCCCACGCCATCCCGGCGAAGAACGAGCCGTCGTTCAGCGGGAAGGTGGTGATCCGCGCCCGCCGGTCGGCCTCCCGCACCGCGCGCGCCGCCTCGCGGAACTCCTCCCAGGTGCGCGGCACCGCGATGCCGTGCTCCTCGAACAGGTCCTTGCGGTAGTAGAACGCCATGGGCGCCAGGTCCATCGGCACCGCCCAGGTGCGCCCGTCGGGCCGCACGCCCCGCCACGCCGCGGGGGAGTAGTGCTCCTCCAGGTCCGCGATGTCGTCGGTGAGGTCGCGCAGGCCGCCGGTGAGCAGCACCTGCACCAGGCCCTGGTACTCCACGTGCAGGATGTCCGGGGCGTTGTGGGCGCGTATGGCGTTGGTCTGCTGCGCGTACCCGCCGGACAGGCCCGCGGCGATCACGTTGAACTCCACGTGGATCTCCCGCTGGGCGGAGTTGAACGCGGCGACGTACTTGTCCATGCCGGTCAGCCAGGACCAGAGCCGGACCGTCGTGCGGCCCGACGAGTCGCCGGAGCAGCCGGACAGGGCGCCCGTCGTCGCCGCGGCGGCGGCCCCGAGCGCCGAGGCGCGCAGCACGGTGCGGCGGGAGGGGGCCGGGCGCGGCACCGCGTCCGGCGCGGCGTCCGGCGCCGTCGGGGAGCCTCCCGCGGCTCCACCCGGTGGGGGCATGGCGTCTTCCACGTGCGTCAGTCCTCGGCTCTCTCGGCTCGGGGTCCGGGGCGAAGCCCGGGGCGGGTGCGCGGGGGCCGCGGCGGCCCGCCGTGCCCTGTTCGGTTCCGTTGCCCTCCGGGTTCCGGGGCGGAGCTCCGGCGGGGTCCTGAGCGGAGCTCCTCCGGCCTCCGGAGGAGCTCCGCGCCCTGACTCCCAGGACGGGGGTGCCGGTCACTTCATCCTGTGCGATAGTTCGTGGTCAATCACTGAAGAGAAACTCGATCGAAATCGATCAGAAACGAAAGCAACCCAGCGTGGTCCCCTCCGACACCGATACCGGCGAGCCCGGCCCGGGCCGCCCCGTCAGCCTCGCCAGGCAGCGGCACGAGCTGATCCTCGCCGCCGTCCGCCGCCACGGCACCGTGCGCCTGGCCGACCTGGTCGAGCAGCTCGGGGTCTCCGCGGTGACCGTCCGCCGCGACGTCACCGCGCTCGCCGACCAGGGCCTGGTGCTGCGCCTGCACGGCGGCATCACGCTGCCCTACCGCGGCCCGGACGCGCCCGCGCCCGGCGGCCACCGCTCGGCGTTCGGCCCCACCGCGGAGGGCGCCCTGGTCGGCATGGTCGTGCCGTCCGTGGAGTACTACTGGCCGCAGGTGATGCAGGGCGCCCAGACGGCGGTCGCCGCCGCCGGGGGCAGGCTCGTCATGCGCGCCTCCGCCTACGACCCCGCCGAGGACCGCCGCCAGATAGGCAAGCTGCTGGAGCGCGGGGTGCGGGTGCTGCTGGTCGCGCCCACCACCACCGGCGCGGCGGGTCTTGACCTGCTGCGCTGGCTCGGCGGCCTGCCGGTGCCCGTGGTGCTCGTCGAGCGCCTGCCGCCGCCAGAGCTGCCCACCCTCCCCCTGGACGCGGCCACCACCGCGCACGCCCTGGGCGCGGGCCTGGCCGTGCGGCACCTGGTGACCCTCGGGCACCGCCGCATCGCCCTGGTCACCTCCCGGTCCAGCCCCACCAGCCTGGCCCTGCGCGCGGGCTGGCGGGAGACCGTGGCCTCCCTCGCCCTGCCCGGCCACGACCACCTGGACATCGAGGTCCCCGCCTACGGCACCCCCGGCTGGACCCGCGCCTACGACGAGGTGCTCGCCCGCTGCCGCGACGCGGGGGTGCGCGCCCTGCTGGTGCACTCCGACCACGAGGCCATCGGCATGGTCGAGCGCGCCCGCGACCAGGGCGTCGCCGTGCCCGGCGAGCTGGCCGTGGTCTCCTACGACGACGAGGTCGCCTCCGCCTCCGACCCGCCGCTGACCGCGGTGCGGCCCAACAAGCACCGCCTGGGCGCCCTCGCCGCCGAGCTGGCCCTGGCCCGGGCCGCCGACTCCGGCAGCCGCCCCGTGCACCGCGTGCAGCTCTGGCCCACCGTGATCGTCCGCGACTCCTGCGGCGCCGGCCGCCCCGCGGGGGACGGCGCCGCCGCGGCCGGTGGCGGGCTCCCCTGACGCCGGCCCGCTACCGCACCGCCGCCAGGAGCTGGTCCACCAGGGCGATCAGGACGTCCCGGGCGGAGGCGCGGTCCCGGGCGTCGCACAGCAGGACCCGGGTGCCCTCCGGCACGGCCAGGGCGTCGCGGATCTCCTCGGCGGTGTGGAAGTGCTGCCCGTGGAAGCCGTTGGCCGCGACGACGAAGGGGATGCCGCGCCGCTCGAAGAAGTCGATCGCGGCGAAGCTGGTGTCCAGGCGCCGGGTGTCCACCAGCACCACGCCGCCGAGCGCGCCGCGCGCCAGGTCGTTCCACATGAACCAGAAGCGCTGCTGGCCGGGGGTGCCGAACAGGTAGAGCACCAGGGCGGGGGTGAGGGTGATCCGCCCGAAGTCCAGGGCGACGGTGGTGTCCCGCTTGCCCTGGACGCCGGCCAGGTCGTCCACGCCCGCGCTCGCGACGGTCAGGTGCTCCTCGGTGCGCAGCGGGGCGATCTCGCTGACGGAGCCGATCAGCGTCGTCTTGCCGACGCCGAACCCCCCGGCGACGAGGATCTTGACGGCGTCGGGGGCGGTGACGGCGCCGGGGTCGGCGACGGTGTCAGAGGCGGCCAAGGCCGTCCCTCACTTTCTGGAGCAGTACGGGATCTCTGATGACGCTCACCCGGCGCGGGGAGCTGGCGGTGATCCGCCCCTCCTCCAGCAGGTCGCTCAGCATGATGGCGACCACGCTGACCGGCAGGTCCAGATGGGCGGACAGCTCGGCGACGGCCATGGGGGCCCGGCAGCGGCGCAGGATCTCCATGTGCTCCGGGGGCAGCCCGGCGGACCGGCTCGGCAGCGGCTCCACCGTGGTCACCAGGGTGATGAGCGTGAAGTCGGAGCGGCTGGGCCGGGTGCGGCCGCCGGTCAGGGTGAAGGGCCGCACGAGGCGGCCTGCCTCCTCACCCGCGCTCATCTGCCCGCGCCCGGTCCCGCGTCGTCGGCCCGGTCCCGCGGCGGCGCGCTGAGGTGGGTGCCGATCTTCTTCACCAGCATGTTCATCTCGTACGCGACCACGCCGACGTCCGCGCCCCCGGTGGTGAGCACCGCGAGCTGCGCCCCGGCGCCCGCCGAGGTGATGATCAGGAAGCCGTGGTGCATCTCGATGAGCGCCTGCCGCACGGCCCCGCCGCCGAAGTCGGCGCACACCCCGCGGCCCAGGCTCATCAGGCCGGTGGAGCTGGCGGCGAGGCGCTCGGCCTCCGGGCGGGGGAAGGAGGTCGACTTGGCCACCACCAGGCCGTCCTCCGACATCACCACGGCGTGGCGCACATCGGCGACCCGCTCCACCAGGCCGGTGAGCAACTGGTCGAGCTGGCTGTGGGTGGCGGGGCTGGGGTGCGTCATCATGCGTCCTCGGTCGGCTCTCGATGCTGGGTCGGCTCTGGGGGCCCGGCCGGCCCCGGTCGCCCGGTCGGCCGGGTGCCGCGCGGGCCGGTCCCGGCGGCGGTGTCCGCGGTGCCGCCGCCGTCCGGCGGGTCGTCGGCGGTGCGGGCCCGGTGCGTGCCGCGCTGGAACGCGGACAGGGCGGAGGCGGCCTCCCGCGGCGACGGGGCGTCGTCGGCCGGGCGGTCGGGCGCCGGGTCCTCCGGCGCCGCCTGGCGGCGCAGCTCCGCCACCAGGCTGGTCTGCGGGACCCGGCGGGGCAGCGGCGACGGGCCGCCGCCGGGCGCGGGGGAGCGGGCGGGCGCGGGCGCCGGCGCGGGCCGCGCGTCCGGCCCGGT